>NZ_JAPZSU010000014.1 GCF_027531905.1 Flavobacterium sp. | reverse complement strand
AATTTGTTGTCTTTTAAAAAAATGTGTTGAAAAAACATTAAGTTTATAAATAATATTTTTAATATACAACCAAAAATCGGCGATAATCTGCCTAATCCGCGTGCCATTTTAACATAAAAATATTTGTGTCCAGACGGTAGGGTAGTAGCGGCATCCTTTTTTTTATTTTACCCTGTCAGGGTTCAAAACCCTGACAGGGTAAAATAAAAAAAAGATATAGCGGATGACGGGACTTTGCCCACAAGAAAGCCTATTCTTTCCGCTCCTAATCTAAAATATTTAAAAGTTTTAATCCAAAAATTACACCATCACCTTGAAAACCATTTTGGTAAGAGCGGACATAATCTACTCTGAACTGTTTGAATTTCCCGATTCCTAAGTTATCGAGCCCTATGCTGATTTCTTGATAAGGTTTGCGATTTGGAATGGCTAAGTTGTGAAAACCGAGCATTAAACTGCTTTTTAAAAGGTTGAGTCCTGGTATTTTATTCATGATAAAGCCATTGTCGCTGTACTCTGAATGGAATTCAAAATACGCATCGTTTGTGCTATTGCTGTAATAAGGTAACAGGTTGAAAACGTTTAAATAGCGTTCGGTTTGGCCAATTCGTGTTTGATTGCCATTGAAATGTTTGTAATCCATAAAGGCAATATTTTCGGCATTGAAGAATTTGCCCGCTCTTAGATTTACACCCAAATCGCCTTTGTTGGCCAACGGAAGGTCGTAAAGAACACGTGCACTAATTAGGTCATACTCGTAGTTTTTTTGGCTAGCAGCAAAGGCTTTTTCGTAGCCTAAAAGCACGGTTGGATACTTGTCGTTTCGGAGGTTGAATTTTCCGTCAGGGCGCGAAATGTATTGGTTGCCAAAGTTAATGCGCCAGTTCAAATTAGCTTTTAGTAACTGATGAGTTGAGAAACCAGCAGTTGAATAATCATTAGAATCCAAAGGATTGTTTGAAGAATAAAGGTCGTCATTTTTGATAAAGGTATAGTTAGTAGTATTAAATAAAGGTTTGCGTTGGCTGTATTCTAATTTTCCGGTAAAGTTGATGCCGTTGGCTATATTCTGTGAATAAGCCACATTGAAAAACTCTTTGTTGTACAATTTCATAAAATTGTTTTTGAAAAAGAGTGTGCTTATCGAATTGATAAAAGGGGAAATTGGATTGTTTTCGTTGAATTGTTTAACTGCTGTTCCTCCTGAAACCCAAATTGTGGCATAATTTTGATTATTAAATCGATGACTAAAGTTTCCGACCACTCGAAGACGTTCGTCTGAAAAGCCATAATTGAAAGTAGTTGCAATGGCTGTGCTTTTTCCAGATTCATCATCCCATTTGCGATAAGTAAAGCCAGAGTCAAGATTGAAACCTTGAACCGTATTGAAAGTTAGTGAGCTTATGTCCATTAATCCTGCATAATCGAACGACCATTTTTTGAAAGTGTTTCTATAATTATAACCTGTTATTGGGTCTAATAGTTTGAATTTATTTCGTTTTTGGTCGATAGAATCCAAATAGGTTTTGGACGAGCGGATGGTTTGAATGCTGTCTTTTTTGATATAATCTTTACTCTCTTCTTCGGTGAGTGGAATAGGTCTTGTGCTTTCCCAGAAAGTATCTTCTTTTTTGTTGGCGTTGTTTTCAAAGCTTACAATTTCATTGCCAAAGGTCTTTTTATCAAAAGCATCAAAGAATTCATAATTGCTGTACACATAATTGAAAGTACCTGAGAATCCGATACCGAAAGCACCAGCGGTAAAAGCTAAACTTTGGGCATTTTTGCTCCAAATTTTAGTTTTGGAATTGTAATTGAAGTTCTGTTTTAAGGTCATCACTTCGGTGAATTCATTGCGCATGCGATAGCCTTTGATGTCGAAATCAACGGCATAAATCGCCCAGCTGTCTTCTACAATATAAATGTAACCTTCAAAAACGGGTTCTTTGTCTCGTCTTGGAATGACTTTAATTTTGTTGATTTGATGATTGCTTTCGTCAAAAAAAGTGCTTTCGAGTTTGTATTTGTAATATTGAAAGGCGTTGCTAGCTATGGGTGAAATCATTTTTACATCAAAATCGACTGTATTGTCATAAAAATCGTAAAATGAAGAACGAGCAGTATTGTAACTAAAGCCTTTGTCGTTACCCGAAATCTTAGAAGCAATGATTCTTTCTTTATAATTGTTAGGTTTTTCGAAGGTTAGTTTTGATACAGTTTCGGATAAGTACAAAATACCGCTTCCAGTTGAATCTAAGCCAGTGGTCATTTCGTCTGGCATTTCTATTTTCATTCCTAAAATTTTTTTAGGTAGATTTTTGATTTTGAATAATCCACGTGAATAAAAATCGGCGGTGAATCGGGCTGTTTTTTCAGCGTTTTCTTTTCGTGCTGCAATCGCACTTTTAATAATGGCGTTGGCGGGATTATTTTTTGGATTGATAACTACTTCGTTGAGGTTGTAATTTTCTTCCGATAATTGAATGTCAATTATTATTAGTGTTTTCTCGTAATGAATCGTTTTCTTTACGGTTTTGTAACCAAGGAACTGGAACAATAGGGTGTAATCACCTTCTTTTTTGAGGTTCAGTTCGTATTTTCCTTTGTCGTTGGTGGTAGTTCCTGAATAGGAATTTTGAATGATTACGGAAACAAAAGGTAATGGGTTTCCTTTTTCGTCAGTGATAGTTCCTTTTACTTGTGCGATAAAAGGCGAAGAGATTAAAAATAAAATAAAAACGTAAAATTGTTTCATCTGCTTTTTTTGGTAAAATTAAACAGATGAAAAAACTTACATCATAAAAAGTTGTTAATTTATTAGGGTAAATTTCATAAGATTATATTAAAGATTGAATGGCGAGTTCGTAACTTTTTAACCCGAATCCTAGAATAACACCTTTGGCATTTCCTGAAATATAGGATTGATGTCTAAAGCTTTCTCTAGAAAAGGTGTTAGAAATATGTACTTCTATGACTGGTGCAGTAACAGCTTTTACAGCATCGCCAATGCCTATTGAGGTGTGGGTATAAGCACCAGCATTGAGAATTATTCCAGAATATGAAAAGCCGAATTCTTGTATTTTACCGATCAACTCGCCTTCGATATTGCTTTGAAAATAAGAAAACTGAATGTGGGGAAATTTAACTTTTAAACTTTCAAAATAATCTTCGAAGGTTTCACTTCCATATACTTTGGGTTCGCGTTTTCCTAGTAGGTTAAGATTGGGTCCGTTAATTATAGCAATTTGCATGATACTTGTTTTTGGTAAAAATAAAAAAACCGCACTAAATAATAGTACGGTTTTGTGGTTGATTTTGTTAATTATTAAAACATAAATCCTGCGGAAACTTGTACTACAGAATTTTTTGCTTTTGCGCTGGTTGAAACCTCGGTTAATCCCAAACCATAACGTCCTTGAATAAAGATACTTTTGGTAATTTTTACTCCTAAGCCTCCAGCTACGGCAAAGTCAAAAGTTTTGGAATCATTTAGGTTTACATTGTCTTTCTCGCTTAAAAGAAAAGAAGCTTGTGGACCTAATTCTAAGCTAAACGTATTGTTTAAATAGATTTTTGCCATCACAGGAATCGATAAATAGCCTAAGTTGTTTTTAAATTCGCTAATTGCGTTTTTGTAACTAGCGCCTTGTGTAGAGTACAATAACTCGGGTTGAACACTAAATTTATCGGTCAATTTTACTTCGGCCAATAGACCAATATGATAACCAGTAATAGCATCAGATTTATAATTTTCTGAATTTACGGTAATATCAGAACCTGTAAGATTAGCATAATTGATCCCTACTTTAGCTCCTAAATGTAATAATTGTGCTTGCGTTGTTAGTGTTCCAAATAAAGCAAAAGCGGCAATAAGAATGATTTTTTTCATTTTCTTTTTTTTAGTGATTGATTATGATGTTAAACTCTTTTAATTTCTAAATATTGTATTTTGTAAAAACGAAGCGAATAACAAGATTGTTTTGTGCTGCGAAATAACAACATTTTTAAATGCTTTCCAAAGTCAAAATATTGATTTAACTTGTTAAAATAAGATGCTTTCAATTCTTTTGTAATTAATACCTAATTTTAATTTGTTAAGTTTATGTAAATATTTGGTAATAATTTTTTTAAGAAGGTTTTTTGGTTTTTTTTTGACTCTTTTTTTTTATTAGTTTTGCCAAATAACTTAATAAAAACAAACAAAAAAATGAAAAAAATTATTTTAACTGCTGTGACAGTATTTGGTTTTGCATTTGCTAACGCTCAAGAGGGAGGATTTAAAGTTGGAGCTAATTTAGGATTACCATTAGGTGATATTAAAGATTCATACTCTTTAAATTTAGGTGTTGACGTAGCTTACACATGGAAAGTTTCTGAAAAGTTTGAAGCAGGTCTTGGTGCTGGATATGCTCATTATATTGGGAAAACTGAAAAATTTGGTATAATAGAAGTTGAATATGATGATGCTGGATTTATCCCTGTTTATGGAACGGCTCAATATTCTTTATCTGATAAATTTTTCTTAGGATTAGATTTAGGATATGCAATTGGTGTTGCTCCAACTGAAAACAATGGTGGATTTTTGTATCAACCTAAAGTAGGTTATTCTTTTGGAAAAACTGATTTGTTTTTGGGGTACAAAGGAATTTCAGTTGACGGAGGAACTTTTTCTTCTTTAAACTTTGGAGTTGCTTTTAAATTGTAATTTTTTTATACAATATTTTAAACCTTCCGTTTATGGAAGGTTTTTTTATGCGTAATTATTTAAGATTCATTATTAATTTTAGCATTATTTAAATTAAATTATTACTATTTATCTTATTAAAATTATTTATTTTTATTTTTTTTAAAAAATACCACTTTTTAGTGAGTATTTTTTTTGTAATCATCTAACTACAAGCTTATTATTTTGTTTATTTTTTTTTCTAAAATTGCTTTTAATTAGGTTTTTTAAGTTTTTGTTTTTTTTAACAATTTTTTTATTTCATTTTGGATAATTAATTTCGGCCAAAATCTTATTAAAAACAAACAAAAAAATGAAAAAAATTATTTTAACTGGTTTAGCAGTATTTGCTTTCACATTTGCTAATGCGCAAGAAAAAGGAAAATTTAGAGTTGGATTAGATTTAGGTTATGCAATTCCATCTGGTGGTGGAGGGGTGTTATTTGCTATCGAGCCTAAATATAACATTGCTGACAATATGAATGTTGGTTTGCGTATTGCTGGTGCTGCTATGGCTAAAGAATTTAGTGGTTCTGGCGAGTCACTTGAAGCAAAAATTGGAACTAGTGCATCGTATGTAGGTACTTACGATTATTACTTTACTGGTTCTAGTTTTGTTCCTTATGTAGGTGCTGGAGCAGGGATCTATTCTCTTTCAAATGCTGAATTTGATGTTGATGTAATGACTGGAAGTGTAGATCTTGATTCAAAATCAAAATTTGGTGGATTAGTTAGAGCTGGTTTTGAGTTAGGCAAATTTAGAATGGGTGTTGAGTATAACATCGTTCCTAAAAGCAAAATCAATAATTCTGATGTAACTGCAAAAAATTCTTATGTTGGTATTCATTTAGGCTTCTACCTTGGTGGAGGAAAATGGAGTAAATAGTAAGGAATTATTATATTAAAACCTCCATTTTGGAGGTTTTTTTATGCGTAATTATATAAGATTTATTATCATTTTTAGCATTATTTAAAACAAATTATTACTATTTGTCTTGTTAATATTGTTTTTTTTTATGTTTTACAAAAATACCAGTTTTTAGTGAGTAAGGTTTTTGTAATTAGCTAGTAATAAGTTTTTTATAGATTATGTTGATTTTATTTTATTTATTTCTAAATACTTTTTTATTAAGGTTTGACTTACTATGATTTTTTTTATCTTCTTTAGAATCATTAGTTTCGCGTAAAATTAATAAACTAAACAAATATGAAAAAAATTATGTTAACTGCTATAGCAGTATTTGGTTTTGCATTTGCTAATGCACAAGATGGAGGTTTCAAAGTTGGAGCTAATTTAGGATTGCCATTAGGTGATATTAAAGATTCATATTCTTTAAATTTAGGTGTTGACGTGGCTTACACATGGAAAGTTTCTGAAAAGTTCGAAGCTGGCTTTGGGGCTGGATATGCTCATTATATTGGGAAAACTGAAAAATTTGGTATTATAGAAGTTGAATATGATGATGCTGGATTTATCCCTGTTTATGGAACGGCTCAATATTCTTTATCTGATAAATTTTTCTTAGGCTTAGATTTAGGATATGCAATTGGTGTTGCTCCTAGTGGAAATGAAGGTGGATTCTTATATCAACCTAAAGTTGGTTACTCTTTTGGTAAAACAGATTTGTTTTTAGGATACAAAGGAGTTTCTAATGATGGAACATTTTCTTCTTTAAACCTTGGCGTTGCTTTTAAATTGTAATTTTTTAATTTGAATACATTACCTCCCCTAAAAAGGAGGTTTTTTTTATGCCCAAAAATCACCTTTCTTTGTAGTATGTGTTGGAGTAATTATATCAAGCAGTATCAATCTTATCTAAGAATCGAAAGAGGGTTATCGGCCAATACGATTGCGAATTATACTTTGGATATTGAACGACTTTGTCTGTTTTTGGCAGAACAAAGAATCTCAGAATCTCCAATTACTGTTACCGATGAAACGGTTCAATTTTTCATTTATGCTGTATCCAAAGAAGTAAATGCGCGCTCACAAGCCAGAATAATTTCGGGATTAAAAAGTTTTTTTTCGTATTTGATTTTTGAAGACTACCGAGTAGATAATCCAATGGAGTTGATAGAATCTCCTAGATTAGGAAGAAAATTGCCCGATACTTTATCGGTTGATGAAATTGATGACTTAATTTCAGCTATTGATTTAAGTTCGAACGAAGGTGAACGTAACCGTGCCATGCTCGAAACTTTATACGGATGTGGGCTTCGGGTTTCTGAATTGGTTGGGTTGAAAATTTCTGATCTTTTTTTTGAGGAGGGCTTTATCAAAATACATGGCAAAGGGAATAAAGATCGTTTTGTACCCATTGGCGAAGTAGCACAAAAGTATATCACTATTTATAAAGAAACTGTTCGTGTTCAATTGCCTATCCAAAAAGGGTTTGAAGATACTTTGTTTTTAAATAGACGAGGCAGGCAATTAACCAGAGCGATGGTTTTTACCATTATTAATAGACTGGCTGATTTGATTGAACTCAATAAAAAAATTAGTCCGCACACCTTTAGGCATTCATTTGCAACTCATCTGCTTGAGAATGGAGCTGATCTTCGTTCTATTCAATTGATGTTAGGGCATGAATCTATCACTACAACCGAAATTTATGTGCATTTGGATCGTTCCTTTTTGAGGCAAGTAATGAAAACGTATCACCCGAGAAAGGGTTCGGTTTAGTATTTTTTATTTAGCTAAGGCTATGCAATGTAGTCTTTTAAATAGTTTTAAAGTTTAATCTTAATAAAGGAAGTATATAATATGATATTTGCAAAAAGCCGAAATCCAGAAGATTTAAATGCGCTATACGAAAGTTTAATCAAACAACTTCCTAATATTATTTTCCAAATTCGAGTCAATGCTGAACGACAGATTGCATTCGATTTTCTTAGTAAACCGATTGACTTTTTTAATGAATTTTCATTAAATGAGTTTATCGAAGATTCCTATAGATTATCTAATTACACTATCTATGAGCCAGATTTGAAGGGGTTTATGTCGTCTTATGAGCGGGCGATAACCAATGTAGAAGTTTGGGATATAGAGTTTAGGTTGTTATTACCTGATAGCGGCTATAAATGGATTCGGATTGATGCTACGCCAAAGAAAAATGATATAGGCGAGGTAGTTTTTTATGGTTTAATCTCTGATATTACTAATATGAAAGAGCAAGAGATTAGGATGCGTCTTGCAGATGAACGTTATCATTTTGCAGTTCAAGCATCGGATAGAGGCGTGTGGGATTGGGACTTAGTTACTGGAAAAGTATATTATTCCTCAGAATCCATGAAAATTTTAGAATTGACAGAATCTGATTTAGTGGCCACTCCCGAAGAATGGGACGAACGTGTTCATCCTGATGATCGTGGAGAATATTATGGTAATATAAACCTTCATTTTGAAAATAAAATTCCTTTCTACGAAACGTGTCACAGGGTTTTGTGTAATGGGCGTTATAAATGGATTTTGGATCGAGGCAAAGTTATAGAGAGAGATACCGATGGAAAACCGCTACGAATCGTAGGTACGCATACTGATATCTCAGATCAAAAGGAGAAAGAGTTGGAATTGGCTAAAATGCTTGAAATTTTAAACACTCAAAACAATAAGTTACTCAATTTTGCGCATATTGTATCTCATAATTTACGCACCCATAGCGGTAATATCAAATCTTTATTGGATTTGCATAACGAAGAATTACTTTCAGATTCTGATACCTTGAATAATATTCAAATCGTTTCTGATGAATTGTTTTCTACCATTGAGAATTTGAATGAGTTGGTCAATATTCACACTGTAAAAGACAAAGAGATTGAGCAATTGAATCTAAATCTATACATCAATAAAGTTTTAGATGTTTTGCATGATTCAATTAAACAAAAAGACATTGTTGTGCTAAATTATATTCATTCTAGTATAACTATAAATTGTTTGCCGGCTTATTTAGAAAGTATTTTATTGAATATTGTTACTAATGCTATTAAATATTCCGATCAAAAAAAAGTACCTAAAATTATTTTCACTTCAGATGAAAATGAGGATTTTATTATTTTAAGTATAAAAGATAATGGTTTAGGTATTGATTTGGATAAATATAAAGATTCTATTTTTGGCTTGTATAAAACGTTTCATAAAAATACTGATGCGCGTGGAGTAGGATTGTATTTAACCAAAAATCAAATCGAGAATATGGGTGGCAAAATTGAAGTAGAGAGTACATTGCATGTGGGATCGACCTTTAAGATTTACTTTAAAAAAAACTCAATACAGCATGTTGTAATTGATTAATATAGCATCGGTTGTAGAAAATATCACATCGTTTTTCTATTTATTTTGCTTGAGTTTTTTGCCTAGAGTTGATTAAAATAATCTTTGATTTTGGCCTTAAAAAAGAAAACACAAATTGTACTTTTTGGAAAAAAGTGTACAATTTGTGTTGATGAAATTAAGCACTATACCTTATAAATTTGTATAGTTTTGTCTTCATGATGTTTCCGTTTATACTTCTAAATGCGTATCTGCTATGGATAAAGCCTCAGAAATTATCGCTAATCCTTCATCTATTTCTTCTTCCGTAATACACAATGGCGGTGCGATGAAAATATATCCCCAACGAACAAAAGTATATAAGCCTAATGCTCTTAATTTTCCTGCCATTAAATTGGTTACTTTTAGATCTTCGCCGCTGGCATTATAGGGCGCAATTAGCTCACCTGTTTTTTTGTTTTTTAAAATATCCAAGCACCCCAGTAACCCTGTGTTTCTAAAATTGCCCATGCTAGGATGTTTGGCTCTGAGTTCGTTTATTTTTTGTTCTAGATAAGCACCTTTTTTTATGGTATTTTCAATAAGTTTATCTTCTTCATAAATATTGATAACAGCTAAGGCTGCTGCTAATGCTACAGGATGTGCATTATACGTTAAGCCAATCATCATTGGGGTAGTATCGAATTTTTCTGCAATGGTGTCCGAAACCATCAAACAACCTAATGGAAGATAAGAAGAAGTCAGTCCTTTTGCCATACAAACCATGTCTGGAATTATATCATGATTTTCAAATCCAAACCATTTTCCTGTTCTTCCAAAACCTGACATTACTTCGTCTGCAATAAATAAAATGCCATATTTTTCGCATAATAATTTGATGCCTTTTAAATATCCTTTTGGATAATGTAAGCATCCAGATGATCCACTTTCTCCTTCAAAAATAAAGGCTGCAATGTTGGTTTTTCCTTCAAAATGGATGATACGTTCAACATATTCTAAACTAAGTTGTAGTTTTGTGGCTTCGTCTAACTCTTTCATTCCGAAGAAGTAATAAGGGTCATCTAGTAATACAGTGTTTGGCATTTGTTGCCCGTCATTAGCCAGTTTTCGTGGGTCGCCACCTACAGACATGCCGCCAATTGATCCGCCGTGAAAAGCGCGATACCTTCCAATAATTTTATGTCGACCAGTATATAATCGAGCGAGCTTAATGGCATTGTCTACAGAGGAAGTCCCACATAAAGTAAAAAAAGCTTTGTTGAGATTTCCTGGACAAATACTAGCTAATTTTTTGGCTAGTTTAGCTCTCACTTCGGTTGTGCAACTTGGTGTTACAAAACTTACTTTTTGCATTTGTTCAACGACTGCCGCGGTAATCCTTTGGTCGCCATGCCCTATATTTACTGACATTAAGCCTGATGAAAAATCAATTATTTTGTTTCCGTCATAATCGTATAAGTAAACACCACTTGCTTTTTCTATGGCTAGTGGGTTGAGGTTGCTTTGCGCTGACCATGAAAATAAACTATATTGTTTACTGTCATTTATGATTTGTTCTTTAGTTAGCATCTTTAAAATTAGTTTGAATTAATAGGGGTTAAAATTTAGTAACGAAAATCTAATATAAATCGATTAATTGTTTGGATTATTGTTGGTTACAGTCAATAAAAATAAATGGAGTAAGTGTTCTAAAGGAATCATTGGGAGCTTTTTATTATTCTTATTTAATTGAAATTTAGGGCAAATTTAGGGTGGGCTGAATTGATCTTAGCTCATCCAGTTAATTCCAGCTTCAGGATTCCATTTGGTGGTAGTTTTTTTCTCTTTTGTAAAAAAGCCAATCGCGCTTTTTCCAGTGATGTCGCCAGAACCAAATCGAGATTCATTCCATCCTCCAAAACCAAAAGGCTCTCTTGGAACAGGGACTCCAATATTTATTCCACACATTCCAGCTGAAGCATTCTCCGTTACATAATTGGCTAAACCTCCGCTTTGTGTAAATACAGAACAAGCATTGCCATAAGGATTTGCGTTCTCGATGGCTAAGGCTTCATCAATGGTATCTACACGAACGATAGCTAACACAGGTCCAAAAATTTCTTCTCTTGCGATTTTCATGTAGGGTGTGGCATGATCTATTATTGTAGGGCCGACATAAAATCCATTTTCTTTTCCAGGAACAATGGTATGGCGTCCGTCTAAAATAATTTTGGCACCTTGTTGTTCTGCTTCAGTGATATAGGCTTCAATTCTGTCTTTGGCTTCTTTAGAAATAACCGCTCCTAAAGTTGTACCACATTGAATTTTTTGTGCATCACCTAATAATTTATCAAGGATAGCATCGCAATTTCCAACTGCAAGTAAAGTCGCGGCAGCCATACATCTTTGTCCTGCACAGCCACTCATAGAGGCTACGATATTAGACGAAGCCATTTCTGGATGTGCATCTGGTAACAAAAGGATGTGGTTTTTTGCGCCACCAAGCGCTAATACTTGTTTCAAATTATGACTTGCTCTTTGATAGACAATTTTGGCCACTTTTGTGGAGCCAACAAAAGTAACTGCCTGAATTCCTAGGTGATCACAAATGTTTTCAACAGTAGTTTGAGTTCCATTGATGATATTGAATAAACCATCTGGAAGTCCAGCTTCTTTTAATAATTTGGCGGTATATTGACTACTTATAGGCACAGCTTCAGAAGGTTTTAAAATAAAAGCATTACCGAGAGCAATAGCATTTACGATAGTCCAATGAGGTACCATAGTAGGGAAATTAAATGGAACAATAGAAGCAACAATTCCTAATGGTATTTTTGTTGAAGAACAAAATACGCCTTTGCTTACCTCCATGTTTTCACCATTTACGAACTGTGGTAATGAGCAAGCAAATTCTGTTAATTCGATTGCTTTATCTATTTCTGCTTTGGCTTCACTATGTATTTTTCCGTTTTCTCTGTAGATAACTTCTGTTAATTCTTCACTGTTCTTTTCTAATAATTGTTTGTATTTATAGAAAATTTGAGCTCTTTCTTTTAAAGTGACTTTTTGCCATTCTTTTTGTGCAATTTGAGCTGCATTGACAATTTTATTCAAATCCTCCATTGTAGACTCGTTGAAAGTAGTTAATTCCTTACCGTCCAAAGGAGAAATAACAGCGTGTTTTTTTGTAGAACTACCTGGGATAAACTCCCCGTTTATAAAGTTTTTTACTTCGTTAAATGACATAATTTTGACTTTTAAATTTTTTCAAATATACAATATTAAGTAAAAAAACAATAAATATTTTTGTGTGTTATTAAAATATTGTTAGATTTACAAAATAATCATATTTATATCGAATTATTTACAATGTGTGATTAGTTGAGAATAAGGCGCTATATATAGGTTGTTGATTTAAAGAATAACCACTTTAAATTGAATAATTAACTAAATCCAAAAACCAAACTAAATCCATTAAGTTTATGAAATCAATATCCGTTATTATTGGTGTAGCCTTGTTATTACTGGCTATTCTTTTTTATTTTATTCATTGGGATGCTCTTGTTCCTGCATTTACAGTGCTAGGTATCGCTATGATCACTCGCAAAGCATTAGAACCTTTAATTATAGGGTGCGCTATCGGATTTGCATTATTAGCTCAACAAGGAGGATCAGAGACCTATTTTCCAGAAGGGAAAGGAATGATTTTTCCATTGAATATGTTTGATGGTATGTTTACATCAATTGCTAGAGATGCACATGATCAAGGACTAATATGGGTGATATTAGTATGTATTTTATATGGTGCATTTGTTCAATTACTAAGTGCTTCAGGAGGAATCAAAGCTGTTGGTAGGTATTCTGAGAATCACGTAAAAAACAAAAAGCAATCGCTGATAATGACTTATTTTTTGAGTTTTTTCTTTTTTCTTGATGATTATTTAAGTGCGCTGTCTGTTGGAAATACGATGCGACCTATTACCGATAAATTTGGGGTTTCTAGAGAAAAATTAGCTTTGGTATTGACCATGGTTTGCGTACCTTTTACTATTATTTTTCCTATTTCGACATGGACAATTTTTTACGGGACACAAATTGTCGCTATTGATGGCGGTGTTTTGGATGGGGCAGGAGTAGCTATAACAAATCCTATTCAAGCATTTATGGGGACAATTCCTTATAATTTTTCGGCTTGGATTTCATTGATAGTTGGAGCCTTGATTGTTTTTGAATTGATTCCCGATTCAAAAGGGATTAGAGAAGCTGAAGCAAATGTTAAACCAAGTGGTTCTGAAACCATTAAAGTAACAAAGCCAAATGCAAAACAAGGTAGATTAATCTATTTTATATTACCCATTTTTGTTTTAATCTGGTGTACGGTATTTCCTTATCCATTTGATATGGATTATTGGGGAAGTTTTGAATTTTCAACAGAATACATTTTCGGAAGTATAGATGCTTTGCGTGGTATTGTTACAGCTGTTGTTTTTACCTACTTATATTTTTTACTGTTCAAAGTCATTAAATTCAATAAAATATCTAAACATTTTGTTTTAGGTTTAGAGACAATCACTTTTGTATTGACTGTTTTAGGTTTTACTTATTTATTGAAAGATGTACAAAATGCATTAGGTTTCAATGAATTTGTTGTTGAAAAATTGCAAGGAATTATATGGTTGAATGGGCCAACTTTGCCTGTTATTGTCTTTACTTTAGTCGCTTGGATTTGTTGGGCAACTGGATCTAACTGGGGTATTTATGCAATTTTGGTTCCAACAACGGCTTTGTTATCGCATACTTTAGGGGCTAATTTTTGGTTGGTTCAAGGTGCATTGGCCTCTGGAACAGTTTGGGGAGCAGCAGCATGTTTCTTCTCAGATAATAGAGTATTAACAGCACAATCTTGTAAAGTAAACATGATGCAACACGGAATCTCTCAATTTCCCTATCAATTGATAATATTTGGAACTTCGGCAGTATTGTATCTTATCGCAGGATTTGTTTTATAAATGAATAGTATGATTTTGAAAAATGTTTTACATAATGAATTTGAGATTCGAAATGCGACTCCAGATGATGCTATTCAAATGGAATATGTTCAATCAAAATGCTATCCTACTTTGCATGAATCTGAAATATTAGTTAGCAATCATTTTGCAAATCATATTAAGGTTTTTCCAGAGGGCCAAATCGTAGTAGAAAAGGATGGAATGATTATAGCTTCTGCAAGTTCATTCAGATGTAATTTTCCAGAGCACGATAGTACTTTTTTAGAAGAGACCGATAATTTATGGATTACGAATGTACAAATCCCTGATGGAGAATGGATGTACGGCATAGATATGGGAGTTTTACCAGAGTATAGAGGTTTAGGACTTTCAAAAGAGATGTACAAAGCGAGAAATGAAATATGTGCAGCATTAGGTCTAAAAGGACAAATAATTGCAGGAATGACAATTGGTTATGGCAAAGTAAAAGACCAAATGACTATTGAAGAATATTGTAAAAGAGTGATGAACGACGAAATAATAGATCCTACCATTACGCCACAACGTAGTGCAGGTTTTCGGTGGATTAGGCCTTTATACAATTACATTAATGATGCTGAATCGGGATTTGGCAGTATTTTAATGTATAAACCAGTTGATGAAAATTTTTATTTATAGCAAATAAAAGAATAAAGAATAAAAAGCAAAAATAAAATACAATGAGAACTCAAATTAAAAAAGTGTCAGAAATTCCTGGCCCAAAAAGCAAAGAAATATTAGCAAGAAGAGCTGCGGCTTTACCAGCTGGTCTAGGCAAATCTACCGAAGTGGTAGTTGAAAAGGCAGAAGGAGCTTTAGTATGGGATGTTGATGGGAATCAATTGATTGATTTTGCAGGAGGAATCGGAATGGTAAATTTAGGTCACAGACCGCAAGTGGTAATTGATGCGGTGAAAGATCAACTGGACAAATACATTCATCCAGGTGCCCTTGTTACAACTTTTGAACCTTATTTGGAATTTGCCGAATTGTTGAATAAAATAACGCCAGGTGATTTTCCAAAAAAGACTTTGTTGGCAAACTCTGGTTCTGAAGCGGTAGAAAATGCAGTAGCTATTGCAAGATATTATACCAAAAGACCCGCAGTAATTTGTTTTGAAGGTGCTTATCACGGTCGTACAATGTTAACCTTAAGTTTGACGAGTAAATATGGTTTATTCAAAAAAGGTTTTGGAAGCTATGCCCAAGATATTTATCGTTTTCACTCTCCAAATGTGTATAGAAGACCGAATAGCATGACAGAGGAGGAGTATATTGATTTTTGTATCGAACGTTTTGATCAAAATTTAATCTCTCATGTGGATCCTTCTGCTGTTGCTGCTATCATTATTGAACCTGTTCAAGGGGAAGGTGGTTTTATTCCAGTACCAAAACGTTTCTTAGAAAAAATCAGAAAAGTGTGTGATGACCACGGAATCGTTTTTATTGCTGATGAAGTTCAAGCAGGAGCAGGGAGAACAGGAAAATTCCTTTCTATTGAGCATTCTGGTGTAATTCCAGATATTGTTACTATGGCAAAATCAATAGGTTCAGGATTGCCAATATCTGCTATTACTGGAAAAGCCGAAATTATGGACGCCCCACACTTAGGAGGAATTGGTGGAACGTATAGCGGAAGCCCAATTGCTGTTGTTGGAGCATTAGCAACAGTAAAAGAAATTATCAAGCCAGAATTTTTGGATCGTGCGACACATGTTGGTAAAATTATTACCGATAGAATCAACGCCATGAAGGAAAAATTTAGTGTGGTTGGTGAAGTTCGTGGATTGGGAGCTATGCTTGTAGTAGAATTTGTAAAAGATAGAACAACCAAAGAACCCGATATGGATTTTGCAATGGCGGTAATCAAAAAGTCGGTATCCAATGGTTTGATTTTAATTAGAGCAGGATTGTATACCAACTGTATTCGTTTTTTACCTCCAATTGTAATTACGGATGAACAATTGCATGAAGGTCTTGATGTAATCGAAGAAGCCATTCAAGAGGTGTTGAACGAAAGATAAGCCCCTAGCCCGCGAAGGAAGAACTAGGAATATTGAATAATTTTTTTAAACTCGTGAAAAATAAAAATCAAAATACTGGCTTTTCTGCTCCTCTCTACTTTGGAGAGGGGTCGGGGGTGAGGATTATACATAACGCCGTAATTATCACTATGGATAATGCTTTGGCTAAAGCAGATGCCATGGTACTAAATGATTTAGGTACAATTGAAGCCATTGGTACTGTAGCCGAACTTCGAAATCAATTTGTTTCTTTTAAAGAAGAAATTGATTTTCAAGGAAAAACGATAGTGCCAGGACTCAACGACGCGCATATTCATGTTTGGAAAATAGGGCATCTTCGTACCTATATGCTGGATGTTCGAGGCGTAAAATCTATAGTGGAATTCAAACAAAAGCTAAAAGATTTTGCTGCTAAAAATCCAAATTCAGAATGGATTATGGCTCGTGGTATTAATGAAATGGTACTCGAAGAAAAGCGTTTGCCTACCAAGGAAGATTTGGATGAAATAATTACTGATCGACCTGTTTTTGTCATAAGAACCTGTGCCCATATTGGGATTGCCAATTCCCAAGCAATAGAAATTTCGGGAGTGAGTGAAGCTACCGAAGTGCCTTTTGGAGGTGAAATTCGAAAAAATCAAGACGGCAGTTTACAGGGAATTTTCACCGAAAGAGCTTTAGGTTTAATTATGAATCATATTCCGCCTTTTACTTTCGAGGAGTATAAAAATATGATTCTCGAAGCGCATGATTATTTGTTAAGTCTTGGAATCACAAGTGCCACAGATCCTGCGGCCAACGAAGAACTACTTGCAGCCTATATACAATTGGATGCAGCAGGTTTGCTGAAAGTGAGAATGAATGTGTTTCCGCTTCGAATTCCAGATGGAAGTGATGAAATTCAAGTGTTGCCTGAACGGTATGAATCAGATTTTTTACAAATAAAAACCGTAAAGTTCTTTTCGGACGGAGGCTTGAGTTCGGCTACAGCGGCTCTGAATGTTCCTTATAAAAATACTGAGGGATACAAAGGCGTGTTGCGATTGGATTATGATAAATTTTATCATACAGCCAAAGAAGCGGTAGATAAAGGTTTCTCTGTCGCAACCCATGCCATCGGTCATCAAGCAATTGATTTGACTTTGAAAGTGTATAGTGATTTGTTCAAAATGGATCCTACTTTAAGACACAGAATTGAACATGTTGGTTTTTTATCCCAAGATAATATAAATGATTTCAAACGAATGAATATGACCGCTGCCATGCAACCCATATTTATTTATGAGTTGGCCAATAATTTCAAAAACACATTGACCGATGAATTATTAGAGGTGGTGTATCCATGTAAAACGGTTTTGGATAACGATATTAATTTGGCATTATCTACCGATGGGCCAGTGGTAAAGGAAATAAATCCTTGGGTAAATATTGAAACAGCGATAACCCGAAAAGCAGCAGATGGCTCAGTCATTGGCAAAAGCCAGAAAATTACTTTGCAGCAAGCATTGTATGCCTATACGAAAGGGAGTGCTGTTGCTGATAATTTGGAGAATGTAAAAGGAAGCTTAGCGGTGGGCAAATTTGCTGATTTTATTGTTTTAAATAAAAACCCCTTCGAGTTAGAAGATGTTGCTGATGTTGAAACACTAGAGACCTGGGTTTCGGGGAAATTAATACACAAAAAATAATTTTGATTTTGAAAATAAAACCAAAAAATTGATTTTTATTGTAAATAAATTAATTACTTTTGGATTATTATTAAAAATTTACAAAAATTACTAAAAATGAGTGTATTAGACGATGAATTGGATTTTCAGATTTTGACATTATTACAAAAAGATGGTCGAATGTCATTTACTGAAATTTCAAAGGAAATTAATGTTGCAGTAAGTACCATAAGACACCGTTACATCAATTTGGTTGAAGATGGGACTTTAAAAATTATAGGTAGAATTGATCCCAACAAAATTGGATTTAATGCTTATGCGAGTATTTTGATTTCCGTCAAACCCAAAACCTTTATGAATTCTATTTTTGAACAATTAGCTAAATTACCTGAGATTAGTTTTTTAGCCTCTGTTTCTGGTGATTTCGATATAGAAGCGAATGTCATGTGCCGTGGAATGGAACATTTGAATGAATTAATTGGTGAAAAAATTCATGTTTTGGAAGGTGTTTTTGATACCAAAACCAACATGTATATGAAAATATACAAATTTGCACAACCTGATTTAGAATTAGCAAAATTATCAAGCAAACAAAATGAATAATACAGATAAATTATACGAAAGAAGAAAGAAAAGTGTTCCAAACGCTTTGGGTATTTTTAATCCATCGAGTATTCAGTCGGCCAAAGGTGCGATAATAATTGATACAGATGGTAGAGAATTGATTGATTTTGCTGGAGGAATCGGTGTAAATAATGTCGGACATGGCGTTCCAGAAATCATTGAAGCCATTCAAAAACAAGCCGAAAAATTTATTCATGCTTCCTTTAATGTTTCGGTTTACGAGCAATATTTGGATTTGACTGAAAAATTATGTGAACTTCTTCCTCACGGAGAAGCTACCAAAGCAATGCTTACATTATCTGGAGCGGAATCAGTAGAGAATGCTATCAAAATTGCGCGAGCGGTAACTGGAAAGTCGGGAGTTATTTGTTATGATGGATCTTTTCATGGTCGCACCATGATGGCAATGACGTTGACATCTAATGTAAAATACAAAGAAGGAGCGGGACCTTATGCACCCGAGGTGTATCGATTGGAATACCCTTACTACAAACCGAGCATGAAGAATAGAATGACTCAAGATGAGTTTGATGAGTTGATGATTATGAAGTTGCATAAGACTTTCTCGTCAACGGTTTCTATCAGTCAAACGGCTGCAATTATTTTAGAATTGGTGCAAGGTGAAGGCGGATTCACGGTGGCTTCCAAAAAATACGTGCAGTATTTACGTAAGTTTTGTACCGAAAATAATATTGTCTTGATTTTTGATGAGGTACAATCGGGCTTTGGGCGCACCGGAAAATGGGCGGCTTATGAGCATTATGAGGTAACACCAGATTTGTCTACTTGGGCAAAATCAATGGGTGGCGGAATGCCAATTGGTGCTGTAATCGGAAAACAAGAAATTATGGATGCCATAAAACCTGGACTTATTGGCGGAACTTATTTGGGAGGTCCCTTGAGCTGTGTGGCTTCTTTGGCAAGTATCAATTATATGAAAAAAAAAGATATCAATGCCGCAGGTAAAAAAGTTGGCGAAATCGTTCATGATAAATTCAAACACATACAATCCTTATATCCAGAAACCATTACTGATGTTCGTGGATTAGGAGCCATGTTGGCTATAGAATTTACCAATCCAAAAACTGGAATTCCAGATGGTGTCGCCACAAAAGCAATTGTTGATAGATGTCTAGCCAACGGATTAATTGTGATTACATCTGGAACCTACGGGAATTGTATTAGAATTTTAAGCCCTTTGTTTATTGAAGATGAAGTGTTGCAAAAAGGATTAGATGTTTTAGAACAAGCTATTAAAGAAATACTATCATGAGTGGCGTTAAACAAGCCTCGCTTTCTGATATAGCTATTCTAATTCCAGCATTATTAGAATTAAGAACCAATAGAACTGAAGCTGAATTGCATAATTTATTGAAAATTCAACTCAGTTCAGGAGAGTATCAAGTGTATTATATTGGCAACAGCACTATGGCTTTTGCTGTAGCGGGAGTACGAACGCTAAATTTATTGCATAGCGGTAAAACGCTATATATTGATGATCTAGTAACTCATTCAAGGTATAGAAAGCAAGGATTTGGAAGTCAACTTTTAGATTTTATTAAGCAATATGTTAAGGAAAACAAGTATGACCATTTGTCACTAGATTCGGGTTTCCAAAGAAAAGAGGCTTATCGATTGTATCTAAATGCTGGATTTGAAATTAACTCATTACATTTTGGACGAAATGTTAACGAATTTTAAAAAAAAGATGAGAAAACAATATATAAATGGACATTGGTGCGATGCAATAGACTGCGCAAAATGGGAGTTACAAAGTCCTTCGACTGAAGAAATTCTAGATAAGGTTCCTTTTGGTAATGTGGACGATTGTCGTTTGGCTATAAATGCTGCCGATAGTGCATTCAAGACGTGGAAAAATACAACGCCTTATTATAGAGCCGAGTTTTTAAAAAAAGCGGCCAATTATATGAGGGAAAATGTCGAAGCTCTGGCGCAAGAAACTGCTTTGGAAACAGGAAAACCCATGCTTGAGGCTAGGGGAGAATGGCAAGTTGCAGCCAATCTTTTTGAATGGTACGCAGAAGAAGGAAAACGCAGTTACGGAAGAGTTATTCCTTCCAGTAGAATAGACAAACGTTCGATGGTCATTTATCAGCCGATGGGCGTTGTTGGTGTGATTACGGCTTGGAATTTCCCTGCGTATAATCCAGCCAGAGCGGTAGCTGCGGCATTGGCAGCGGGTTGTACCGTTGTAATGCGGGGTTCCGAATTTACTCCATTGTCGAGTTTTAATATTGCAAAAGCTTTGCATGAAGCAGGAATTCCAAAGGGAGTGTTTAATTTAATTAATACCGAACCTGTCACTTCGGGTGCAGAAATGATTGAGAACCCTTTGTTGAAAAAAATAAGTTTCACAGGAAGCACTCGTGTTGGAAAAATATTAATGGACGGTGCTTCAAAAACAGCTACCAAATTGTCTCTAGAATTGGGAGGAAATGCCCCTGTTATCATTGATAAAGACGTTGATGTAGAGGCTATTGCGCATCAAGCTTTGGTTGCCAAATTAAGAAATTGTGGACAAGTTTGTGTTTCGCCACAACGTTTTTATGTACATGCTAGTATTTTCAATCAGTTTGTTGCTATTGTAAAAGAAGATATTTCGAAACTACAAACCGGAATCAACGGTGGCGAAATTGATTTTGTTGGGCCGCTGATTAATAAAACACAACAAAATCATTCTTTGGCGATGCTCGAAAGAGCAAAAAGTGAGGGAGCAATTATTCATATTGGTGGAGAAAAAGCTGAGAAAGGTTTTTTTGTGCATCCAGCCTTAATCGAAGCAAAACAAACGCAAACATTTATCAAAACAGAAGTTTTTGGTCCCTTAATGATTGTAATTCCTTTTGAAACCCAAGAAGAAGTAATCGAATGGGCGAATGATACAGAGTATGGTTTGGCCTCTTATGTTTTTACCAATCATCTTAAAAATGCAAATTTTTATGCCGAAAATCTAGAATTTGGAATGGTAGGAATCAACGAATGGGCGGCACACGGCACTGAATTGCCTTTTGTTGGAATTAAAAGCAGTGGCATTGGTCACGAATCAGGAGCTGAAGGATTGAAAGAATATTTGGAAATGAAATTGATAAGTTACGGGAATATGTAGTCTTTAGCCCTCTAGGCGGTGCATAAAGACAAAAAATGAGAATTAGTATTAATCTTAACACCCTTTTTGGGCTAGAGGGCTATGAAAAAAGAAATTTTAGGTAAATATATTTTACAAACGGCTACGCCAGAATACGCAAAACAAGAAGCTGAACTTCAAAAAATTGTTTTTCCAACATTGTCAGCTGAAGAATTGATGACAGAAGAACAATACTTGCGACACATGGAAATTTTTCCCGAAGGTCAAATGATTGTTCTAGATGGTGATAGAGTAATTGCTGCTACTACAACTTTGCAGCAAAATTATCACAAAGGACATCATACCTTTCTTGAAATATCGGATAATTTATGGTTGGGAACACATGATCCAAAAGCAGATTGGTTATATGGATTGGACGTTTCAGTACATCCCGATTATCAAGGAAAAGGTATTGGGAAGCAAATCTATAATGCACGTCAAGAGATAGCAAAAGAATTGGGTTGCTTGGGACAAATGACTGCTGGAATGCCAATTGGTTTTGACAAAGTGAAAGACCAAATGACCATCGCTGAATATTGTGACAAACTCATAAAAGGGGAAATTATTGATCCAACTGTTACGGCGCAAACCAAATGCGGATTTATTTTGGTTGAACCCTTATTTGATTATTTAGACGATCCAAGGAGTGGTAATTGTTCGGTTTTGATGTATTGGCCATTAGATCCAAATACAAAATTGAGTGAGCATCATTAATAGATCGTCACTTGTTATTTTTTATGTCCAGTTCAAATTGTAAACACTTAAATTAAATACTAACCAAAAAATCAAACCCTATGAAAAAAGTAATAGTATCATTAATCATATTAATCGGTATATTTTCAAACTGTGGTAAAAAATCCGAAGAAATGCTGTATAACTCATGTTCTGCATTAGAAATTTACCACAACTAAAGTACTTCACTTGTTTTAAATTTTTTAGCTGAGTTCCGTGAATCAATTTCTTCTTCCAAAACAAGAATTTACTCCTAATCTTAAATTCAAAAGTATTTCTTCAACAAAAATAATTTGTGAGCTCTTGCTTTTATAGAATAATTCAGTTTCGTTACGAAATCTTATGTTAATTATGGATTTTAAGTGTTTTTAGAGATAATATTTTGGATTGCGAAGGCTATGATTGTGGTGTTGAAATTAGAGCCAAAAACATAAAAGTGGGTGACGGGAGTGATGACGAAAACACAATGGAATCGGTTGTTTCTCAAGGTCATTTTTACAAAATTAGAACCTACATCGAAGTAGGAAAAGAGGAAGCGAAATTAGTCTTTGGAGGCAATACAGATGATAGCAAAGGGTTTTTTTATTGAACCAACTATTTTTACTGATGTTACTCCAAATATGCGAATGGATAGAGAAGAAATATTTGAACCAGTAGTAGCATTATTGAAATTTTCTACCGAAGAAGAAGCTATTGCAATAGCCAATGATACAGAATATGGTTTGGGGTATGGCTTATTCACACAAGATGTAACAAGGGTACATCGGGTAATGCCAAAAATTAGAGATGGAATTGGCTGGGTCAATTTTTATCATCCTACCTTCAAGAAATGCCTTGGGGGGATTACAAACAATCAGGAACAGGTAGAGAACTGGGATTGTATGGTATCGAAAATTACCTCGAAGTAAAACAAGTCAATATCAATCTAGATACTGATCCAGTGGGATGGTATTAGAAAAATAGGCAGTAGCAGGTTTTTAGTGTTCAGTTAAACAACTTTAAACTTTTAAACTTTAAACAAAAAAATAAAATGATTTTCAAATCTATAAATCCGTTTACACAAGCAGTTATTGCGGAGCATGAAGTTGTAACTGATGCGCAATTGACTCAAAAACTGCAGTTGTCGGAATCGGCTTTCAAGCACTGGCGGACCACGTCTTTTCAAGAAAGAGCCGATAAAATGAAAAAACTGGCCGAAATATTAAGAAGCAAAAAAGACGAATTGGGCTTATTAATTACCAGTGAAATGGGTAAAATTTTAGCCGAAGGAATCGCTGAGGTAGAAAAATCTGCAGGGAATTGTGATTTTTATGCAGAGAATGCCGAAAGAATGTTGAGAGATGAGCGGTATGACACACCTTTCAAGAGCATGTCGGTTTATGATCCTTCTGGGGCTGTTTTTGCGATTATGCCTTGGAACTATCCTTTCTGGCAAGTATTGCGTTATGCTGCTCCAGCAATTATGGCTGGGAATGTCACCTTATTAAAACATGCTCCAAATGTAATTGGTTGTGCCAAAGCAATCGAAAAAGCATTTTTGGAAGCTGGTTTTCCTGAAGGGGTATTTCAACAAATAAACATTGATATCCCACAAGTTGAAAGGGTTATTGCTTCTGATATTGTGTCAGGAGTTACCTTAACAGGTAGTGAAATGGCAGGTTCTTCAGTGGCGGCATTAGCTGGAAAACATATCAAAAAATCGGTATTAGAATTGGGAGGATCAGATGCTTTTATCGTTTTGAATGACGCCGATTTGGAAAAAGCCACAACAGTAGCTACCCAATCAAGAATGTTAAACGCAGGTCAGGCTTGTATTTGTGCCAAACGCTTTATTGTTACCGAAAAAGTTGCAGACGAATTTGCTGCTTTGTTTACTCAAAAAGTAAGTGCGCTACAGCAAGGGAATCCATTACAAAACGGAATTCACATGGGGCCTTTGGCTAGAATTGATTTGGCCGAAAAATTGAGTTACCAATTGGAACATTCTCTAAAGCAAGGTGCTAGAATTTTGGTGGGAGGAGAACGAGAGTATTGCAATTTTCAGCCCACATTAATTGATTTTGTGGATGCAAATAATATTGCTTTTCAGGAAGAAACTTTTGGACCATTGGCTACAATTATTAGGGCTAAAGATGAAAATGATGCAATTGCGATTGCTAATAATCATCGATATGGTTTGGCAGCTGCTATTTGGACAGAAGACAGAGAGAAAGCTTACACATTAGCGAGAACCGTAGAAGCGGGTAATGTTTTTGTGAATTCCCTAGTGCGTTCGGATGCTAGAATTCCTTTTGGAGGAATCAAAAAATCAGGTTACGGAAGAGAATTATCCGAAATAGGAATCAAAGAATTTATGAATATGAAATCTGTGATTATTGAGTAAAATAATATGTAGTTACATCAACTAAAAAAAACAAAAAAACCATGAGAAATCCAAAATCAACAGTATTGAAAAATATTTTGGCTAATTTAAAATTAGCTCAATTTTCAAATGAAAACCCTGAAATAGAAGTGGATAAAATCATAGCGTTTAAAAATGCCGATGCGGTTACCCGTCGAAAATTTGTAGGAGATGTAACGAAGTTTAGTTTGCTTACTGGATTAATTGGAACCTCAATGATAGGTTGTAAAAAAGAGAATGAGTCCAATAGTAAACCAGTTTCTGATGGAAAAACAGCACCAAAAAATGATAAAAAAGTGGTTATTATTGGAGCAGGGATGGCTGGCTTGAATGCGGCTTATCAATTAAGTAAATTAGGTATTAATGCTACGGTTTATGAGGGAAGTTTTCGTTTAGGTGGCCGTATTTTAACGCATTATAATGATGCCTTACAAATGGGAATTCATCCTGAATTTGGTGGTGATTTCATAGATTCGATTCATACAGATATGATTGAGTTGGCTAAGGAATTTAACTTAGAATTGGTGGATATGTATGCCGAATCTAAAGCCGCAGGATTGGTTCATGAAACCTATTTTTTTGATGGAAGACATATTTCCGATGAAGAAATAATAAAAGAATTTAAAAAAATAGCCCCCAAAATACTCAAAGATGCCGAAAGTCTTGGAGAAAATTATAATACTCCCTCCGCTTTGGCTTTTGATAAAATGACTTTGTCATCATATATCAAATCTTTAAAATGTTCAAAATGGTTAAAAGAGGCTTTCACAGCAGCTTATATGGCTGAATTTGGTTTGGATACTTCAGAGCAATCTGCTATAAATATGTTGGATATGATTGATACTGATACTTCTAAAGGGTTTAAAATATTTGGCGATAGTGATGAAAAGTATAGAATTAAGGAGGGGAATTCAAAGCTGATTGAACGTATAGCTTCAAAATTACCAGAACCTGTTGTTTTGAATGCAATGCTTAGTGCAATTTCCAAAAAAGAACAAAAATATATTTTGACTTTTAAAGATAATAAAGAAGTTGAGGCTGATTTTGTTATTGTAACCATTCCGTTCACGATGTTGAGGGACGTAAAAATTGACTTGCCTGAGTTGACTCCTGAAAAAATGAATTCGATTCAAGAATTGGGATACGGTCAAAATAATAAATTGTTCATTGGATATGAGAATAGACCTTGGCGCGAAGGCAAAAACAAATTCTATGGCTACTTATTTCATAAGGATATCCATGATGGCTGGGATTCTAGTAGTATAAAAAGTGTGGACAGTAACAAAGGCGTTTATTGCTGTTTCTTTGGAGGTGATGAGTCTATTCGTCTTTCTAAAATAGCCATAAATAATAAATATGCTCCAGCCAATCACATTTGGAAAACGGATTTGCCAGAAATTGAAATTAACCGATATATTAATGAATTAGACGAAGTATTTCCAGGGTCTAAAAAAGTGTATGCGAATAAACATGTTTTTGCTGCTTGGTCTACTTATCCTTGGGTAAAAGCGAGTTATACTTGCCCAAAAGCAGGACAGTGGAATACGGCTATGCTACATACAGCAGAACCTATTGGAAACGTATTTTTTGCAGGGGAACATTGTAGTAAAGATTTTCAAGGATTCATGAATGGAGCTGCGGAAACGGGTCGAATTGCTGCTGATTCTATTGTTGCTAAAATGAAAAGTTAGTTTTGAAATTAGCTTAGGTAACTATATGCTTTTCTAGTTTTTATTGACATTGAAATTATAATTATTCTAAAATATACTCATAGTTTTTTACCGAACTATTTATTTTAAGCGACCCTCTCTAGAGTTCTATTTTAATCATATTTTAACCAAACTATAAACCAAATGAAAAAATTAAGTGTTATTGTAGCGATGCTACTTACTGGGGCCGTTTTTGCTCAAACGCAAGCGACCGATTCAACAAAAGCTGTTGTAGAACCTATAAAAGGAACTTGGGATCTAAATTTAGATCTAGCTTCAAGATATATATGGCGTGGACAATCCTGGGGTGGGAACTACCCTGTTGCACAAATATATGGAACCTATAATGTAACCGATCGTTTTTCAGTAGGCTTTTGGGGAACGCATAACTTTAAAAAAGAATATTTTGATGAAAATGGCACCACTAAGGGGTATCGAGAGTTAGATCTTATTTTAAATTATACAGTGAGTGATTTTCTTACGGTTTCATTGCAACAATATTACTGGCCTTCTACAGATCGACAAGAGGGTACGTCAAACAAATTTTTTGATTGGGGAAACAGCAGTTCGAATACTCTTGATTTGATACTTATGTTTGATTTTTCGGAGCACGGTTTGCCACTCTGGTTCACTTCGAGTACTTTTCTAGCAGGGAATGACTTTAAATATAAAGATGAATTTGATGAAAAAGGAAAGCAAAATTACACCACCTACATGGAAGTTGGCTATAATTATGAGGCTCCTTTTGGGATTAACATAGCTCCTGTCGTAGGTGTGGTTTGGAATAACAAAGCGCAATATTATAATGCTGGAGATTATGACAAACCTTCTTTTGTTAATCTTGGTTGTAAATTGTCTAAGGAGGTAAAATTATCAGAAAGCATTGTAATGCCAATTTGGTTAAGTTATACTTACAATGCCACTGATGCTCGAGAAAATCTTGGTTTTTTAAATCATCAGTTCCTAGTTGCTGGTGTAACATTTTCTCTTTCTAAGTAAATTATAGTTTTTTTGCCCTTTATTATTTATATTATTTTTTTGAAAAATACCCCTTAATTATTGATCATTAAGGGGTATTCGTTTATTAAATCCAAAAGGATTGTTTGTTTTATATTTATGAAAATGAAGCTCTTAAGACTAATCTGAAGTAGGAATGGTTAAATTGCCCTAAAATGACTGATATTTAGCGAGATAAAGTATTGTTATGTAGAAGAAACGAAATCATAAGATTGTTAGTATTCCCATCCAGTTTCCCGAATTGATGATCGTGCTTTATTTGAAAAACAAACGGGTATTTTTGCAAGAATCGAGATGAGGTATTCTTTTTAAAGTGTTTTTATGAATTTAGTGGAGGATAAGAAACAAGCATAAAAAAAGGCAATTTATTTATAATTGCCTTTTTTCTTGAGATAAATGTTTTTTTATTTAGCAATGTTAACTGCTCTTGTTTCTCTAATCACTGTAACTTTTACTTGTCCAGGATAGGTCATTTCGGTTTGGATTTTTTGAGAAATTTCAAAAGATAATGATGCTGCATTGTCATCAGAAACTTTTTCACTTTCTACAATTACTCGTAATTCTCTACCAGCTTGAATAGCATAAGCATTTTTTACACCAGTAAAGCCATAGGCTACCTCTTCTAAATCTTTTAAACGTTGGATATAAGAATCTAATACTTGTCTTCTAGCGCCTGGTCTAGCTCCAGAAATCGCATCACAAACTTGAATGATTGGAGATAATAAAGATTTCATTTCGATTTCGTCGTGGTGCGCTCCAATTGCATTACAAACTTCTTCTTTTTCACCATATTTCTCTGCCCATTGCATTCCTAATAAGGCGTGTGGTAAGTCGCTTTCAGCATCAGGCACTTTTCCAATATCATGCAGTAAACCAGCTCTTTTGGCAAGTTTAACATTTAGTCCTAATTCAGCAGCCATTATACCACATAGCTTAGATACTTCACGAGAGTGTTGTAATAAGTTTTGTCCGTAAGAAGAACGGTATTTCATTCTACCCACCACTTTAATCAATTCAGGGTGTAATCCGTGGATTCCTAAATCAATAACAGTACGTTTACCAACTTCAATGATTTCATCATCAATTTGTTTTGTTGTTTTTGCTACAACTTCTTCAATTCTTGCTGGGTGAATACGACCATCGGTTACCAATTTATGCAAAGACAAACGAGCAATTTCTCTTCGAACAGGGTCAAAGCAAGAAAGAATAATAGCTTCTGGAGTATCGTCAACTATGATTTCTACACCGGTAGCAGCTTCAAGCGCTCTAATGTTTCTACCTTCACGTCCAATGATTCTTCCTTTAACATCGTCAGACTCGATATTGAATACTGAAACGCAATTTTCTACAGCTTCTTCAGTACCAACACGTTGAATGGTGTTGATGATGATTTTCTTAGCTTCTTGTTGTGCAGTAAGTTTAGCCTCTTCAATCGTTTCTTGAATATGAGACATTGCTTTTGATTTAGCTTCAGCCTTTAATCCTTCTACTAATTGTTCTTTTGCTTCTTCGGCAGACAATCCAGAAATTACTTCTAGCTGTTGTAATTGACTTTTGTGCAATCTGTCAACTTCTAATTGCTTCTTGTCTAGAACTTCAATTTTAGCTTGAAATTCTGCTTTTTTGGCTTCGAAATCGTCATTGATTTTTTTAGCTTTAGACAATTCGCTTGAAACTTGAGATTCTTTATCACGAACTCTTTTTTCTACTTCGGCTACTTTTTTGTCTCTAGCCAAAATCACTTGCTCATGCTCTGATTTCAATTCAATAAATTTCTCTTTAGCTTGAAGAATTTTGTCTTTTTTAATGTTTTCAGCTTCTAAATTGGCGTCTTTTAAAATGGAAGAAGCCTCTTTTTTAGCATTTTTTATCAAATTGGAAATATTGCTTTTTTCGATGATTTTAGCTATACCAAAACCAGCTGCAATGCCTATAATTCCTGAAACAATTATTAATAATGTACTATCCATTTTGTTTAAATTATATGTATAAAAAAACCTACATTAGTGGGATTGTATAAACTCGAAAAGACAAGTTTTGAGCTAACTCGTTGTTCAAGCTTCCAAACTGAATTGGCTTGCTATAGTAACGATGATTCGCTCATTCTAAATTGTTAGTGTTGAGTTTATCAAATAAGAACTAATGTAGGCAGTATCTTAATCTTTTGTAAGAACGTTTTAATCGAGATATTGATCTAAAACTGCATTGATTTTTTGCAATCTATCAATGGTTTCACTACCATTCATTGCATTGTCAATTTGTTTTTGTTCAACTTGAGAGGCAAACTGTAAAGCACACATGGCTAAAACATCTTGTTTGTCTCTTACGGCATAATTTTCTTCAAATTGCTTAATCATCATATCTATTTTTTTCGAAGCGCTTCGCAACCCTTCTTCTTGAGAGGCGTCTACCGTTAGAGGGTAAACTCTATCTGCAATTGATATTTTTATTTTAAGCTTTTCTTCCATGTTTTAATCTGATAACTGAGCTATACAGTAATCAATTTCACGAATTAATGAATTTATTTTAAGCTTTGTATCTCTTTTATTATCGTCACTGCCTAGTAATGAATTGGCAATTTTGAGTGTTTCATAGTGCTTTTTTAGCACTTCAATCTCTTCTGACTGCTGGGATATGATTCGTGTTGCTTCTGTTAATTTTCCTCTCAACTCTAGATTGTTTTTTTCTAGAATTTTTATTTTAGAAAAAAGTTTTACAATCTTATTTTCAAGAGTATCAATTATTTCTGCAATTACACTCATTTTATAACCAATTCATTTCTTAATCTTACAAAGTTAGTATTCCTTTTTATTATTGCAATATTTTAGGTGTTTTTTTGTGCTAAAATAATTAAATACTTGATAATCAATTATAATCAAAACAATTTGTTTTGTTTTGAGTTTTGCCTCTTTTGGTTATCTTAGCAAAAATATTAAAATGAAGAGATTCTGTTTTTTATTGTTTTTTTGCCATGTTTTAGTGGCTCAAGAGAAATATCCTAAAGATTATTTTAGATCACCATTAGATATACCGATGCAATTATCGGGAAATTTTGGTGAATTACGCCCGAACCATTTTCATGCGGGGTTTGATTATAAAACCCAACAGCGTGAAGGTTTGCCTGTTTATGCTGCTGCTGACGGTTATGTTTCTAGAATTAAAATCTCAACGTTTGGAAATGGAAAGACGATTTATATCACTCACCCTAATGGATATACCACCGTATATGCGCATTTGCAAAAAGCAGTTGGGCCAATTCAAGAAGTAATAAAAAGAAGGCAATACGAAGAAAAATCATTTGAAGTAGAACTTTTCTTTAAATCAAATGAGTTAGTTGTAACTAAAGGACAGCTAATTGCTCTTTCTGGAAATACAGGTGCTTCAGAAGGGCCACACCTTCATTTCGAAATACGAGATTCTAAAACCGAATTTATTATCAATCCTTTGTTTTTTGGATTTGATTCTTTTTTAAAGGATACGAAAAAACCACAAGTCACCACGGTTTATGCTTTTCCTTTGGATAGCCAAACTAGCGTGAATCAATCTTTACGTCCAGTACCAATTAATTTGACCTTGCAAAAAGATGGGACTTATCTTGCAGATCCTGTTTTGGCCAATGGGAAAATTGGTTTTGGAATTATTGCTACCGATATGGACGATGTTTCTTTTAATAAAAATGGTGTTTTTGACGTACAAGCTTTTTACAACGGTAGCCCTATTTATGGGTATCAATTTGGGACGTATTCGTTTGATGAAATGCGCTATGTCAATGTTTTGATAGATTATGCAAGATATAAAAAAACGCAACAGCGTATTCAGCGGTTATTCCGAATAGATCCTTTTGACTTAAGTATTATAAAAACAGATCAGAATAATGGAAAAATATCGGTTTTGCCTAATTTGTCGGGGACTTATCGTATTGAAGTTGCTGATTTTTTTACTAATAAAACAGTAATCACTATCCCAGTTGCTTATGACGTAAAGGCTGTTGTAATTCCAAAAGAAGCGACTCCTTCAAATTATTTTATTAAAGCAAAAAAAGAATACATATTTGAAAAAGATAATTGGACTGTGATTTTTCCTGCCAATACTTTTTATAATGATTTTGATTTAAATTTTTCGGCAGCGAATAAAATATTGACTTTGCATGACGATACCGTTCCAGTACATTCTAATTTTACGATTCAAGTTCAGGATTCTACTCATACAGCATTAGAAAAAGAAAAAATGTTTTTAGGTAGGATTGAAGGCGGGCGAATTTCGTATAATCCAACCTCTATAAAAGAGAATACCTTTACTACTAAGGTAAAAACTTTGGGAAAATATGGCCTTGTTTTGGATAATGTAAATCCTATAATTAGCATTAGCAAACCTATAGAAGGGAAATGGATTACTGCTCAAAATGAGTTAAAACTCTCTATTTATGATGCTTTATCTGGAATTAAATCGTACAATGCTTATTTGAACGATCAATGGATTTTGATGGAATACGATAATAAAACTAGACAACTCACTCACGATTTTAGTGATGGAATCGTTGCCGAAGGAGCTAATATTCTTAAAGCAATTGTGGTGGACCAAATGGGTAATTCTACTACCTTTGAAACACGTTTTTTTAGAAGTCAAATAAGTAAATAGTTATTCGCTTGAAAATAGTTCAAATCTGTATTTTTTTTACCCTTATTTTTATTGGGTTTCCTGTGTTTTCTCAAAAAGGAAAATTGCAAGGATTTATTTTAGACGATAAAAAGCAACCAATTAATGATGTGAATGTTGCAATTCAAGGACTAACTTCACAAACCAACACCAAAGGGTTTTACTCCTTATTGATCCCTTCAAATGAAAAAGTAACGGTCGTTTTTAGTCATATTTCATTTAAAAAAGCGACATTAGTTTTAACGGTAGCACCCAACGAAGTGGTTGATTTTAATTTGGTATTGAACCAGAAAGAAGAACAAATGGGGGAGGTGTTTGTAAATGCCAACAACAAAAAAAGGATTCAAGGGATTTTGACTATAGATCCAGTTACTCTTAAGAATATTCCTGGAGCCAATCCCGGAATAGAAAATGTTTTAAAATCTTTGGCTGGTGTAAATTCTAATAACGAATTAAGTTCTCAATACGCGGTTCGCGGAGGTAATTACGATGAAAATTTAGTTTATGTCAACGAAGTAGAAGTCTATCGTTCTTTTTTGATTCGGTCAGGACAACAAGAAGGCTTGAGTTTTACAAATACCGATTTGATTCAGAATATTGATTTCTCAGCAGGTGGATTTCAGGCTAAATTTGGAGATAAATTATCTTCTGTTTTAGATATAACGTATAGAAAACCGACACAATTTGGGGCAACGGTAGAAGCTAGTTTTTTAGGGGGAAGTGCCTCTTTGGATTTAATTTCAAAAGATAAGCGCTGGACAGCAATTACAGGGGTTCGTTACAGAAATAATAGTTTATTGGTGGATAGTCAAGAAACACAAACCAATTACACGCCTTCTTTTGTTGACGTTCAAACTGCTATTAATTTTAATGCTTCTTCAAAATGGCAATGGAGTTTTTTGGGAAACATTTCTCAAAACAAGTACAATTATAAACCACTTACTCGTCAAACAAATTTTGGTACGATAGATAATCCGCAAGCCTTATTGGTTTTTTATGAAGGGCAAGAACGCGATCAGTATCAAACTTTTTTTGGAGCGATAAAAACTACATTTAAGGCTTCCGATGTGTCAACCTATAAATTTATTGGCGCTGTTTTTCATACTTTGGAAAAGGAGCACTTTGATATTTTTGCTGCCTATCGCTTGGCTGAAATAGATACCAATATTGGCTCTGAAACCTTGGGCGATGTAACTTTTTCTAGAGGAATAGGTTCGCAATTGAATCATGCCCGTAATGATTTGGATGCCTTAATCGCCAATGCCGAGTTTAAAGGGATTCATGATTGGAAAAATAATCTGATTGAATGGGGAGTAAAATACACTCGTGAATCTATTCGAGATAGAATTAATGAATGGGAAGTAATTGATTCTGCTGGGTTTTCGTTAAATCCACCGCGTTTTCTACCCAAAAAAGACGAACCCTATACCATTTATAATGGTCCTTTGGCTCCATACCAAAATGTGAGAGCCATTAATTTTAATACGATCAATCGTTTTTCGGGCTATTTGCAATGGAGTCGTAAAGCCAATTTAGGTACCAGTTTAGTTTGGTATAATTTGGGGGTTAGAATGCACAGTTGGCAAGTTTTAGGGGGCTATATTATAGGAGATCAGCAATTTACGGTTAGTCCAAGGGCTCAGTTTACCATTAAGCCCAATGCTAAAGCGAATCTTTTGTTTCGATTGTCAGGAGGAATGTACCATCAACCACCTTCTTATAGAGAACTTCGGGATAGGGATGGGGTGGTTCAGCCAAATGTTAAGGCGCAACAATCGGTACACGTGGTTCTTGGCAATGATTATAGTTTTAATTTATGGAATCGTCCATTTAAATTGGTTACTGAACTTTATTATAAATCATTATCGGATGTCAATACTTATACCATCAACAACGTTAGGATTCGTTATCAAGCTAATAATGATGCAAAAGCATATGCGCAAGGAATTGATGTGAGGTGGAATGGAGAGTTTGTGCCTGGTACAGAATCTTGGATAAGTTTCGGGTATATGAAAACTGAGGAAAGTAGTAATGGAAAAGGATTCATTGCTCGCCCCACCGACCAAAGATTAAAGTTTGCGATGCTGTTTCAAGATTATATGCCTAATATTCCAAGTGTAAAATTGTATCTTAATTTGGTTTATAATACAGGTTTGCCAGGCGGTTCTCCATCTTATGCTGATCCTTATTTGTATCAAAACAGACTTAGAGATTACCGTCGTGCCGATGTTGGGTTTTCGAAACTTTTAGTCGATCGAAGCGCTTCTAGACACTATGGGAAATGGGCTGATAGTTTTCAAGAACTGGCTATTGGTGTTGAAGTGTTTAATATTTTCAACAATCAAAATGCTATTACCAACACTTGGGTTCGCGATGTTTATACTAAAGTTCAATATGGGATTCCTAATTATATGACGACTAGAGTTTTTAACATCAAGTTAAATGCACGTTTTTAATTACTCCTACTTTCATTTTTACTGCCAATTTCAAAACATTAAGTGTAAGGTTTTGTTAGAATTGTTTACTTTTGAAAATAAATAATGTTCAGCATGGAGTATAAATCAATAATCAATGGTTTGATTGTCGTTCTTTTGATGGCGAGTTGTCAAAAAGAAGTAGAAAAACCCAAAGTGATATATGACAATTCGTCTAAAAGTACAGTGGTAGCAAAACTAGATTCCTCAAAAGTTGAAATTGCCGATTTGCCAGTTCAAATGGAAGGTACCGATTATTTGATACATCCCGTAGGTGATTTACGCATTTACGAAAGAGGGGCGAAATCACGTTACGGTTCTTCTGCGGTAAATGATGTTAGCTTTACTATAAGCAATGTAGCTCAATATGAAATTACGGGTTTTTTGCAAAACTTAAAATTTCAAAAAACAAGTTCTGATTCGATTCGCCCTTTGACTACCATGCCTATTTTAATTGAAACAGCGACCTACTTGAAAGCTGTTTCAGATCGTATCAAAAAGCAAATTATGGTCTATACAATGGTTGATGCAGATACCAATAAAGATGGTAAGTTGGATACTAATGATATCAATACCTTATATTTGAGTGCTATTAGTGGTGAAAAATTAACAAAAGTTTCAGCGGATTTAGAAGAGTTGATCGATTGGAGTTTAATCGAATCTTCTAATCGATTGTATTTTAGAACCATTGAAGATACCAATAAAAACGGACAGTTTGACCAAAAAGATGTGGTGCATTATAACTATATCGATTTGAATAAAAACGAGTGGAAAGCGATTCGATATTCCCCAATATAGTTTAAATCAAGATGTCACTTTCCAAGTCTGATTTTTCTATAGCGATATCAAATCCTAATTTTGCTACTAGTTGAATCACAAGATTTTTATACCAATTCTCAGACTTTGGGTGAATGTATATTTTTTCTATTAATTGATTCACGTCGACATTAATTTTTAAACCATCATTCAACTTTAAGTTGTTTTTGGTCACATCACTAATAATGCGAACTTCTCGTTCGTATTGAAAACTTTTTCTTTTGTATAAAAAAGGAAAAAATAAGTCATCAAAAGGAATGTATTCTTTTTTGTAATCAATATAATTTACTTCCCCAATGTATTGTTGGAAATGCTCTTCAGGTAGCAATGCTTTTTGTAGTCTTCCTATGGTGGATTGTATGGCTAATCCTTCGCTGTTTTGGGTAAAAATTTGCCACATAGCAAAAGATTCGTATTCATTGATATGCCAACTGCTGATTGCTACTTTTTCACGATGCGTTTTGTAGTAATTTAAAAAGTCAGGGTTATCAATAGATAATTTTCTGATTTCCTCAAAAGTGGGTTCGCTAAAGGTGCCTTCGTATTGGTCTTCAAATTTGTCGGACCTAGACATGAATAATTTTTTAGATAACAATAAATCTAAAAATTTAGACAAGTCTAGGTATTTCCAGACAATGGTTTCAGGATCTTCGGGTAATTTTATGTTGAGGTTGTCTAAGTACATTTGTGAAATTTAAAAAAGAAAAAATCTAGTTTAAAGATACAAATAATTTGAGACTACTCAAGGGATTGCATGGTTACTAATTTGTTATAAGTGCCATCAAGCGCAATCAATTCTTCATGCGTGCCTTGCTCTACAATTTTTCCTTTTTTCATCACCACAATCTTATCTGCTTTTTGAATGGTAGAAAGGCGATGGGCAATAACGATAGACGTTCTGTTTTGCATCATGTTTTCGAGTGCTACTTGAACGAATTTTTCGCTTTCGGTATCCAAAGCCGATGTGGCTTCATCCAAAATCATAATCGGCGGATTTTTCAATACCGCTCTGGCGATAGATAAACGTTGTTTTTGTCCGCCAGATAATTTGTTTCCGCTGTCGCCAATATTGGTGTAAATTCCGTTTGGAAGCGTAGATACGAATTCATAGGCATTGGCAATTTTTAAAGCGTCTATGATTTCTTCGTCGGTGGCGTTGGGTTTGCCAAGCGCTATATTTTCTTTAATAGTGTCATTAAATAAAATACTATCTTGGGTAACTAGCCCAATTAAGCTTCGTAATGAATGCAAATCGAAATCTTTGATGTTATGATTGTCAATCGAAATTGTTCCTTCATTCACATCGTAAAAGCGCGTTAATAAATTGGCAATTGTGCTTTTTCCACTACCGGATTGTCCAACGAGAGCAACAGTTTGTCCTTTTTTTACTTCTAAAGAAAAATCTTTTAGAACATTTTCATCTTCATACTTAAAGTTGATGTTTTTAATTTCGATACTGCTTTCAAAAGTTTGTTTTTGTATAGCGTTTTCTTTTGAAGTGATTTCATTTTCAACTTCCAATACTTCGAAAACACGTTGTGCTGCAGCTAAACCATTTTTTACAGAATATGATGCCTTAGAGATCGCTTTTGCAGGGGTTAGAATGTTGTAGGCTAATGTTAGATAAACTATAAAAGAAGCACCATCTAGCGTTTCATCAACCAAAACTAAATTTCCTCCGTACCAAAGTAAAACAGCAATAGTAGTAATACCCAAGAATTCACTCAAAGGTGAGGCTAGGTTGTTTTTGTTTCCTATGCTATTCGATAAATGGAGTAATCTTGTGATAGAATTGTTGAATTTGTTTTTTAGACTAGCTTCTGCGTTATAGCTTTTCACTACTTTCAAACCGCTTAGACTTTCTTCAACAATTGAAATTAGCAATCCGTTTTCGTTTTGTACTTTCAAAGATTTTGACTTAAGGTTTTTTCCAATTTTGGATATGATTAGTCCAGAAAGAGGGATGAAAACCAAAACAAATAAGGTTAGTTTAGCACTAATAGCAAACATGGTTATTAATGCAAAAACGATTGTTAGTGGTTCTTTTACAACTAATTCTAAAATAGAAAAAAAAGAATTTTGTACTTCATTAACGTCTCCAAGCATTCTAGCCATCACGTCCCCTTTTCTTTTTTCAGAATAATAGGAGATTGGTAATTCGATTATTTTGTCAAACATTTTTTTTCTCAAATCTTTTAACACTCCATTTTTAAGGTGCATAATGTGATATGAGGCTAGGTAATTAAAAACATTTTTCAACAAAAATGTAGTAATTACTAAAGCGACTACTAATAATAAAGCAAATTGTTTACCACTATCTTTGGTGATTTCTGAAATTTGATAATACAATAGATTTTTTCCATAAGCCATTATATTTCCTATTCCTTCATAAACTGGAGCTTTTTCAATTGCTTTGTTTTTGCCAAACAATACTTCCAGCATTGGTAATAAAGTCAGCATTGAAATGGTACTAAATAGGGCATACAAAATATTATACGTCACATTCCAAACAATGTTTGACTGGTATTTTTTTGTATAGGGTAGTAATTTTATTAAATTTTTATCCATTAGTTCAATTGCATTGCAGCAATAATATTTTTTATTTTTTGATCTAAAATGTGTTCTACTTCCACAAAATCTTCCACAGCTTCGAGTGTTGTATTTACACTGATATAGAATTTGATTTTAGGTTCGGTGCCACTTGGTCTTGCACAAATTTTCGAACCATCTTCTGTATAGTAAATAAGTACATTAGATTTTGGAATATCCATAGTCAATTCTTCTCCAGACAACAAATTTTTTGCGATAGAGGATTGATAATCTTCTACCATGATTACACGTTGTCCGTCGATTTCTTTTACAGGATTTTCACGCAAGTCAATCATCATTTGATTAATGGCTTGTAAACCGTCCATTCCTTTTTTGGTTAGCGAAACTAAATGTTCTTTGTAAAAACCGTGATCTACATAAAGATTGATTAACTCTTTGTAAACGGAGCTGCCGCTTGCTTTTGCTTGTGCAGCCACTTCACAAATTAGAAGCGTTGCAGCCACGGCATCTTTATCTCTAACGGCATCGCCTACCATAAAACCAAAACTTTCTTCTCCACCACCAATGAATTGTAGTTCAGGGAAATCTTTGATCATTTTGGCAATCCATTTGAATCCTGTCAAGCCCACTTTGCATTCTACGTTATAAGCAGTGGCTAATTCCATCATCATTGGAGTAGAAACTATAGTTGACCCAACAAATTGTTTACCGTTAATTTTTCCAGCTTGTTTCCATTTTTCTAATAAGAATGCGGTCATCAAAATCATCGTTTGATTTCCGTTTAACAAGACCATTTTTCCATCGTTATTTCGCACGGCAACACCAAGACGATCACAATCAGGATCTGTACCTACTACGATATCTGCATTTGTTTTGTCAGCTAATGCCAATGCCATTGTTAGCGCTTCTGGTTCTTCTGGGTTGGGTGATTTTACCGTTGGAAAATCTCCGTTGGGAACTGCTTGTTCTTCAACTATATTAACATTAGTATAGCCTGCTTTGCTTAAGGTTTCTGGGATGATCGTGATTGATGTTCCGTGCAAAGAAGTAAACACAATGTTTAAATTCTCTTTAGCAGTTGCTGGAGTGTTAAAACTAGCATTTTCAATAGAGGATTGAATGAAGGCTTGGTCTAACTCAGTGTCTATATAATGAATCAAATCTTCGTTGGCGGTGAAATTAATTTCATCGTATTTTAAATTTTCAATCACCTTGATGATGGCGCCATCTTGTGGAGGAACGATTTGTCCGCCATCTTGCCAATATACTTTGTACCCGTTGTATTCTGGAGGATTGTGAGATGCAGTGAGTACGATTCCACAATGACAGTTCAAATGTTTTAGGGCAAAAGATAATTCCGGTGTAGGTCGTAAGTCAGAAAAAAGAAACACCTCAATACCGTTAGCTGAAAATACATCGGCTACGATTTTTGCTAGGGTTTTACTATTGTGACGACAGTCAAAAGCAATGGCAGCCTTTATTGGCTCGCCAGGAAAAACGCTTTTTAAGTAATTAGATAGACCTTGGGTGCTTTTTCCTAAAGTGTATTTGTTGATTCGGTTGTCACCAACGCCCATTACGCCGCGCATTCCTCCTGTTCCAAATTCTAAATTTTTATAAAAACTTTCTTCTAAATCTTTTGGAGCAGTAGTCATAAGTTCTCTTACAGCGTCTTGTGTAGCGGAGTCAAAGGTTGGGGTAAGCCAAACATTTAGTGCGTCTAGGATATTTTGAGGAATGTGCATTTTATAGTGATGTTATATGAAACAATAAATTGTTTTAAAGTGTATTTGAATGACTTTATAAATTGATTTGATTGGCAATTTTGTATCGCGCTTCATTGTTTTTGGTTCTTAGGATAATTTCCCCAAGAAAACCAGCCAAAAATAGTTGAGTACCCAAAACCATTGTGGTTAAGGCAATATAAAACCAAGGATTATTGGTAACCAAAGTGTACTTCATGTCGTTATACATATGATACAGTTTTGAAACACCAATATAAGCAGCTGCAAAAAATCCGATAATAAACATTAAAGAGCCAATAGCGCCAAAAAGATGCATCGGTCTTTTGCCAAAACGCGACAAAAACCAAATGGTAATCAAATCTAAGAATCCATTAATGAAACGGTCCATTCCAAATTTGGTTTCTCCGTATTTTCTAGCTTGATGTTGTACTACTTTTTCTCCAATTTTTCCAAAACCAGCATTTTTAGCCAAAACTGGAATATAACGGTGCATTTCGCCAGAAACCTCAATGTTTTTGACTACTACATTTTTATAGGCTTTTAATCCGCAGTTGAAATCGTTCAGTTCAACACCTGAAGTTTTTCTCGCCGCCCAATTGAATAATTTGGAAGGAAGATTTTTGGCTACAACCGAGTCGTAGCGTTTCTTTTTCCAACCCGAAACCAAGTCATATTTTTGTTCGGTAATCATATTGTATAATCCTGGAATTTCGTCAGGGCTATCTTGTAAATCGGCATCCATCGTGATGATTACGTCACCTTTGGCTTGAGCAAATCCAGCATGTAACGCTTGCGATTTGCCAAAGTTTTTCATAAAACGAATCCCTTTTACAAAGGGATTTGTAGCGGCAAAATTTTCAATAATGGACCAAGAATTGTCGGTACTTCCGTCATCCAAAAAAAGGATTTCATAGGAGTAATTATTAGATTGCATCACTTTTAGAATCCAAGTGTACAATTCTTGTAAGGATTCCTCTTCGTTAAGAAGTGGTATTAAGATAGATAAATTCATTTAATTGTTTTATTCTTGATGTGTTTTTCTTGTTTTGAAAAAGGCAGCCATAATTAGTCCAAAGATTGAACTGAAAACTATGCTTGTTATCATTCCTTTTAATAATGAATCGATATCGTAAGGACTGCTTTCTTTCATTCCTTTAATAGCTTCATTAATTGAAGAGGAAGGAGCTCCAAATTTTTGCATTATTGAAGCAGTATATTTTATGAAGAGTTCGTTCAAAGTTTCCTTTGCTGAAGGATCTATAAAATTCCATAGTACTATGTTGAATAATGTTGAAATTAATACACCAACAACTGCATAGATGAAATAAGTGGTAAATGCATCTTTGAAGGAAAAATCGGTTTGAATTTCTTTTTTTGTTTTAGATAGTAAGACTATTGAAAGAATAATTGAGGTTGTGATTGTTATTATAGTAATCCATGATTTAAGGAATAAATTCAAATCAATAGCATAGATAGTTGCAGTAATTAAACAAGAGATAATGCCGCTTATTATCCCAAAAGTAATTCCGTTTTTTTTAATAATTTCGTTGATCATGGTGGTTGGTTTTTTAATTAGTCCACAAATATAGCAATTCTGCTTTTATGGAGGCTAAAAAATGTTTTGAAGGAAAAGCTAAAAAAAACAAAGTAAAGGTTTGTAATTCTAAAAATAAGTGTAAATTTGCACACTCAAAAATAATAGTGTAAATAAAAAGTTATAAGATGTTTATACCTTTTCACTCAGAAGAAAAGCTGCAAAACAAATTATAATTGAACTAATAAAAAAAGATTTAAGATGAAAAAAGGTATTCACCCAGAGAATTACAGATTAGTTGCTTTCAAAGACATGTCAAATGACGATGTTTTTATTACTAAATCTACAGCTGAAACTAAAGAAACAATTATTCACGAAGGCGTTGAGTATCCAGTAGTAAAAATGGAGATCTCTAGAACTTCTCACCCTTTTTACACAGGTAAATCTAAACTTATCGATACTGCAGGACGTATTGATAAATTCAAAACTAAATACGCAAAACACGTTAAGTAATTTTAACTCGTTTTTAAATACAATGAAGCCTTTCTTTTTAGAGAGGCTTTTTTATTTGCGCCTTGTTTGCATAGAATTTATACCAGAAAATGAATTAACTTTGTCCGTGATAACCAAATCGAAAAAGAAACAATAGCCAAATCAATTTTTTTATGAATTACATTCTTTTTGACGGTCCCGCTCGAAATGCTTTGTTGCCGTTTACCTTTACTCGTCCCGTTGCTGATATTTTGGTGGGAATCATGACCATTCGCCAAAAATGGGAATTATATCTCGGGTCGACTACCACTACTTTAACCGAAGAATATTTGTCTGATAAATACCCAATGGTGGAATTAGAAGGCAATGTTATGATCAATGCTTCTTTTTTGCCGAATGAAATTTTGGTAGAATTGGTGAGTAATTTAGAGCCCAATCAAGCTATTTTCAAAAAAGACGAAATCATTGCATTTTATACTTCTGACAATCAAGATGAAGTTAATTTCGATACTTATGAAATTATAGAATACAACGACGATTGTATTACTATTGAAAACACGTGGGATATTTTTTCTAAAAATGATGCTGCCATTAGAGAAGATTTTGAATTGATAACACAAGGCAGGAAATCACAACCAATTCCTAAGAGTGTCAACGTAATTGCTCCTGAAAATGTATTTATTGAGGAAGGTGCTAAGTTGGAATATGTTACTTTAAATGCTTCCTCAGGGCCAATTTATATTGGTAAAGATGCTGAGATCATGGAAGGATCCATAATTCGCGGTCCCTTTGCTTTGTGCGAAAAAGCTCAAGTTAAAATGGGAGCAAAAGTCTATGGTGCAACAACAGTAGGGCCTGCATCTAGGATAGGAGGTGAGGTTAAAAACTCTGTTTTGTTTGCTAATTCTAATAAAGGGCATGATGGATTTTTAGGTGACTCTGTTTTGGGTGAATGGTGTAATATTGGTGCTGATAGTAACAATTCGAATCTTAAAAATAACTATGAAGAAGTGCGTTTGTGGAGCTATGAAACAGAAGGTTTTGCGAAAACAGGGCTTCAGTTTTGCGGTTTAATGATGGGCGACCATAGTAAATGTGGCATCAATACCATGTTCAATACCGGAACTGTAGTAGGAGTGAGTGCTAATATTTTTGGCAGTGGTTTTCCGAGAAATTTTGTACCCAGTTTTTCATGGGGAGGTGCTTCAGGATTTACTACTTACTTAACAAAAAAAGCTTTTGAAACAGCACGTTTGGTAATGTCTCGAAGAAATATTGTTTTTGACGAAAAGGAAGCAGCAATTTTAGAGCATGTTTTTGAAGTAACTAAAAAGTATCGCAAAGAATAATTGGTTTTTCAGTTATTTATAGAAAATGCCTCTTCGTTTTGGAGAGGCATTTTTTTTGCAGTTAATGGGGTTACCAATTGCGCAATTCTTTATTTAAACTATCTTTGCACCTTCAAAATTTTGGCGTTCGAAATCATCTGATTTTTAACCTCTAACCTTTTATTTTTAAATTAAATGATTACAGTAAACGATATTGCGGTTGAATTTGGTGGCACAACGCTATTTAGTGAAGTTACCTTTGCTATCAATGAAACTGATAAAATTGCCCTTATGGGTAAAAATGGAGCGGGAAAATCTACTTTGTTAAAGATAGTTGCTGGTGCAAACAAACCTACTCGTGGTGTGATTTCAGCTCCAAGTGATGCGGTGGTAGCTTATTTGCCACAACATTTATTGACGGAAGATAACTGTACTGTTATGGAAGAGACATCCAAAGCTTTTGCGGGTGTTTTGAATATGAAAAAAGAAATTGACGAAATCAATGAACAATTAACGATTCGTACTGATTATGAAAGTGATGAGTATATGAAGTTGATTGAAAGAGTTTCAGAACTTTCAGAAAAATATTATTCTATCGAAGAGGTTAATTATGAAGCTGAAGTTGAAAAAATATTAAAAGGTTTAGGTTTTGAAAGAGAAGATTTCAATCGTCCAACGAAAGAGTTTTCTGGTGGTTGGAGAATGAGAATTGAATTGGCCAAAATCCTTTTAACAAAACCTGATTTGATTCTACTTGATGAGCCAACTAATCACTTGGATATGGATAGTATCGAATGGTTGGAAGACTTTTTAATTAATCAAGCCAAAGCGGTAATGGTAATTTCTCACGATAGAGCTTTTGTAGATAATATTACAAACCGAACTATCGAAGTGACAATGGGTAGAATTTACGACTACAAAGCCAAATATTCTCACTATTTAGAATTGCGAAAAGAAAGACGTGTTCACCAGCAAAAAGCATACGATGAGCAACAAAAGTTTATTGCAGATAATCAGGCATTCATTGAGCGTTTTCGAGGTACTTTTTCTAAAACCGATGCCGTGCAATCTCGTGTGAGAATGTTAGAAAAAATTGTTCCAATTGAAGTAGATGAAATTGATACCTCGGCTTTACGATTGAAATTTCCACCGTCGGTTCGTTCGGGACAATATCCAGTTATTGTTAAAGATTTGGAAAAATCCTATGGCGATAAGTTGATTTTTAAAGATGCCAATTTAGTAATTGAGCGTGGACAAAAAGTGGCCTTCGTAGGTAAAAATGGTGAAGGTAAATCTACGATGATTAAAGCCATTATGAAAGAAATTGAAATTAATGGGGGTTCTGTAGAAGTTGGACACAATGCTCAAATTGGTTATTTTGCTCAAAATCAAGCCGCAATGTTAGATGAAAACGCCACCATATTTGAAACGATTGATAGAATTGCGGTGGGTGATGTTCGAACGCAAATAAAAAATATTCTTGGCGCGTTTATGTTTCAAGGAGATGATATTCAAAAGAAAGTAAAAGTGCTTTCTGGGGGAGAAAAAACGCGTTTGGCCATGATTAAATTGTTATTAGAACCTGTAAATCTTTTGATTCTGGATGAGCCGTCCAATCACTTGGATATGAAAACTAAAGATATTATTAAAGATGCGTTGCGTGATTTTGATGGAACTTTAATTCTAGTTTCGCACGACAGGGATTTCCTTGACGGATTAGCTACAAAAGTTTTTGAATTTGGAAATAAACGTGTAGTAGAACATTTTGAAGACATCAAAGGTTTCCTTGCTCATAAGAAAATGGACAGTATGCGCGAAATCGAAAAGAAATAAAAGTATTTATTTACAAATAAAAGTCACTTTAAAGTATGTTTTGAAGTGACTTTTTTTTTTGTGTTTAAATTTAGTATGTTTACTATTGATTATAAGTAAATTATGGTTTTTATGAATACATGTCTAACTAAATTGATAGGTCTATGAATATTTTTTTTTTGTTTTTAATACAATTAGTAGTGCTGTTTTTTGCTCCCTTTTTGTTAAATGCTCAATCTACTAATGATTCTAATCTGAATTCAAAAAAGGATATTTCCTATCCACAATTTCAATTTAAAGGGTTGTTTCAAGCGAGATACTTGTATGCATTAACAGACAACGTAGATGTTGCTGGTTTGCATCATTCAAATGGAGATTTTACTCAAAATACTTTTGATTTAAAAAGAGTTCGACTTAGTGTTGGTGCTAAAGTTACAGATCAACTAGAAGTTTCTCTTTTGGTAAATTTTGCTGATTTTAAATCAGACCCTAAGTCGAAAGTTCTAGAAAATGCATTTGCTAAATACACTTTTAATAAGTATTTATCAGTAACCGCAGGGCAGTTTCGACCTAATTTTGGGATTGAAGAATCTGAACCTGCAGACCTTATTAAATCTTTTGATTTTTCAAATCAATATTATGAATTTGGTAAAAATGGTTGGACAAGTTTTCAAGTAGGAGCATCTTTAATGGGAGATTTTGACATTAAAAACGTACCTGTTCATTATGCATTTTCAGTGGTAAATGGTAATGGTAGAAATCAAGAAAAAGACAAAGATAGCGGTAAACAATATTCTTCGAGATGGGTTTTTGGTTTGTCTAAAAAGTATAAAGTGAATTTAGGCTTGAATGGTGGTGTGGGATCTGTTTTTAAAAAGGATGTTTATGCTATAGGTGCTGATGCAACTTTTGATATAAAATTGACAGATAAATTTTCTTTTGATGGACAAATTGAATATAAACAGGGGACGAATCATAATTTGTTTTTTTCATTACCAGAAGCTAATAGAGTAGGTAGTTTGTCAAATTATGAAATGAAGGGTTTTTATTTTTTACCAAATATTAGATATGCTATCAATTATAAAAAACTAACATCAATTGAATTTTCATGTAGGTATGAATCATTTGATAATAATTATAAAGTAAATTCTAATGTAAGACAAACTTATACACCTATGGTAAGTTTAGAATTTGGAAAAGCTTATCGAGGAAGAATTGAATTTGGTTTTGAAATCGATCGATTTAAGCATAGTATTCCAGATTCTACCACATTTGATGATGAATTATTTATCTTGCAATTTCAATGTCGTTTATAAAAACAATCTAAACTGTATGTTATGAAAGAAGTAAAAATTATACCCCTATTGGTTACTTTTTTAATTGGATTAAGTATTTGGATTATTCCTGCTCCTGATGGTGTAAAGATAGAAGCGTGGCATTTGTTTGCTATTTTTGTTTCTACGATTTTGGGAATTATTTTAAAAGCTGCTCCTATGGGAACGATGTGTATGATTGCAATTGCAATTACTGCATTTTCTCAAGTCTTAGCTCCAGGTGAAGCAGGAAAATCAATTAGTTTAGCCTTAAAAGGTTTTGGAGATAAAGTTATTTGGTTGATAGGAATTTCTTTTTTTATTGCTCGAGGGTTTATCAAAACGGGATTAGGTAATCGAATTGCCTTTTTATTTATTAAAGTTTTTGGAAAAAGTTCATTAGGATTAGCATATGGGTTAGGATTAGCCGACTTAGTGTTAGCCCCTGCTGTACCAAGTAATACTGCAAGAGGAGGAGGAATCATTTACCCAATTATGAAATCAATGGCAATAGGTTTTGGTTCTGATCCAGATAAACCTGAAACACACCGTAAACTAGGTTCTTTTTTGACATTAAGTAGTTATAATATGAATCTTATTGCTTCTTCAATGTTTTTAACAGGGACGGCTAGTAATCCGATGTGTCAAAAATTTGCACATGATTTTGGAATTGATATAACTTGGATGTCATGGGCAAAGGCTGCAATAGTACCGGGATTATTGTCGTTTATAATTATTCCTATTTTGCTTTACAAAATTTATCCACCAGAGTTAAAGAAAACAGGTGATGCGCCACAAATGGCAAGTCAAAAGCTAAAAGAAATGGGAGCCATTAGCTGGAATGAATGGCTTATGTTATTGACTTTTGTGATTTTGTTAACCCTTTGGATGACGGGCGATTTGTTCTCTATAGATGCTACCACTACAGCCTTTATTGGTTTAGTGATTTTATTGTTGTCCTCTGTTTTAACCTGGGAGGATATTAAATCTGAGAAAGGCGCATGGGGTACTATTATTTGGTTTTCGGTTTTAGTAATGATGGCTAGTTCACTTAACGAATTGGGTTTTATAGATTGGTTTGGAATTATTGTAAAGTCAAAAATAGGCGGATTAAGCTGGCAGGTAGGGTTTCCTATCATTATTGGAGTTTATTTTTTCAGCCATTATTTGTTTGCTAGCGCAACAGCCCATGTTGCTGCTATGTATGCTGCTTTGTTAGGAGTTGGGATTTCAATAGGAGTGCCTCCGTTGTTAATGGCTTATATGCTTGGTTTTATCGGTTCAATTTATGGGACCATAACTCATTATGGACATGGTCCAGCACCTGTGTTTTTTGGAGGCGGTTTCGTTGATTTAAAAAGTTGGTGGATAAATGGATTTATAACTGGAGTGGTAATGTTGTTAATTTTTTTAATTGCAGGTTGGGTTTGGCTCGGAGTTATTGGGTATTTCTAAAATAAAATATGTTGTCTTAAGTAATAAAATTATTGGTATTAAATTAAGGACATGTTTTGAGTACATGAATTAGTTCTTATGAAAAAAAAACTACGACAAAATACGACGTAGTTTTTTTAATATGAATACTAATTTTTGAAATTTAATTTTTTGTATTACTTATTTTTAAAGCTTCTTTTTTCTTAAAATAAAGTGCGATAAAGGCTAGTATTGCACAAACTATTCCAATAATAATCATATTATAAATAGGATTCTTTACTTGTGATAAAGTCCCTTCTTCAATAATTAGTATTCGAAAAGCCTTTAAAAAATGAGTAAGTGGAATGACATTAGCTACACCTTGAACCCAATTGGGCATTTGACTTAAAGGCCAACTAAACCCACTCAAAATAAAACTTGGAGTTGCAATCACCATTAAAATTTCGGTAGCCTTAAGTTGATTAGGAAGCACAATACTTACTAATATGCCAATGAAGGACACAGAGAGAATAAAAATTCCTGCTACAAAAGTGAGCTCAGGAAGATTTTTGAAAAATGGAATTCGGAAGTAAAAGGTGAAAAACCAATAGATAAGCCATACTCCAAAGCTCATTATCAAATAGGGGATGATTTTTATGCCAATCATTTGAATGATGGAACTACTCTTATTAACTAAAAAGTAAAAAGTACCATTCTCAAATTCTGAGGCAAAAGATAAGGCTAAAGCCAAAAGTATAACTTGTTGTAGTACGGCCGATAATACTCCTGGCCACAAGTAATACATGTAGTTGGTGCTTCGATTGTATTTTTTTATGAAAGTTGTTTTAAAGGGTTCATATTGAGAGGGAATTAATTTTTCTGGTACGCCTTGTTTTCTTAAGGTTTCCATCTGAACTCCAACTTTTAAAGTCCCCAAACAAATTTGTATAGCAGTCGAGGCATAATTGGCTGTTAAAATATTGGCCGTATTGACAATGGTGGTTATTTCTGGATACTTTTTGGTAAATACCATTTTTTGAAAACCTTTTGGGATAATTACAACAGCATTGGCTTCTTCGTCAATAGTGATTTTTGCCACATCATTTTGATCGTATAAAACCTTAGCTACATTGATGACTTCATCGTCATTAAACATTTCGATGGCTTTGGCGCTCATCTCGGTTTGGTCATAGTCAATGACAAGTATGGGTAAGTCGGTTACTTTTCCTTTGCTGTACACATATCCTAATAATACAGCATATAAGAGTGGTGCACCAATAAAGAGCATACGCAAAACACTATTTTGCCAAAACAATTTGAATTCTCTTTTTAATAGGAAAAAAAAGTTTTGCATGGTTATAAAGATAAAGTTGCTGATGTTTTAGGAATCAAATTTTTCGTGTCTTGAATCTCGATAGGTGTGATTTTGATTTCAAATAAGCTTTCCTGCATTTCATAGTCAGGATAAGCCGTAGCTATATTTCCATAGGCACTTAATTGTTTTATAGTAGTGACTTTTCCTTTAATGGATTGTTTATTGTAGGGAATGTTTATCTCGACTTCTTGTCCTTTTTTGATTTGGCTTAACTTGCTTTCTGCAATGGTAAATCTAAAATACGTACTGTTTTTGAGTGAGCCATTGAAAAGGGTGTAGCCTGGCAAAGCCAATTCTCCTAGATTCAAAGTTATGGTTTCGATACTCATGTCTTGAGGCGCAATTACAAATCGCTCTTTGTTGGCTGTTTCTACTTCTTGCAATGCGCCATAAGCTCGTTCTTGTTGTCCTAGAGCCATTTCTTGTTGTTCTTTTCTAGCGCCTTTTTGGGCATCAGCTAATTCTGCTTGCACAGCGTTGTATTGCGCTAATGCACCTTGATATTTAGCAAAAGTTTCGTCATAGGTTTGTTGTGGAATTAAAGAGTCTTTCAACATGTTATTCAAGCGTCGAATTGATTTTTGAGCAAATTGATATTGTTCTTTTAAGGCCATTAGTTTGGCTTCCAATTGTTTGATTTGATTATCAGTAGCTCCTTTTATGGCCATATTGTACTGGGCTTTCGCAGAAAAAACGGCTCCTTCAGCTTGACTTTTTTTAGCATCTACTTCAGGAATATCTAGGATGGCTAGAGTGTCGCCTTTTTGAACAAAATCCCCCTCTTTTACTAATAAACGAATGATTTTTCCGGGTACTTTGCTGACAATTGCAATTTGTTCATTTTCTACCTTGCCTTGAAGAAGTTCCTTGTCTTTAGATTGGTTACAACTCGAGCTCAATAGTAGGGTGAGGAATAATATGAGTGTGTTTTTCATCTTTAGTGCTGTTTTTGAATTTAAATTGTTTATTGTATTTTGAGTTGTTTAGTGAAATCACCAGTAGCTATTATAGTTTCTATCGCAGCCAAACGTTGGTCAATTACAGTATTAATTTTGTTTACCTCGCTCTTAAAGCAATCATTTTCTGCTTCTAATCGTTCAGAAACTGAGATAAGTCCTTGGGTATATTGTTTCGAAGCAAGATTCAAATTGTTTTTTGCTATTTTTTCTTGTTGATTAGCAATTTCTAATTTTTTGTTCAAAACCGAATAATTTACCCAATTGTTTTCAAGTAAAAGCTCAAGTTTTTCTTTAGTATCATCGATTTGATTCTGCAATTGATTAATGTTTATTTTGGCTTCATGAATTTTGTGCTGCCTTTCAAAACCAGTAAAAATCTCCCATTTAACTGCTGCTCCAATCATCCAATTGTTGCTTATGGTTAATTCATTGAGTCCTAAGTAAAGCGCTTGATTAACTCCTGTGATTACTGGAGTAGTGGCTTTGGCATTAAATAAACTTGAATAGGCAACGCCTCCAAAAGCTCCAACCGTTGGGAGATACGTGCCTTTTTCTTTTTTTAATAAAAACTCATAAGCTGTTTTGAACGATTCAAGGGCTTTGATTTCTTGTTTGTTTTCTGTTTTTAATTGACTATTCAAGAGTAAGTATGGTTCTAATTGATAAGAAACTTTATCTATTTGAGAAATTGAATATCCTGTTAAATAAGTAATTTTTTTATAAACTAATTCTCTTTTTCCGTCAAGCTCCACTTTTTTGGATTGCAATTCTAAAGAAGCGAGTTTTATTTTATCGCGGTCATAAGGAACTGCAAGTCCTTGTTCGATTGCTTTTTGAACCCTTTTTGCTTCGGTTTGAAGGCGATTATTGCTGTCTTTGATTAATGTGTCGATAGCTTTCAAAAGCGACAATTGGTCAAAAGTATTGATGACTTCCTTGATGATTTGGTCTTTCTCTGAATCTTTTAAATATTGAGTTCCTTTGGTTTTTTCCTTAACAGCTTTGGCGCCATTAGGGATTTGCATACCGCTAAAAAGGACTGTTTTTGCCATGATGCTCCCGTTGAAAAGATTTCCATAATTATTAAAAGCTGTCTTTCCGTCAAAAAGGGGGTAATTAATTATTGGAATTTGCGTAGTAGGTAAATCTACAGTGAGTTTGTTGTCGAAATAGGAATAAATAGCACTGGCTTCAACCGTTGGAATGTATTTATTCCAAATTCCTTTTTCTTGTAAATTCAGTTTTTCAATTTCAAGTTCTTTGTTTTTTAGGGAAAGACTTTTTTCTAAAGCTCTATTTATAGCTTCGTCTAAGGTTGTTGAGATATTTATTTGTCCCCAAGAAATTGAAATAGTGGATAGTAAAAGAAAAACTGTAAACCAATGAATAGGGTGGCGGGTGCTTCTTTTCATAGTGAAATCGTTAAAATAAGATTGAAAAAGTAATTTTTAAAATGTTTGTTTTTTAAAAGTATAAAAAAATAACAACTAATTGTTTGTCAAATTATTATTTGTTATTAAACCTTTTGCTAATTTGTCTATCTTAGAGGTATAGTAATGGTAAAAATTATAGGCATGAAAAATGTATTGATGTATTTGACGCTTTTTGTAATGAGTTGTTTTTGTAGCTCAATCTATGCTCAATCCAATGAGGAGCCAGAAGCATTAGGGCTGCCAGGAGATAATCTCAATTTGTATGCGGTATTGGATGTTTTTCAAAAATCAAAAACGTTGGAGGATTTTGAGAAAGCGATTAATGATGAAGAGGGCAAAATCAACAATCTTGATTTGAACAACGATAATACTATTGATTATATTCAAGTGGTGAGTGAGAAAAAAGGAGATTCTTTTTTTGTGGTTTTGCAAGTAGCAGTCAGTTCATCAGAAAAACAAGATGTCGCAGTTGTTGAGGTAACAAAAGATAAAAAAGGACAAATATTGGTTCAAATCATTGGTGACGAAGAATTATACGGTAAAGATTATATAGTTGAACCAGCAGAAGTAGCCAAAGTTTCGGGTACTCCAAATCCAGGCTATAAGGGCGAAGGAACGGTTATAATTAATAATAATACGACCAACAATTATAATACGAATAGCGGAACAACGGTTAGTGCTTGGCCAGTAGTAGTGTATTTGTTTTCTCCACTGTTTATTCCTTGGCGTTCTCCTTGGTATTGGGGCTATTATCCGCCTTACTGGAGACCTTGGCGCCCTGTTTATTATCACAATTACTGGGGGTATCACAGACATTATTATGGAAATCATTACTATCACAGAACGGTAATTATCCGTAATCCAGGACACCGCGTGTATTATTCTAATCGAAGAACTACTTCGGTTGTGGTAAGAAACAATAGAGTGAATGGAAATTACAGAGCAACTTATGATGGAAGAACATATAGAAAACCGGCTTCTCCATCAGTTAGGCCATCAACTAATCGTCCTACGACACGACCAACAACAAGGCCAACTACAAGACCTACGAACTCTAATAACAATATGAGTCGTCCGTCTACAAGACCTTCTGATAGATTACCATCAACATCGAGACCTACAACTCCTAATGTGAGACCAAGTACTCCAATGACGCGTCCAAGTGCTCCAGCATCAAGGCCAACAGCAAGACCTGCAACACGACCTGCTACTAGACCCGCCACTAGACCTTCATCGGGAAATATGTCTAATAGAGGGGGAAGAAATTAGTTGAATGATAAGAGCTGCCTGAAAAGGTAGCTTTTTTTATAGACGAATACCTGGAGGTAAAAGTTCTTTATAGGATGGATTTTTTTTAAAGAAAAGAACTATTTTAGGCAAGATTGGTACGGCTTTCAAATTGCGTTCGCTAATAGTGTCTAGGATTGCTTTGAAAAATTGCTGAATTATTTCTTCATCAGAAAATGAATCGGGGGCATTGAATTTTGTTAAAAATATCTTTTTCTCTTGAAAGGAATATTCAACGATTAAAAGCCCTTCAGGAACAATGGTTTCAAATTGTCTTGCAAAAATATTGTCTTTAACTTCCATTGATGAGATTGTTTTTCAGAAATTTGGATTGAAACATATGATTATTCTTTTGTGGTTAAAGAATATTATCTCGCAAAGGTAAGGAATTGATAATCAATAAATAGTGAATGTGTGATGTTTCTTGAGGTTCTTTTTTTGTTTTTTAAAGAAACGAAACTAAAGAAAGTTGATTATTATTTTTAAAGGATGGCTTGTCTTTGTATTTTTAAAACTAATTTTAGCTTGTATTAGATTTGAAATATAATGAGTAAAATCCCTGTTTATTTTATGCCAGGTTTGGCGGCCAGTTCTGCTATTTTTGAACGAATTGATTTGCCTAAGGAGCAATTTGAAGTCATTTTGTTAGAATGGGAGATTCCCTTGGTCAACGAAACGCTTTCTGACTACGCTAGGCGAATGAGTACTAAAGTTATTCATACAAACCCAGTATTGATTGGGGTTTCTTTTGGGGGTATTTTGGTTCAAGAAATGGCAGCTTTTTTGAATCCATTTCGTTTAATCATCATTTCGAGTGTTAAGAGCAATTTAGAATTTCCTAGACGAATGAAAGTTGCCAAAACTACTAAAGCTTACAAGTTGATTCCTACGAGTTTGATTTTGAATGTAGAGAATTTAGCTAAATTTTCTTTTGGTGAAAAAATAAAAAGCCGACTCAAATTGTATGAAAAATTCCTTTCGGTTCGGGATATTAATTATTTGGATTGGGCCATTGAACAGGTGATTCTTTGGGAAAGAACTGTGATAGATTCATCAGTAATTCATATTCATGGCAATCAAGACGATGTTTTTCCAATCAAATATATTACTAATTGTATAATTGTTCCAGGAGGGAATCACGCCATGATTTTGTTTCGATTTCGATGGCTGAACGAACATTTGCCAGAGATAATTTTGAAGGGAATTAAAAAAGGCGACTAACTTTACTAAGTTAATCGCCTTTTGTTTTTTATAAATTAAGCATTAGATTTTTTTCATTTGCTCTTTCATCATTGTAATTTGCTCTTTCAACATATTTTGTTTGTCTAGCTTTTTGGCTTCATTTAATAAGGTAGTAGCTTCCAATTTTCTTCTACGAGACATAGCAACACCAGCTAAATTTAATTTGGCTACCGCCAAATCCATGTCCATAGAAAGGCCTAATTCGATAGCTTTTTTGAAGAACTTTTCAGCTTGGTTGATATTGGTTTGTGAAACCATAATTCCATGAAGATAATTAAAGTAACCTTGTTGTTTTCTTACCAGTGCAGTTTCTGGATTTTTGATGTAAGCCAGCCATTTTTGAGCGCCAGGAAAATCTTGTTTTCTTAATTTTAAGAAGGCTAATAAAATAAATTCATTTTTGTAGTAAAGAAAAATAGGGAAAGCACTTAGGAATAATAAGAAAATTCCGTTTCCAATATTAGATTCTGTAAATTGCCAAATTCCTGCAATGATGATTAATGCAGCTAGGATAAGTTTGATATTTCTGTGAAACATAATAGGTGTTAAATTTAGATTGCAAAGATAGTAAAAGGAATTAAAAATATTTTTATAAAACTACTTGCTAGAAAAAAAAGTCTTTGTATATTTGCACTCGGTTTTGGAATAAGGGTTAGTCCAAACAAAATAAAGATACATAAACAAGATTTTAAAGATACAAAGCAATGAGCAAAAGAACATTTCAACCATCGAAAAGAAAAAGAAGAAATAAACACGGATTTATGGACAGAATGGCGTCTGCGAATGGAAGAAAAGTTCTAGCGCGTAGAAGAGCTAAAGGAAGACATAAATTGACTGTTTCTAGCGAACCTAGACACAAAAAATAATGTTTGTATAAACATCATATAAGGCGTTACTTTTTTTTAGTATCGCCTTTTTTTATACCCAAACGCGACTAGCGTTAATTAGTTTCCTCGGAATAAATACAATAACCTCACAATTCATACAAAATGCCAAAAGATAACTCAATAAAATCCGTTTTAATAATAGGTTCAGGTCCTATTGTAATTGGTCAAGCTTGCGAATTTGATTATGCAGGATCTCAATCGGCACGCTCTATTCGTGAAGAAGGAATTGAAGTGATTCTTATCAATTCGAATCCAGCTACAATTATGACAGATCCTTCTATGGCGGATCACGTTTATCTAAAACCTTTAACTACAAAATCAATCATTGAAATTCTTAAAGCGCATCCAGAAATTGATGCTGTTTTGCCAACCATGGGAGGTCAAACAGCTTTGAATTTATGTTTGGAGGCTGATGAAAAAGGAATATGGGACGATTTTGGAGTAAAAATGATTGGTGTTGATGTAAATGCAATCAACATCACTGAAGATAGAGAGCAGTTCAAACAATTACTTCAAAAAATAAATGTACCTACAGCGCCAGCTAAAACAGCTACTTCTTTCCTTGAAGGTAAAGAAATTGCTCAAGAGTTTGGCTTTCCGTTAGTAATTCGTCCATCGTTTACTTTAGGAGGAACAGGAGCTGCTTTTGTGCATACTAAAGAAGAATTTGACGAAAAACTTACCTATGGTTTAGAAATGTCACCAATTCACGAAGTATTGATTGATAAAGCGCTGCTAGGTTGGAAAGAATATGAGTTGGAGCTTCTAAGAGATAAAAATGACAACGTAGTAATCATTTGTTCTATTGAGAACATGGATCCTATGGGAATTCACACAGGAGACTCGATTACTGTTGCTCCAGCGATGACTTTATCGGATACTACTTTCCAAAAAATGCGTGATATGGCCATCTTAATGATGCGTTCTATCGGAAATTTTGCTGGAGGTTGTAACGTACAGTTTGCGGTTTCTCCTGATGAAAAAGAAGATATCGTTGCTATCGAGATTAACCCTCGTGTGTCGCGTTCTTCTGCTTTAGCATCAAAAGCTACTGGATATCCAATTGCTAAAATTGCTTCGAAATTGGCTTTGGGCTACAACTTAGATGAATTACAAAATCAAATTACAAAATCTACATCAGCTTTATTTGAGCCAACTTTGGATTATGTAATTGTAAAAATACCTCGTTGGAATTTTGATAAATTCGAAGGTTCTGATAGAACGTTAGGACTTCAAATGAAATCTGTAGGTGAGGTGATGGGAATTGGACGTTCGTTTCAAGAAGCATTACACAAAGCCACTCAGTCATTAGAAATCAAACGTAATGGATTAGGAGCTGACGGAAAAGGGTATACCAATTACGAGCAAATTATCGAGAAACTAACCTTTGCTAGTTGGGATCGTGTTTTCGTAATTTATGACGCTATCGCGATGGGAATTCCGTTGAGTCGTATTCACGAAATTACCAAAATCGATATGTGGTTCTTAAAACAATATGAAGAACTTTATAGCTTAGAAAAAGAGATTTCTAATTATAAAGTAGACACTTTGTCAAGAGAATTGCTTCTTGAAGCGAAGCAGAAAGGCTTTGCCGACAGACAAATTGCGCATATGATGGGTTGCTTAGAGAGTCAAGTACACGAGTTGAGAGAAAAGATGAACATCAATCGTGTGTTCAAATTGGTTGATACTTGTGCGGCTGAGTTTAAAGCACAAACACCATATTACTATTCTACTTTTGAGGCCGAAATTGAAAAAGCCAATGGAGAGCGTTATGTTGATAACGAAAGTATAGTTACAGATAAAAAGAAGATTGTCGTTCTTGGATCAGGACCGAACCGAATTGGTCAAGGAATTGAATTTGATTACTCTTGTGTACACGGGGTTTTAGCCGCAAAAGAGTGTGGTTACGAAACCATTATGATCAATTGTAATCCAGAAACGGTTTCTACCGATTTTGATACAGCGGATAAATTGTATTTTGAACCTGTTTTCTGGGAACATATTTATGATATCATCAAACACGAAAAACCAGAAGGTGTTATCGTGCAGTTAGGAGGGCAAACCGCTTTGAAATTAGCTGAAAAACTATCTAAATATGGTGTAAAAATTATTGGAACTAGTTTTGAAGCTTTGGATTTAGCAGAAGATAGAGGACGTTTCTCTGATCTTTTGACCGAATTAGAAATTCCTTTCCCACAGTTTGGAATTGCAGAGACTGCTGATGAAGCTTCGGCTTTAGCGGATAAGTTAGATTTTCCATTGTTGATTCGTCCATCGTATGTATTGGGTGGTCAAGGAATGAAAATTGTAATCAACAAACAAGAATTAGAAGAACACGTAATCAACTTGTTGAAGTCTATTCCAGGAAATAAATTACTGTTAGATCATTACTTAGCAGGAGCTATTGAAGCTGAGGCTGATGCGATTTGTGATGGTGAAAATGTGTACATCATCGGAATTATGGAACACATTGAGCCTTGTGGAGTACACTCTGGTGATAGTAATGCTACTTTGCCTCCTTTTAACTTAGGGGAATTCGTAATGCAACAAATTAAAGATCATACTAAGAAAATTGCCTTGGCATTGAAAACGGTAGGATTAATCAATATTCAGTTTGCTATAAAAGATGATATGGTTTACATCATCGAAGCGAATCCTAGAGCTTCTAGAACGGTACCATTCATTGCTAAAGCCTATGGTGAACCTTACGTAAATTACGCTACTAAGGTGATGTTAGGTCACAGTAAAGTTACTGATTTTGACTTTAATCCACAGTTAAAAGGTTATGCTATCAAACAACCCGTTTTCTCATTTAGTAAGTTCAAAAATGTAAACAAAGCTTTAGGGCCAGAAATGAAATCTACTGGAGAGAGCATTTTGTTTATTGATGACTTGAAAGACGATCAATTCTATGAATTGTATTCTAGAAGAAAAATGTACTTGAGTAAATAAACTCAAACTAATTGATAGAAAAAGCCCCTTTTTGGGGCTTTTTTCGTGTCTGATAATTACTATAGAGGATTTTGTTTTTGTTTCAAATGAAATACCCAGCTTTTATTGGTTCGTAGCTATTGGTTTGTTGTTTCTGCTCCATTCACTCCAAGAGCCTACATACAATTTTGGTATAGTAAAACCAGCAGAATACATTGTTAGTAAAGTATGGCAGGCTGTAATTCCCGACCCACAATGAACAATGGTATTCTCTGTAGAAGATTTTTCGAGAATGGCATTGTATTTTTCTTTTACTACCTCTGGAGCTAAAAACAAACCATTCTCATCTAGGTTTTCAGTAAAAGGAAAGTTGATTGCACCTGGAATATGACCTGCAATTAAGTCAATAGGTTCGCTTTCTCCGTTATAGCGATAAGCTTCTCTAACATCTATTACTTTATGTGAATGAAGTTGTGCTACATTTTCAACTTCATCAATCGAAACCAAAGGCCATTGCCAGGTTGTACAAGGATATTTTTCTGTTTTTGCTATAGAAACGGGTTCTGAATTTACAGGGAAACCTATTTTTTCTGCTGCTTGAATTCCGCCATTAAGGACTTGTACTTTTTCGTGACCAATAGCACGTAGCATCCACCAAAAACGAGCGGCGGCATTTGCTCCATTTTTATCGTCATAAACTACTACCCAAGTTTGAGGAGTAATCCCGAAATCGCCCAAAGTTTTTGAAAAATCTTCAATGCTAGGTAATGGGTGTCTTCCTCCAATGGCGACATCAGTTTCGATAGTGGCCAATTGTGTGTTAGCATCAGCAAAAATGGCTCCTTCCAAATGTTTGCTCTCATAATTAAGTCTAGTGTTTGGACCATTACTAGCATCAACCAAAAGGATATTTTCGGTTTTGTAAATAGTTAGTAGCTCTGTGGCGTTTATAATTGGTGATACTGACATATTTAATTTTTAGTTGGTTTCAAAAGATTTTTTCAGACTATAGTATAATAACATTCCCGTAATTTCATTAGTGTAGTTTATGGAGGCGCTAAGCAAATGATTATTGATGAAAGTGTTATAGATTTCTTGTGTTAATACGAGTCTGTCATTTTTAGCATTGTAGAGTCTAATTGTTATTTTGTAGAATTGGCGAGGTCCTAACTTTAGGTTTGAAGCTTTTATTTCGGATTTGAGCTCTTTTATTTTAGTATAGGTATTAGTTAATAATTGCACCGAAAAATCCTTGTGTTCTTCCAAAGTTATTTTTTTATCTCCTTTAAGCGATTCGTAACTTGAACTGAAATAGTTGTATTTATTTCTTTCAAAACCAATCAAAATAGGAGGTTTGGAATGGACAACTGTGCCTTCTGGAGCATTGTTTTTGATAAAAGTATAGCCTTTATTTTGAAGTTCATCTGCTGTTTTGAGTTCGGTTACTTTAAATCCTTCAGGTATAGCAATTTTCCAATCGAATAGATTACAAATGAATATGTTGTTCTCTATTTTTCCATAGGTGACTTCTTCTGTAATAATTTCTTCTGGATCACTATTTACTATCTTTTCTTGTGCGAAAAAAAAGGGAGTGAAACAGAGCAAAAATAATAGAAGGAGACTATTTCTCATTTGCAATAGCTTTCAAATTAGTGATACTATCTCCTGTTAGCTCAGTAACATGGGCTGTGATTTTTTCTATATCCCAATCCCACCACTTAAGTTCTAAAAGTGTTTCAATTTTTTCATCTGAGAATCTTTTTTTAATTACTTTTGAGGGGTTACCACCAACAATCGAGTACGGTAGAACATCTTTGGTTACTGTTGTATTGGCTGCAATTATGGCACCGTCACCAATTGTTATTCCTGGTAAAATTGTAACGTTGTAACCAATCCAAACATCGTTGCCCACTATTGTATTTCCTTTGTTGGGATATGTTTTGTCTTTCATAGCATTTTGCCAATCGTGACCAAAGATGGCGAAGGGATACGAACTAATGCTTTGGGTTAGATGGTTGGCTCCATTCATAATAAAAGTTACGTCAGAGGCAATCATACAAAACTTACCAATAATCAATTGATCGCCTATAAAATCAAAGTGGTATTTTACGTTTTTTTCAAAATTAGCCACATCTTCAAAATCATCATAATAGGTGTAATCTCCAACGATAATATTGGGATTGGTGATGATGTTTTTTAAAAAGCATAATCTTGTGTAGTTTTCGAGTGGAAATTTTTGATTTTTATTGGGGTATTGCATAGTGCTCTTGTGGTATGTCTTTTATAAATACGACTTATTTTAGATTCTTTTTGAAAAAGTCAATGGTTCTTGTCCAAGCCAATGTAGCTGCTTTTTCATCATATCTTGGCGTAGTATTGTTGTGAAAACCGTGATTTACATCGGGGTAGATATAGGCGGTATAATCAACTTTGTTTTGTTTTAAAATGGTTTCATAGGCGGGCCAACCTTCATTTACTCGAGTGTCCAAGGCTGCATATTGTATCAAAAGCGGTGCTTTTATTTTAGCAGCATCATCTGCACTTGGTTGTCCTCCGTAAAACGGAACAGCAGCACCTAATTTTGGAATGCGAACGGCCATCATGTTGGCAATCCATCCGCCAAAACAAAATCCTACCACACCTACATGGCCATTACAATCTTTATGATTTTTTAAAAAGTCGTAAGCAGCAATAAAATCTTCAAGCATTTCCTCACGGGTACGTTTTTTTTGTAATTCCCGACCAGCATCATCATTTCCTGGATATCCACCAAGCGGACTCAAAGCATCAGGAGCTAATGTGATAAAACCTTCTAGCGCCCCTCTTCTTCCAACGTCTTCAATGTAAGGATTTAGGCCTCTGTTTTCATGAACGACAATAATACCGGGTAGTTTTTTCTTTTTGTCAGTTGGTTTAGAAAGTAATCCTTTGATTGTGCCGCCTCCTTTTGGAGACGCATAGCTAATCATAGCTGATTCTAATCTTGGGTCATCGGCTGCGATAGTTTGAGTGTCCTTGTAATTTGGTGTCATAAAATTGAGTAGGGTAGGGACAGTCAAACTTCCCACAGCAAAAAGCGATAATTTTTCAATAAATTGCCTTCTTTCAATTTTGTTATGAGCATAATCATCATATAAATCAAAAACTTCTTGGCTAATGTCTGCTTTGGTGATTTCTTTCATCGTTGGTTGTTTTTTGGGTTATGTAGGTTTATTTGTTGAGCAATAAATCTATAACTCCAAGAGCCAAAGCAGCTCCAAAATTGTTGGTTCCATAAGGGTTAAAAGAATCTATTTTTGTTCCTCTCGCATACAAAGCGTTTTGTGGAATATAAAACGATTTACTGTATTTTGCCTCTTGGTTTTTTAAATAAAATGCATCGTTCAAACCGCTAGTTGGATTATACACATTCAACGAATAGGGCGTAGTATGCGTTTTGAAACTAAAATTCGGATATGTAAATTGAATGCTGTTGTAATTTGAAAACGCCAATTTAGGTTGAAAAGATCCTAGAGGAATGGACGTTTTGAGATTTTGAGCATACAATTGAGAAATTGCTAAGGAAAAAATAAAAAACAGTGTTCTCATAGAAGTTGATTTTAGCACATAAAAATACTTTTTTTTTCTCATACTTAAATAGTGGTTGATAATTCTAAGGTTATTTAGTTATTTTTAAGATCTAAAAATCAACAAAATACTCTTATTAGTAATTAATAGCAAAATGGCATGGCACTTTTTAAACGATTGAATTCCAAATTAACACCGATAATCAATACTGGGTTTGGGACAAATGCAACTCTTAACGGAAAACGTTTTTTAAATAAAGACGGTAATGCAAGAGTAAAACGATTAGGACTTTCTTTTTTTGAGAGTAATAGTTGGTATCATACCTTATTGGATTTGCCTACATGGAAATTTCTTGGTGTGTTGTTTTTGTTTTATATGGGGATTAATTTTGTTTTTGCTTGTTTATATTTCGCTATCGGAATTGAGCACTTAAACGGGATAGCTACTACTCAAAGTCAATGGGAACAGTTTGGACAAGCTTATTTTTTTAGTGCTCAAACTTTTACTACGGTTGGATATGGACACATAAGTCCTGTTGGTTTTTTAACGAGTTCACTTTCTGCTGCTGAGGCATTAATCGGATTGTTAAGTTTTGCGATAGCTACAGGATTGTTTTTTGGACGTTTTAGCAAGCCTAGAGTTTTTTTGAAATTTTCTGACAATGCAATTATTGCTCCTTATCAAAATGGAACCGCTTTGATGTTTAGAATGGCGCCCTACAAAAACACGAACTACCTCGATTCCGAAGTGAACGCTACTATAGGATTGAGCATAGAAGAAGATGGTGTTTTGACCAATAAATTTTACACTTTAGATTTAGAAATCAACAAAGTAAATACGCTCGTATTGAGTTGGACCATTGTACATCCAATTACGGATAAAAGTCCATTGTATCAATTCACGGAAGAGGATTTTGCAAACCTACAAGGAGAGATTTTAGTTTTTGTGAAAACATTTGACGACATGTATAGTACTACTGTGGCCACTAGAACTTCTTATATTTTTTCTGAAGTTGTTTATGGAGCGAAGTTTAAATCGATGTTTGAAAGTAGCGCAAAACATTCGCATACCTTAATCCATTTGGATGACCTTAATACATTTGAAAAAGTGATGTTGTAATTTTTTTTGTTGTGAATCAAAAAAAAACGTTACTTTTGTTTAATAAATTTTGAAAAACAATGAACAATATTAAAAATGTATTCAGCATCAAAGACCTAGAAAACCTCTCAGGGATTAAAGCACATACGATTCGTATTTGGGAAAAACGATACAATGTTTTGCAACCTATGCGAACAGATACTAATATTCGTTTATATGACCTTCAAAGTCTTCAAAAGTTACTAAACATAACTTTGCTTCATGATTATGGGTACAAAATATCCAAGATTGCTACCTACTCAGAAGAAAAAAATCCCTCATTGGTACGTGAGATAATCACTACCAAAAATGCCAATAATCACGCAATTAGTGATTTTAAAATGGCAATGATGAATTTTGACCAAGATTTGTTTTTTAAAACGTACGATTGGTTAATTGCAAAAAAAACATTCAAAGAGGTTTTTTTACAAGTGTTTGTTCCTTTGATGAATGAATTGGGTTTATTATGGCAAACCGACACTATTACACCAGCACATGAGCATTTTGTGAGCTATTTGATTAAACAAAAATTACTAATTAATATTGAGCAATTACAAACGCAGCCTGTACAACATCATGGTAAAGTATTTGTATTGTCTTTGCCAATGAATGAAATTCATGAGCTAGGTTTGATGTATTTGCATTACGAAATTTTGTTGCAAGGCTACAAAACGGTTTATTTGGGCGAAAGCATGCCAATTGACAATCTGAAGGTGTTGAAAAACAATTTTGAACCTATTGTATACATTACATATATGACAGTTCAGCCAGACCGCGAAGCGATTGATAATTATATTTCGACGATGGAGTCGGAGTTGTTGGGCGATGGAACGCAATTGTGGTTTATTGGTCGATTGGTTGAGAACATTGATAGAGATAAAATTGCCTCTGAAACGCATATTTTTCAATCCATAACAGAATTAGTAGACGCAATTTAAATCCCAAATAATGCCCCTCTTATAATGAAAAAAATCACAATTATTGGTTCCGGTTTTTCTGCTTTATCCGCCTCTTGTTATTTGGCCCAAAGTGGCCACGATGTTACTATTTTTGAGAAAAATGCAACAATTGGCGGAAGAGCAAGGCAGATGAAAGCCGTTGGTTTTACTTTTGATATGGGCCCGAGTTGGTATTGGATGCCCGATATTTTCGAACGTTTTTTTGCCGATTTTGGAAAAAAAACTACCGATTACTATGAGCTAATCAAACTATCTCCAGCCTACCGAGTGTATTTTGGAATCAATGATTTTATTGCTATAGCTGATAATTTAGACGAAATTGCCCAAACTTTCGAAGCTATAGAAAAAGGAAGTGGTAAAGTCCTCAGAGCTTTTATGGCAGAAGCCCAAAGCAATTATGATATTGCCATCAAGGATTTGGTGTACCGACCAGGAGTATCACCATTAGAGTTAGTAACTACTAAAACGGCCAAAAAAGTTGGACAATTTTTTAGCAACATCAGCAGAGATGTTCGTAAAAAGTTTACCAATCCAAGACTGATTCAGATTCTAGAGTTTCCGGTTCTTTTTTTAGGGGCTAAACCTTCCGATACACCTTCGTTTTACAGTTTTATGAATTATGCCGATTTTGGTTTAGGCACTTGGCATCCCAAAACAGGAATGTTTGATGTAGTTTTAGCTATGGAAAGTCTAGCTAGAGAGTTGGGAGTTAAATTTGTTACCAATGCAGCCATCGAAAAAATAGTAGTCGAAAACAAAACAGCCAAAGCTGTTGTTATCAACGGACAAACGATTACTTCTGATGTAGTGCTAAGTGGTGCCGATTATCATCATACCGAAACTTTATTGGACAAAGAGTATCGAGCTTACTCAGAAGCGTATTGGGAAAGTCGTGTCTTTGCACCTTCCTCATTATTGTTTTATGTAGGTTTTGAAAAAAAAATAGAAAATATTTCGCATCACGCTTTATTCTTTGATGTTGATTTTTACCAACACGCAAAAGATATTTACGATGAACCACAATGGCCAAAAGAGCCTTTGTTTTATGCCAATTTCCCTTCTCTTACAGACCCGACCGCGGCACCAGAGGGTATGGAATCTGCTTTCTTTTTGGTACCCTTGGCACCCGGAATTAATGACTCTGAGGAATTGAGAGAACAATATTTTGATAAAATAATTGCTCGTTTTGAGCAACTTACGCAACAAACTGTAAAAAATAATATTATATTTAAACAATCATTTTGTAAAAATGATTTTGTTTCAGAGTATAATTCATATAAAGGAAATGCTTACGGTATGGCCAATACGCTACTCCAAACGGCTTTTTTGAGACCAAAATTGAAAAGTAAAAAAGTAAACAATTTATATTTCACTGGACAATTAACAGTGCCAGGACCAGGCGTTCCACCTGCATTAATTTCAGGAAAGTTAGTATCAGAGTTAATTAATAAAAAAAATTCAGAAGCGTAAATTATGAAGCAATTATTTGATGATGTATCTTTTAAGTGTAGTAAGTTAGTTACCAAAAGCTATAGTACTTCTTTCTCTTTGGCCGTAAAAATGCTAGCGCCAAGTATTCGAGAAGATATCTATAATATATATGGTTTTGTCCGCTTTGCTGACGAAATTGTTGACTCTTTTCACGGATATCAAAAAGAACAATTGATTCAAGATTTTGAAACCGATTATTACAAAGCATTGGAATCAGGAATTAGTTTGAATCCTATTCTGAATGCCTTTCAAATCACTGTAAAAAAGAACAATATTTCTGATGATTTGGTACAAGCTTTTCTAAAAAGTATGAAAATGGACCTAGTAAAATCAGAGTATAATACTAAGGCCGAATACGATGATTACATTTACGGTTCCGCTGATGTGGTTGGTTTAATGTGTCTTAAGGTTTTTGTACAAGGCAATCAAGAAAAATACGATGCTCTCAAAGACGAAGCAATGCGCTTAGGTTCTGCTTTTCAAAAAGTAAATTTCTTAAGAGATTTAAAAGACGACAATCTGGTTTTGAATCGCAATTATTTTCCAGGAGTAGACCTTCGTTCTTTTGATGATGAAGCAAAAAAAGCAATTATTGCTGAAATTGATGAGGATTTTAAAGCAGCAAGAGAAGGCATCAAGAAATTACCGCTTGAAGCAAAATTTGGTGTTTTTACAGCCTATGTGTATTACAAAAAACTATTGAACAAGTTAGAGCGTACTCCTTCACACAAAATCGGCACATCAAGAATACGCGTTTCGAATTATTCCAAAGCGGGATTATTGGCCCAATCTTTCGTAACCTACAAGTTGCGATTAGTTTAATATTTCATTTCAAATTCATTCAAAAATGCTTAATTTTTTCATATTTCTAGGAGTTTTTCTTTTTATGGAGTGCGTCACTTGGTGTACACATAAGTTCGTGATGCACGGTTTTATGTGGTATTTTCACGCCGACCACCATCAGCCAAAATATGCTAATATCTTTGAACGTAACGATATTTTCTTTGTCATTTTTGCCATTCCTAGCATCATTCTTTTTTACTATGGCGTAGAGGGCGGCCTCAATTACAAGTTTTTCATCGGTCTTGGCATCCTTTTTTACGGTATTTGCTACTTTTTAATTCACGATGTTTTGATTCATCAACGCTTCAAGTGGTTCAAAAACACCAACAACAAATACCTAATCGGACTCAGAAAAGCCCACAAAGTACACCACAAACATTTAGGCAAAGAACACGGCGAATGTTTCGGAATGCTATTCGTACCCTTCAAATATTATAAAATGTAGTTTTTGGGCGTGCCCCCCGAAACACGAATATACTACCGACACCATTCTCCAATCGGGGGTCGGGTCATCCATTCCCGCTTTGTTGTAGTGGCCTTTATCGCCACTACAACAAGAGCTCCATTACTACCCCTCACGCAGGGAAATCAACATCATTTATTGCAAATATTATGAAAGTATATAAATTAGAAACCGTTCAACATGTAAACGCTAAATTGGACGAATGTTGGGATTTTTTCTCTAGTCCACAAAATCTGCAAAAAATTACGCCTCTGGATATGGGGTTTCAAATCGTAGATTTCGACGGAAGAACCGCTTATCCTGGTCAAGTGATACAATACAAAGTGTCGCCTTTAGCAGGAATAAAACTCAGTTGGATGACCATCATTACTGCCGTAAAAGACAAAAGCTATTTTATAGACGAGCAACGTTTTGGACCTTATACATTATGGCACCACAAACATTTCTTTGAAGCTACTGAAAACGGAGTAAAAATGACGGATGTTGTTCATTACGCCCTTCCTCTTGGTTTTTTGGGTCGCATTATGAACACTCTTGTGGTCAAAAGCAAGTTAAAAGAAATATTCTCTTATCGAGAAAAAGCCGTAGATGAACTTTTTAATACCAAATAATGACTGCGCAGCCTATTACTTTTTTTTGGTTTCGTCGCGATTTGCGGTTAGAAGATAATGTAAGCTTGTATCAGGCGTTACAAAGTGGCTATCCAGTACTTCCTCTTTTTATTTTTGATGATGCCATTTTGGAGCATTTGCCTAAAGACGATGCTAGAGTCACTTTTATCTACGAATCACTTTCGAAAATCAACGAAAAATTAGTCGAATTGGGCAGTTCTCTTTTAGTAAAAAAAGGAAAAACACACGAAGTTTGGCAACAATTGTTGTCTGAATTTGATATCAAAGAAGTCTTTTACAATAAAGATTACGAACCCTATGCTATAAAAAGAGACCAAGAGATTACCGAATTGTTAGCTCAAAATGGGATAAAAGTGCAGGCATTCAAAGACCAAGTCATTTTTGAAGAAGCCGAAATCACCAAAGCTGATGGTTTGCCTTACACCGTTTACACGCCTTATAAAAACAAATGGTTAGAAAAATATCGTACACTAGCTCCCGTTGTGGAATATGATACTACTGTTTTTTCTAAGAATTGGTTGGTAAGTACTTTTGCATTTCCTGCTTTGTCTGCTATTGGTTTTGAAGCCAGTGCCATCAAAGTCAAACCCCATAATTTGACTAAAATTGTTACCTATCACGAAACGCGTGATTTTCCCGCATTAGATACTACCTCATATTTATCTCCACATTTGCGATTTGGTACCGTTAGTGTTCGTAAATTAGTGAATTGGGCCGCACGAAAAAATGATGTTTTCTTGAGTGAACTCATTTGGAGAGAATTTTTTATGCAAATCCTGTATCATTTCCCCAAAGTAGTGCAACACAATTTTAAATCGGCCTACGACGGCATAGAATGGCGCAATGACCAAGACGATTTTCAACGTTGGTGTTCAGGAACTACAGGTTATCCAATGGTCGATGCTGGTATGCGTGAACTCAATGCGACAGGCTATATGCACAATCGAGTGCGTATGGTGGTAGCAAGCTTTTTGTGTAAGCATTTGTTATTGCCTTGGCAATGGGGCGAAGCCTATTTCGCTCAAAAGCTCTTAGACTATGATTTGTCTGCCAATGTAGGTAATTGGCAATGGGCTGCCGGTACAGGTTGCGATGCTGCTCCTTATTTTAGAGTGTTTAATCCTGATATTCAATTACAAAAATTTGATTCTAAAGGCCACTACATTCGAAAATGGATACCTGAATTTGACTTAGGCTACGGCGCACCTATGGTCGAACACGCTATGGCAAGAGATCGTGCCATTGCAAGGTATAAAGCGGGAATTTTGAAGTGAATACTTATTTTAAATGATAATTAATTTTACAATTTAGAATAAAAACAAATAAATGATTAGTTTTGCATCATGAAAAAATGGTTTTTTGTGCTATTGCTTGTTTTTTTTGGACTCTTTTGTGTTCCAATGAAAGGCTATGCTTGTGCTACAAAGAAATCGACTGATAAAATCAGTACTTCAAAATGCGAGTCTTCAAAAACACAAAAGCAAACGTGTTGCGAAAATCATTCAAATAAGAAGTCTAATCCATGTTCAGGAAAATGTGGAAGCACCAAATGCTTAACTTCTTGCACTTCATTTAATTTATTTCTAAATATTGAGTTTACATTTGAATCAAGCATCTTTGAAAATTTCATTCAAAAAACTACTTTTTATTATGTAGATCCTTTCGTTTCTACTGGTCATGTTTCTATTTGGTTACCCCCAAAAATAATATAATTTTTTTGTTCCTAGCCATAGGTCTGTTTTCTTGAGAATGGAGACTTATGAGAAAAAATTGTATTATATCTAAATAGAAAAAAAATGAAACAAACATCAAAAATGTTGGGAGTAATCGCTGTATTATTATCAACCGTAACTTCACAGGCAAAACAAGTAATTCCTGTAAAAGGAATTAACCAATTTCAAAATACTAATAACGAGTCAGTAGATATCAAATCAATGGGTGAGACGCAAAAAGTGGATCAGCTCACCCCAGTTTTTGATACTTACTTTACAGTTAAAGACGCTTTAGTTAGTAGTAACGGTAATGATGTGGCGGGAAAAGCAAAGCAAATGCTTTTGGCTATTAAAAGCGTTAAAATGGAAAAATTAGACATGAAAGTTCATATGGTTTGGATGAAGGTTGTGAAAGATTTGACTGAAGATGCTGAACATATTTCAGAGACAAAAGATCCAAAACACCAAAGAGATCATTTTATTACTTTGTCTAAAAATGTTTATCAATTAATGAAAGTATCCAAACAAGCTGAGCCTGTTTACTTCCAACATTGTCCAATGGCAAATGGTGGAAAAGGAGCCAATTGGCTTAGTAAAGAGAGTACTGTCAAAAATCCATATTATGGATCAATGATGCTAACTTGTGGTAAAGTAGTGGAAACTATAAAATAATTTTAAGGCGAAATGTTTTCATTTCGCCTTATTAATTAGATGTACTATGATAGATATAAAAAAAAGGATGAGGCTACTGAAAGTCTCTTTACTGTTAATGCTGTTTTCAGTTTTAAGTTTTGCTCAAAATGTGGTTCGATATGATTTGTATGTTCGTGATACTGTAGTCAATTTTACCGGTAACCCCAAGAGAGCTATTGCAGTAAACGGTCAAATTCCAATGCCGACTTTAACTTTTACCGAAGGGGATATTGCAGAAATTTATGTGCATAATGAGCTAAAGGAATCCACCTCTTTGCATTGGCACGGTTTGTTTTTGCCCAACCAAGAAGATGGTGTTCCCAATTTGACTCAAATGCCAATTGCTCCTAATACCACACACAAATATACTTTTCCCATTATACAAAACGGAACCCATTGGTATCACAGCCATTCAGGTTTACAAGAGCAAATAGGAATGTATGGATCAATGGTTTTGAAAAAGCGTTCGACGGATGAGCGGTTTAGAGATGGAATAGATAATCTGCCTACTGTACCCATTATTTTAAGTGAGTGGACCGATATCAATCCTAATAATGTGCATAGAATGTTGCATAATGCGACCGATTGGTTTGCTATAAAAAAAGGGACTACTCAAAGTTATGCTGAAGCAATTAACCAAGGACACTTTGGTACTAAATTGAATAATGAATGGAAGCGCATGAACGCTATGGATGTAAGCGATGTTTTCTATGATGCTTTTTTAATTAATGGTAAAAAGGAAACGCAATTATCGCAATTCAAGGCCGGTGATAAAGTACGCTTACGCATTTCAAATGGAGGCGCTTCTACTTATTTTTGGCTAACTTATGCTGGCGGAAAAATAACAGTTGTGGCTAACGACGGAAATGATGTTGAACCTATCGAGGTGGATCGCTTGCTTATAGCTGTTTCTGAAACCTACGATGTAGTAGTTACTATACCAAATGATGGAGCGTCCTACGAATTTTTGGCAACCGCTGAAGACAGAACGAAATCAACTTCATTGTATTTAGGAAATGGCCCAAAGCAATTAGCCAAACCATTACCTAAATTAAAGTATTTTGAGGGAATGAAAATGATGAATGGTATGATGAAAATGAATGGGGATTTAGATGATATGGGAATGAGCATGAGTTTGAATCAAATGGATATGAATGTAGTAATGTATCCTGAAATTACGGGTGAAGCAAAAAAAGCTACGAGTAAAAAGACTATGAATATGTCTGAAAGTGACTATGATAGTAATGCCCTTTCCGATATTGTAACGCTCAATTATGCTATGTTAAAATCACCTTGGAAAACTAGTTTGCCCAAGGATGCTCCAGTAAAAGAATTGCGTTTTGAACTTACTGGAAATATGAATCGGTACGTATGGAGCTTAAATAATAAAGTAGTTTCTGAAACCGATAAAATATTGATTAAAAAGGGAGAAAACGTTCGGATTACCATTTATAATGGATCCATGATGAGACATCCAATGCATTTGCATGGTCATGATTTTAGGTTACTTAACAATCAAGGTGATTATGCTCCTTTGAAAAATGTGGTTGATATCATGCCAATGGAAACAGATACGTTGGAATTTAATGCTAATGTGGAAGGAGATTGGTTTTTTCATTGTCATATCTTGTACCACATGATGGCAGGAATGGGTAGGGTTTTTACTTATGAGAATCAGGCTGCAAATCCTTTGATTCCCAATCCTAAATTGGCGCAAAAGCAATTGTTTGCCGAGGATAGAAAGTTTCATTTTATGGCAGAAAATGATTTTGCAACCAATGGAAACGATGGAGAAGCCATGTTTAGTAATACACGATGGAGCATTGGAACCGAATGGAGATTGGGATACAACGATCATCATGGGTATGAAACAGAAACACATGTTGGGCGGTACTTGGGTAAAATGCAGTGGATAATGCCCTTTGTTGGATTTGATTGGAGATACAGAAAAATGAATTTAGGACAACAGGAAAAAAATCTGTTCGGACAATCTAATACAAAAGATAACCGTTCTGTAGTAAGTTTGGGAATAGAATATGTATTACCTATGTTGGTAAAACTACAAACTGAAGTGTATTCGGATGGAAATGTTCGACTACAATTAGAACGAAAGGATATCCCAATTTCGAAACGCTTACGAATGAATGTGATGTGGAATACGGATAAAGAGTATATGGCAGGATTACGCTATATTACCGGAAGGAATTTTGGTATTACTACACACTATGATAGTGATATGGGGCTTGGATTTGGAATTAATTTGAATTATTAAAGAGAATCAAAACTAATGGTAAAAAAACAAATGATAATCTATATCAAAAATATGGTGTGCCCTCGTTGCATTATGGTGGTACAATCTGAGTTGGAAAAGAGCGGGTTTACGCCACTTTCCGTATCTCTTGGCGAAGTAGTTTTTGAAAAGGAACTTGCTGTAAGTGACCAAGAAATTATAGCTAAAACACTTCAAAATGTTGGTTTTGAAATCATCGAAGACCAAAAAAAGCAAGGTGTTGAAAAAGTGAAAAACTTGATTATTGATTTGGTTCAAAATCAAAATTCGGTACTCAAAAACACCCTTTCCGACTATTTGAGTACACAATTGAATTGTGACTATAAATACATTACTACTTTATTTACAGAACTTGAGGGCACTACGATTGAGAAATATTTCATCGCTCAAAAAATCGAAAAAGTCAAAGAATTGTTGGTGTACAACGAATTAACATTGAGTGAAATCGCCTTCCAGTTGCATTATTCCAGCGTGGCACATTTGAGCAATCAATTCAAAAGTGTGACAGGTTTAACTCCGAGTTATTTCAAAAATCTTCGCGCTGACCGTCGCATTCCCCTAGACCAAGTGAAAGCATAATTTTTATTGTTCACCTTCCGAAATTGTTGTAATTCTTTAGGATAATTGTGTAATACTTCTCAATTTGATTCTAAGTAATTTTGTACTGTAATTTAAACAGTTCATTATGAAAACTACTATAAAGAGACAAATTCCCGTTTTACAAATGGGATGTGCGTCTTGCGCCAATAAAATCGCTTCTTCAGTTCAAGTCTTAAATGGGATTGTTTCAGCCGAAGTCAACTATGCTTCGGCTATGCTTTCCCTTGAGTTCCTGCCCAAAATTATTACCCTATCCGAAGTCCAAAAAGCGGTGCAAGACGCAGGCTATGATTTGTTTATTGAAGAAGAAGCCAACGAAAACAAAACCTTGGCTTCGATACAAGAAGAAAAAATGACCACTTTAAAAAACAAAACCATTTGGGCTTTGCTATTGGCTTTGCCTATTGTAATTATTGGAATGTTTTTTATGGAAATGCCCTATGCTAACGAAATTATGTGGGTATTAGCAACTCCAGTTGTTTTCGGATTAGGAAGTAGTTTTTTTGTAAATGCTTGGAAGCAAGCTCAACATCGCACAGCCAATATGGACACACTCGTGGCATTGAGTACGGGAGTCGCGTATATATTTAGTGTATTCAATACATTATTTCCAGAGTATTGGCATCAAAAAGGCCTACACGGACACGTCTATTTTGAAGCAGCAGCAGTAGTGATTGCTTTTATTTTATTGGGTAAATGGTTGGAAGAAAACGCCAAATCCAATACTTCCACCGCCATAAAAAAGTTGATGGCGTTGCAACCTAATGAGGTGACTTTGTGGCTAGACAACGAGCAACAAAAAGTAATTCCTATTGCCCAAGTCAAAGTAGGGGATAAATTGTTGGTAAAACCCGGCGAGCGAATTGCGGTCGATGGGGTCGTAATAAGTGGGGATTCCTATGTAGATGAAAGTATGTTAAGTGGCGAACCCATTCCTGTACTCAAAATGGCAAATGAAAAGGTTTGGGCGGGAACACTCAACCAAAAAGGGAGTTTGGTATTCCAAGCAGTTCAAATTGGCTCCGAAACCCTTTTGGCACACATCGTCAAAACAGTCCAAGACGCACAAGGAAGTAAAGCGCCAGTCCAAAAAAAGGTCGATTTTATCGCTAGTATTTTTGTGCCTGTGGTTATGGCGATTGCGGTTGTAGCTTTTGTTTTGTGGTGGATTTTAGGAGGAGAAAATGGTTTTACACAAGGAATTTTGGCTTTAGTTACTGTTTTGGTGATTGCTTGTCCGTGTGCCTTGGGATTGGCAACTCCTACTGCCATTATGGTTGGAGTAGGCAAGGGTGCCGAAAATGGAATTCTCATCAAAGATGCACTGAGTTTAGAATTGGCACAAAAGATAGACACCATTGTTCTAGATAAAACAGGTACCATCACCGAAGGAAAACCTAAAGTAACCGAGGAATTGTGGAATAGCAAGGATTCCAATTTACGTTCTATTTTGTTGAGTATCGAATCGCAATCGGAACATCCCTTGGCGGAAGCTGTGGTGCAACATTTACAAGGAGTTCCAACGGTTCCAATTGCGAATTTCGAGAGTGTTACGGGGCAAGGCGTTCGAGCCAAAGTAGGAGGTGAGGAGTATTTTATCGGGAATCCCTCTTTTTTAAAAGCCAACCAAATCGAAATAAACGATGACTTCCTTCAAAAAAGTACTGCTTGGGAAGCCGAAGCCAAAACCGTAATTGGCTTTGCTAATGCAACTAGTGTTTTAGCCCTTTTGGCCATTTCGGATGCGGTAAAACCTACTTCGGTGGCTGCGATTCGTGAGTTGGAACAAATGGGCATTGCGGTCTATATGCTAACCGGCGATACTGAAAAAGCAGCCCACGCAATGGCCGAACAAACGGGAATTACTCATTACAAAGGCGGAGTGTTACCTCAACAAAAAGCCGATTTCATCAAGGAATTACAAGCTCAAGGCAAAAAAGTAGCGATGGTGGGTGACGGCATAAATGACAGCACCGCATTGGCTCAAGCCGATGTGAGTATTGCTATGGGAAAAGGAAGCGCCATTGCTATGGAAGTCGCCAATATGACGCTAATGACCTCCGATTTGCATAAGATTCCACAATCGATTCGCTTGTCTAAAGCTACTGTTGCTATGATTCACCAAAACTTATTTTGGGCCTTTATATACAATGTAATTGGGATTCCTATCGCGGCAGGTATTTTATTTCCTTTCAATGGTTTCTTACTTAACCCAATGCTTGCAGGTGCAGCTATGGCGCTTAGCAGCGTGAGTGTGGTAAGTAATAGTTTGCTATTGAAATTGAAAAAGTTGTAGGGAAGTAAGCTTTAAAAAAAACAAATTCCAAATTCCAAGTGGCCGCAGGAGCCTTGGAATTTGGAATTAAAATCTTGGGATTTATCTCGAAACTTCGGGATGGGGATTTGTCAAATTAAAAATTAATCTTTTTTATGTTGTTGTTCGGTATGATTTTGATTTCCATTAAGCATTGTGTCTCCCTCGTTTAGTCCGTTTGACATTCCGACCATAAATGCTGTAATAATTAGAATAATTTTTCTTTTTATCCAAAGAAGAGGTCGTTTAGATTTCTCTAAACGTGTTTTGTTATTATGTTTATACATTTAGTAAATGATAAAAGATTATACATTTTTTATATTCTTATGCGCTGATTGGCATAAATGCTTAAAAATTAATTTATGCTATGTATAAACTTTTGTATGCGTTTTTTGAAGTAATCAATTCATTTATAAAGATGTTTTGGGACATCATAGCACTTACTTCTTGATAAAGTAGTGTTTGAATTTTTAAAAGAACCTTGACTTGAAGATTAATAAAATCTTTGATGTCTAGACATAAAAATAGAATTGGAAAGGAGGTAATCTTAGATGAATTTACTTGCTTGAAGAAGTATAATCCGGAATCTTTCGTGTTTAATTCTGTTTTGAGAATTACGTTCGAGAATTGATAATAAGCTGCTGAATTTGTTTGAGAATGTAAAGTACAATCATTAACAACTAGTCCAAAAACTAGAATGAGAGAAAGAAGATATTTTATGTTTTTGTTCAATCTAATTAATTCTAATTGCTTGTTTGAGTTTGGTGTTTTTTAGCGGATTATTTTTTTCTAAACGAAACAACAAATAAAATGGATAATTTTACTAAGTCTTCATAAACTCTTTCACTATTTGGATGTACCTTTTTCTGAATTGAACAGCTCGCTCAGAATTTACTTTTTAGCTAACAGTGATAGTATAGTGTGTTGGGTGCTGTGGTATTATAGTTCGAGTTTCTTTATACATTGCTCTCTAATTTCCCAGATTTTTTCAAAGTCCATTCTAACTTCGTTTTCAATAACCCAATTTTGTATGTATTTTTTGTGATAATCTACTTTAAACGTATTCACTTGTTCAGGCTCAATTTCAATTTCTTCAATGATGTCACCAATTAAATTTTCAATGTCAGAGTTGCAATTTGTTATGTCAATACGTTGGTTATTCAATTTTAAATAACAATGTGCTTCTGGAATATATTCTAAACCACTTTCTAAAAGGGTCTCTCCAATTTTTGGTGTGTTCAAATTGTTCATTCGATACATTCCTAAAATTAGTTTTACATTGTCAAAATTATTTAGCTCAGCAACTTTTTTTAAAAATGAATGTTTAGAACTACACGTGCCTTTTTTTTCTTTTATAACAAGTGAAAAATCTTCACGATTTTGATTTCTTCCATAGGGTAACTTTTGTATAAATTCAATTAATTCGCTCCAATTTTCAATTCCATTGTCTTTGACAAATGTCGTTAAATTATCAGTAGAATTGAAGTTTTGATGTCTTACCGAAAAAATTACTTTAAAATTGTCAGGGTCTGAAATCATAATTCCGTTTTCTACCCAATATGGATTTTTAGGAATTTCAAGATTTATATTTTTTTGCTGTAGTGTTTTTTTTATTTTCTTAAATTCAATTTCGGAGTTTACATAAAATACAAGAATATCGTCTTCGTCAAACTTACTTTCTGGTTTTTCTATGGAAGTCGTGAATTCTAAATGCCAATTAGCATTCTTGTGTCCCAAAAAAAGTCCATCATAATTGTTGTGATTTTCAAAGCCACCTAATTTTTCAAGCCCAACGATTTCTGTGTAAAATTTTTGAATCTGTTTTAAGTCAGTTGTATGTCTTGCGTATCTAAATGTCATATTTTAGGTTTCGTTTTATACTTGTGATTGTAGTGCTTAGTATTGTATTTTTTGTTGTCAGTGACAGTTATCCGAAATTTTCGGATAACTGAATCTTTTTCTAATTCGTTGTCTACAAATACTTTTTGAAGATGGTCGCTAATGGTTCTTACATTTACATTATAAAGTGTTCCCATCATTTTTTGTGTCAGCCAAATAGTTTCATCTGCATAAATGTCAAATATCCTACTGAAGAAGAACGTAGTATTAATTCGCTATTAGTGTTGATTTTTCAATTGTCTTTCGCCATACTTTTTCTTTTCAGCTAATTAAATCCTTTTCTTTAATCCTAACCAAATATATTCTTTTTTTTGCAAAAGCTTTACGTAAATGATTTTGAGATGTTTTTTCATAGCTGAGCTAAATTCCAAAAAAAATAAATTCCAAATCCTAAGGTTTTGCACAAGCCTTGGAATTTGGAATTTAAATTTTGGAATTTGAAATTTCTTTCAAGAATTAAATCTATTTTTTAATCAATTTATTAATCATGCCCTCAAAGATAAAGCCATGAAAGGGCAGAACGGAGTACCAATACAATTTGCCCCAAAAACCATGCGGTTTGAAAGTGGCGGCTTGGTATAACGTATTATGTATGATTTTGAATTCTAGCCAAGCTTCTCCAGGGAGTTTCATTTCGGCATACAAAACGAGCTTGCCTTCTTTTTTGTTGGCATACAATACCCGCCAAAAATCCAAAACATCGCCTGAATGAATGTCGTGCTTGTTAGTACGTCCTCTGCGAAGCCCCACACCTCCAACTAATTTGTCAAGAAAACCGCGTATTTCCCAAAGCCAGTCGCCATAATACCAACCTGTTTCACCGCCAATAGACCAAATGCGTTCTGTGGTATAGGAGCGGTTGAGGATTTCTTTTTTGCGACGATCGATGAAGCAATTCTTTTTAGGTACTTTGAGATAATCGGCAACACTCCCAGTGAATTGACCGCTAATCATAGCGTCTTTCCAACTTGACACAATGTCGTCTTTGTCTATTTTGACAAGCGCTCTTGCAACCGCTTCGTTGTAGGTCATAGGCACAACTCCTAGTAATGCGTTAATTCGGTTGTCTTTGCAAACTACTTCTACTTTCATACTGCTTACCAAAGCAGCAGCGAGTTTGTAAGTTGTTGAAGTAACAAAATACAACCAATACGATGACAATTTGGGTGTCATTACCGGAACTGTATAGATGTAGCGTTTCAATCCTGCGGCTTGTGCAAACCCCAAGAGCATTTCTTTGTAAGTTAAAATATCAGGACCACCTATGTCAAAGTTTTGATCGTAAGTTTCAGGTTGATGTAAACTTCCCATCAAAAAATCCAACACATCCGAAATAGCTATCGGTTGGCATTTGGTATTGAGCCATTTTGGAGTAATCATTACTGGAAGTTTGTTGACCAAATCACGGATGATTTCAAAAGAAGCACTGCCTGAGCCTACAATAATACCTGCTCTTAAGGTAGTTATGGCAAAAAGACCCGTTTTCAGGACATCCTCTACGGCTTTGCGAGAAGCTAAATGCTTAGACAAAATAGTATCATTGACAATGCCACTCAAGTAAATGACTTGTTTGACTTGGGTAAGGTTCATTCGGTCTACAAAATTCATAGCCGAGGCATACTCCAGCTCATCATAGTTCTTAGCCGAACCTGACATGGAATGAATCAAATAATAAGCGGCATCAATTTCGTTGGGAATAGCACTTAAACTTTCTTGATTCAAAAAATCGACTTCTATAACTTGTACTTTATCAATTAAATTTTCGGGTAAATAAAAACGATCTTTATCTCTTACACAGCAAATCACATGATGTCCTTGAGCCACTAGCAAAGGCAATAGTCGCTTTCCAATATATCCTGTGGCTCCTGTTAAAAGAATATTCATTTGGTTTGTTAATTGATTGATAACAATATAGTTAAAAAAATTGTATAATCTTAGAAATAACCGATAGAATTGCTGAAATTATCGATAAAATTGTCTGAATCATGTTTTTTTGATTACTAATTCTTATATTTTTTCTGGTCAATTACTGTTGGTAATCTAGACTTCTATTGGACTGATTTTTTTGTATTACTTTAATTTCAATCAAATGATTTTATATTTTAAAACTAACCATACCATAATCCATGGCAAAAACTTGTCCCGAAATGGATTTGGCTTCTTCTGAAATTAGAAAATTTGCCATCTGTGCTACTTCATCTGGTTTTAGATACCCTTTCATCGGATGGCGTTCAATCATGTTTTCTTTCATTCTGTCATTTCTTAAAATACCCGCTGCTAATGAAGTTTCGGTAATTGTGGGCGCAATGGCGTTTACGCGTACAACTGAAGCCAGTTCCGCTCCTAATGATTTTACTAATCCTTCTACACCTGCTTTGGCAGTTGCAATACTAGCGTGAAAAGGCATTCCTAATTTTGCAGCAACAGTGCTAAATAATAGAATTGAGGGTTGTTTACCTTTTCGTAAGGCCGGCAAATATTTTTGTATGGCTTTTACAGCCCCAATAACATTGATTTCAAAATCGTTTTTAAAATCGGATATGCTGAGGTTTCCGATTGGTTTTAAGTTAATCGAACCAGGACAATAAATCAAAGTATCAACGTCTTCAATGTCTGGAAGTGGGTCTTGTAAAACATCAACGGCATAGTGCGTTAAATTGGGATGCGATACATCTGGCGCTGTTCTACTGATGTTGATTACTTGATTCGATTGCAATTGTTGCATTAGTATCGCGCTACCAATTCCTTTGCTACCGCCAATAATTACGATGTTTTTCATATACGTTTTGAGTTTGGTTTATCGTTTTGATATTTTGTTATGCGTGATTTGTTGCTGTAAAGTACATTTGAATCTTCCTTCGGTAAAATTTCGAAGTTTCTCGTGTTTGGTTTTTCGACCTTGTACTCGCGCGCGCCAAAGTCTGAAACTCGAAGGCTTCATTTCGGCACGCATCAAGTCGATGACTTCTTGTTCTTTTAATCCAAATTGCAATTGAATGGCTTCGAAAGTGGTTCGGTCTTCCCAAGCCATTTCTATAATTCGGTCGATTTCTAATTCGGTAAGGGCTGTTTTGTTAGGCATAGCTAAAGCATTTTATGATTTTTTTTGGTTATATCTGAATCCCTTTTATCAAAAAAAATATTTAAAAATATAAGTCAAATAAGTTTTACTTTGAATTACTAAAGTGAAATTTATAGTTCAAATAAGTAGTTGAAACTACTAGTGTCTCATTTTTACTTTTGACTAATTGGATGAATTGGCTTTTTTAAAAAACTTAGTTGGCTTATATGTTTAGTATTAAATGTTTGTTTATTTTATGAATAGTATTTTTAATCGCTATCGCCAATATCGGCTAGGGTATGTAATTTTAAAATCCGATTACTTTCTTCTTTAACCAATGGGTTTTTCTTCATTTTCCATAAATAATCTGAAGCAAATTTTCTAGTTCTGTCTATATTAACAATCGGTTTTGGATAGTCTTTTCCTAGTTCGAAGTTGTTGAATTTTTGGTCCAAAAAAGTCATTTTACTAGGTTGATGAACGAAAGGCAATGGCAAATTTCGTAACTCAGGTACCCATTGTTTGATAAATTCTCCTTGTGGGTCGTGTTCCAAACTATTTTTAATCGGATTGTAAATGCGCAATAAGTTGACACCCGTTTCGCCGGCTTGCATTTGCAATTGCGGGTAGTGAATGCCTGGCTCAAAATCCAAAAACATTTGCGACAAATGTTGTGTAGCTTCTTGCCACGGTTGCCAAAGGTTATGGGTAAAAAACGATACCAAAAGGGCCCGCATTCTAAAGTTGAGGTAGCCCGTTTCGTTCAAACAGCGCATAGATGCATCCACAAGCGGAACACCCGTTTGTCCTTTTTTCCAAGCTTCGACATAGTTCCAATTAATTTTCTTCTGTAAATCATGGTATCCTTTGTTGATGCTCTCAAACTCCATGATTTCTTCCATTTCAAATTTTTGAATAAAATGGGCTTGCCAAGTGAGTCGCGATACAAAGCTGTCAATTTGTTTTTTATTCGAACAAATTTGTCGGAATGTAGCGGCTTTTTGCAATACTTCTCGGGTAGATAAATTTCCCCAAGCAATATAAGGTGAAATTCTGCTGCAACTTTTTCTCGCTAGTAAAGGTTTGGAAATATGATTGCTGTAATTGAAATAACGATTTTTAAAAAAGGAGTCTAAATATTTCTGTCCCATTTCTGTCCCTCCTTTTTGAAAAATAGCATCGGGAATGGTGACCAAATTTGTCTTTTCTAACAAGCGTTCTAGCTGTTCAATTTGGGGCAATTCTAAAAAGCTATTGTCATTTGGTAAGAATGCAAATTGCGGTTCATTCATATATTTTTCCCATTGCACCACCCAATTGCTTCGGTTTTTTAGCCCTCTAAAAATGCCATTGTTGCTATTTTCGACCCAATCAATTTGGTTGTTTTTGCAAAATCTTTTGAAGGATTTATCTCTTTCGTACGTAATTCTGATGCCTGTTTCTTGATGAGAAAATACTTTTTTGACGCTGTACAAATCCAAAATAGTGTTGATAGTACCTATAACTTCGCCATCTACAGCCAAAACTTTTGTATTGTAAGGCAGTAATTGTGTGTTGAGCGCTACGAGAGATTGTTTGATGAAATTCCAATGCCTTGCGCTGTAGTGCGGATCGGTTTGCAACGATTTTTCAAAAACATACAGTAAAAGCGTAGGTTCTTCATGTTGTAAAGCCGCATACAGGGCTTCATTGTCATGCAAACGAAGGTCTCTTTTGAACCAGACAATATTGATATGTTTTTTAGAGGTATTCATCTTTTAGAAAAGTTGTTGTTGTAACCAGCGTTGTTGAAATTTCGACTGTTGATCATAGTTTTGGGCTTGCAAAGCGATATTGAATTTTCTATCGCGGGGATCGTTTCCTACTCCAGAGACGTACATCCAATTGCCGTAATTGCTGTGCACATCATAATCCAATAACATCGACTCAAAATAGGCTGCGCCAATTCTCCAATCTAGGAGTAAGGTTTTGGCAAAATAAGAAGCTACATTTTGTCGTCCGCGGTTGCTCATCCAACCCGTTTGTTGCAGTTCCAGCATGTTGGCATTCACAAAAGGTTCTGCTGTAGTGCCATTAATCCATTGTTGGATTGCTTTGTTGTCTTGAGACCATTGATAATCTCGGTTTTGAATGCCACCAATTTTAAAAATTGCATTGCCGTTTTGAAGCGAGATGTATTTGAAATAATCCCTCCAAAGCAATTCAAAAATCAACCAATAGGTAGATTCGTTAGCTTCTACTTCTTTTTCGTAGCGCTTAATTTCCCAATAAATGGTTTTTGGCGAAAGGCATCCATTGGCCAACCATGGCGAAAATTTTGAGCTGTAATCCGTTCCAAGTAATCCATTTCGGGTTTGTTTGTACTGACTTATTTTTCGGGTGTTCCAAAGGTATTCTTGCACTCTTGCTAAAGCTTGATTTTCGCCACCACGAAAAGGAAAAGCAGTTCTTCGATCTTCTTCAAATGTTGTAAATCCTAAATCTTCCAAAGTAGGAATTGTGGTTTGTATGTCAATTGTATTGGACTCGGGTAGAACTGTTAGCTTGCCAATTTTTGGGACTACAGCTTTTTTTTCACAAGCATTTCTGAATTGTGTAAAAACCGCTGGTATTTCGGCTATAGCAAACGGAATGACTTCTGGCGGGTATAAAAATTGATGATAAGTAGCGACAAATTCTACAGTTGAACCGCAATTTTTTTTCAGGCTATCGATTTCCACTTTTTCCTCGCTCGTCCATTCGTTTTGAAAGTAAATCGCAGTTTGGATAGAAGAATCAATCAAAGTCGGAATGACATGCGCAACCGAATCGTGATACACCAAAAGCGTAATGCCAAGGCTTGCCAAATTTGCCCTTAATTCTTGAACCGATTCTATAGTAAACTGTGCTCTAAAATGTGCCGTTTTTTTAAATCCAAAAGCCGTGGTTGCATACTGTTTTGGGTCAAAACAATAGACTCCAACGACGCTTTCATTTTCGGCAATAGCCTGTTGTAGCGCTGGATTATCCGCGATTCTTAGGTCATTTTTGAACCAAACGATTCCTTTTTGTTTCTTTTGCATTTTTCGCTACAATATTTTACTTCGTCCCAAACTTTTTCCCATTTTTTTCTCCAATCAAAAGGGCGATTACAGACCACGCATATTTTGGAAGGCAAGTGCGTTTTTTTCAATTTTATAAATAGTTTTGGTATTGATTTACGGCAATGGAAGCCTTGAGGTCAAACATCAAATTATACAAGCCAAAGAATGTTCTGTTCATATAAATAAAATGCTTGGAACCGCGATTACCATTCATCTTGCGCAGGTTGGTGTCTTTTGCAAATCGCTCGCCCAATTGCGCAATATTGTTAAAGAAGGCTTCATCCGAAAAATCGAAATGTGTATTTTGAAATGGCAAAGTGAATAGCGATAGCAAGTCATAAAACATACTCGTGAAATACGCGATTTCTTCTGGAGTGTCTTCTTTTCTTAAAATCTCAAGTTCAAATAATTTGGCATTAAAAAGCTGTTTGTTGTCGATGATTTCTTTGTTGATTAATTCAAAGTAAGGCACATAAAAGTCCTTCGGAATGCTTTTCATACAGCCAAAATCCAATGCGACCAATTGTTGGTTATTATCTACCAAAAAGTTACCAGGATGTGGGTCGGCGTGCACTTTTCGTAAGACGTGAATTTGGTACATATAAAAATCCCAAAGCGCTTGTCCCACTTTGTTGGCAGTTTCTTGATTGGTATTTTCAGCAGTGAACTCAGATAAATGTTTGCCTGTCATCCAATCCATCGTCAGGATTTTTTCGGATGAAAATTCAGGATAGTAAGCAGGGAAAACCAAGTTGTCTATCTTTTGGCAGGCAGCGACTACTTCTTGACTCTGTTTTAGTTCAAGCGTATAATTGGTTTCTTCAATCAATTTGTCCTCTACTTCTTTAAAGTATTTATCAGAATCTTTGCCTTGTAGATTAAACATTCGAATCGCCATTGGTTTTACCAAAGCCAAATCCGAAGAAATGCTATTGGCAACACCTGGATATTGAATTTTTACGGCCAATTTTTTTCCGTTTTTCTTGGCCAAATGCACTTGACCAATACTTGCTGCGTTTACCGATTCGGCATTGAATTCATCAAAAATCTCATAAGGGGTTTTGCCAAAATTCGATTTGAAGGTTTTGAGTACCAAAGGAGCTGAAAGCGGCGGAACAGAAAACTGCGACAATGAAAATTTTTCTACATAAGCTTGCGGTAGAAAATTTTTGTCCATACTCAGCATTTGTGCTACTTTCAGCGCACTTCCTTTCAAGCTTTTTAGTCCATCATAAATATCTTCGGCATTGTCTTCATTGAGTTTATCTCTCGTTAAATCTGAGTTGACTATTTTTTCGCCGTAATATTTTAGGTAATTCACGCCTACTTTTGCACCCGTTTGCACCAATTTGGTCGCTCTTTCAATCTTTGAAGTAGGAATATAGTCTATAGTTTTCATTTATATTTTTTTTACTGTAATGAAGGGGTTTGTGTGCTGTTGTTGGTTACAACAAGCAGAGAGTCACCGCATTTTTAGTCTTGTTTTTGTATTTTTTCTTTGAAAATAAATTTGCCAAAATCGATTAAACTTTCAATAGGAGTAATGTTCATTAATTCGAAAGCAGCTTTTACTGATTTTTCGATATAGATGTCTGTTTTTTCAAATCCAGCGGAACTGTCGTCCATCCAAAACTTTAAGGTGAGTAAAAACTGAATCCATAATGACTCGGTTGTCGCTTTTTCTTGGTATTCCTGAAAACGCTCGATTTGAATGCGGAAATCATCTGTGGTAATTTCACCTATATAATTTTTGAATTTTTTACGAACATCAGCCAAAATCATTACGTTTTTTAACTGATTTTTATGCTGTTGCAAAGCATATAAAACATAACTTCGATTCGCAGTAAGCAATTCAAAGAAAGTAAAATAGAAACTCAACAGTTTGGAACGCATTTCATAACTAGCATATGCTGGGTTTTTTTCTAGCAATTCGATGGTTTTATCAAAAAATTGAATGAAGATTTCCTTCTCGATAGCTTCAAGTGTTCCAAAAAAAGTATAAAACTCGGCTTCGCTAAATCCGTTTTGCTGAGCAAATTGATAAATCGATTTTGGTTTTTCATTGTTTTCCAATACGTGATTCATATAGAATGATACGATTTTGTCTTTGGTAAGTACTGTTTTTTTAGTTGCCATTTTAGTTCCGTTTAAATTAGAGTATAAAGATACTGTTGTTTAACTTATTATTAATAATGTTAAACAAAATTTTAACCTATGTTTGCATAAGTTATTTTGATAACACAAAAAAAATAAAATGAAAAAGAGGGTATTGTTGACAGGAGGTACTGGTTTTGTTGGGAAATATTTGACTCAAATGTTACACAACAAGGGATATGCAGTCAATGTATTGACACGAACACCAAAGGAGAACACGGAAGATATTTCTTATTATACTTGGGATGTTTCTACTGGCAACATCGAGGAAAAAGCCGTTTTGGATGCCGACTATATCATCCATTTGGCTGGAGAATCCATTGGCGATAAGCGTTGGACGGTAACCCGAAAAAAAGCAATTTTAGATAGTAGAGTACAATCTACTGCTTTATTGGCATCGGTTTTACAGTCAAAGAAGAATAATGTTAAAGCTTTTATTTCTGCATCTGGAATCGGAATTTACGGCGCGTTGAATGGCGAAGGAATTTGTACTGAAACTTCACCAGCAGCGCACGATTTTTTGGGTAAAGTATGCCTAGAATGGGAAAAAAACGCTGATAGCATAGCCGCACTTGGTATCCGAACTGTAAAAGTGAGAACAGGATTGGTTTTGGGTAAAAATGAAGGATTTTTGCAAAAAATGATTCCAATTTTTCGATACGGATTCGGTTCTGCATTGGGTTCTGGTAATCAATACATGCCTTGGATTCATATTCACGATTTGTGCGGAATTTATCTTGAAACGATAGAAAATGAAGCAATGGAAGGCGCTTACAATGCGGCAATAGAAGATAGTACCACAAATACTCTTTTTTCCAAAACCCTAGCTTACATTTATGGTTATTCGGTTTGGTTGCCTAATGTTCCAGCTTTTGTGTTGCAATGGGTTCTCGGGGAAATGTCGGTTCTAGTCCTTACCGGAAGACGAATATCCAATGATAAATTATTGCATTTGGGATTCCGCTTTCAATTTAAGAATCTTGATTTCGCTTTGCGCGATTGCTTAAAAAAATAGCAGAATTTGCTATACTAGTTTAGTTTGTTGCTTGTAGATGGTTTGTTTTTAAAACCTCATTTTGCTGTCATAGCGAAATGAGGTTTTTTTACTGCGTTTTAGAGGCGTTTTCTTCTATTCTAAATGCTATAATTTCAGCGATTAAATCAAGCGGCAGCGGCTGTTCATTCGGAAATTGCACGGAGCCTTTGCCTTGTTTGTAGGACGAAAGTGCTTCAGCGAAATGCGAATGTCCAGAGGGCGTGGCATACAAACCAATATGATTTTTGAAAGCCGCAAAGTAAATCAACGGCTTCCCATTGGTTTTGTAGGCGGGCATTCCGTAGCTAATACTTTCTTGTGCCTCTGGCGCTTTTTCCAAAATGAGCGCTCTAATTTGCTGCATTCTTTTCTGACTCGCTTCGGGAAATTTCGCTAAATAGGAGTCTACGGTTTCCATGTCTTATCGGTTTAAATTTTTGAGACTTTCCTTCAAATGTTTGGTTCTTTCTCTGGTGATTTCCTCCAAACAAGTCAGCAAAATTAAAGGTTTTATGCTTCCACCTGTATAAGGGTCAGCTTCAAATTTACAATGCGAATCTCTGTATTTTATCCAATCTTTTTGCGCTTGAATGAGTAACACTTTTTCATTTTTGTCCAAAAGCGATACCAACTTTTTATAAACTTTGTTAAGTTCCGCATCGGCTTTCTTGTAATCTAGTGACGCTTTTTCGTTCATCTCTAACTGCGTTTGTGCAGTAGCAGCAGAAACACTGAAAACCAAAAATAATAGGGATAGGAGTAGTTTTTTCATTAGGGAATTAGGTGTAAAGTGTTTGATTTTCAAATGTAGTAATGTTTTCTTTTAAGGCTTTGTAATTGGAAAACGTTCTATAAAAACTTAAAAACAATAAGACGATTAAAGGGAGTATGAAATAATTCCAATATTGAAAGCCTCCCTCAGAAAGCATTTGGATTACACTTCCGATAATTAGTAAAATTGCAAGTAGAATGATAGGTAATCCTTTTTTGGTATTGGTTATATTACGAAGAATAGCCTCCAATTTCGAATTTATTTCTTCAATTTGGCTACTGTTTTTATTTTCAATTCTAATCAAATGTTGTAGTAAAAGCGTTTTATAAATTTCACTTTGTAGATTAATAAAAAACGAAAATGAAACCAGAAACATTGTTCCGCTTTTGCTCCATTTTGGCAGATATTCAAGTCCTAAGTATTCATTTATAATTGCAAAAAAAACAAACAAAAAACAAATTCCTGCCAAAACTCCATTCACGAGTAAGAGCCATTTACTCTTTCTGTATCTCACAAAAGTGTCAGTGTCTGAATCTCCTTTTAAGGGATTAAAATTATTGATGATGTCGATGCGCTCTAACATTTTAAAATTTTAATTGGTTGATTTTTAGGAGCAGTAACAAGAGGCTTTTTGGCCATCAAAGTCCCGTGATCCGCTATATCTTTGTCTTTTTAAAGAAAAAAGACAAAGGATGCCACTCCTCCCGGGGCTATAAGTTATCATAGTACCCTTTTGGAGACATCTTCAAAAATACTAAAAAAAACAATTGCTTTTCTTCTAGAGGGTTGTGTTTTGAGGTAGTTCTTTAAAAATTAGTATTTGCATTTTCTTTCGTTATACAAGTATAGTTTTTCAGTTTCCTTTCTATTGAATGAGTTGTAAATTATGTTCTTTTCTTTTTTGTAAGAAGTTCAAATTTTAACAAAAAAGTATATCTTTAGCCAACTAAAATCAAAAAAACAACCCATGCAAGACAACAAACCCGAAGATTTTAAACGCGAACTCGGACTTTTAGACGGTACCATGCTCGTAGTAGGTTCTATGATTGGCTCAGGAATTTTTATTGTAAGTGCCGATATTGCCAGACAAGTAGGTTCAGCTGCTTGGCTTACTTTAATTTGGATTATTTCTGGACTAATCACCATGATTGCTGCGGTGAGTTATGGCGAATTGAGTGCCATGATGCCCAATGCTGGCGGACAATACGTGTATCTTAAGGAAGCGTATAATAAATTGATTGCGTTTCTGTTCGGTTGGAGTTTTTTTGCAGTGATTCAAACTGGAACTATTGCTGCGGTAGGTGTAGGTTTTTCTAAGTTTGCCGCTTATTTGGTTCCATCGTTGAGCGATGAAAACATTTTACTCGATTTGGGTGCTTTTCAACTCAATGCGGCTCAAATTGTTTCCATTATTACGATTGTTTTCTTAACCTATCTCAACAGTCGCGGCGTAAAAGACAGCAAAACGTTGCAAACCGTGCTTACGATTATCAAAATTTTGTCTCTTTTTGGTTTGATTGTTTTTGGATTCATTCTGGCAGCAAAAGCCGAAGTTTGGGACGTAAACTGGACGGATGTATGGGAAACCAAATCTTATAATTTAGACACAAAACAATGGACACCAATTGCAGGAACGGCTTTATTGACTGGAATTTCGGCAGCTATGGTGGGGTCGTTATTCTCTAGTGATGCTTGGAACGGAGTTACTTTTATTGCAGCCGAATTGAAAAATCCAAAACGTAATGTGGGCTTGAGTTTGTTTCTAGGGACTTTCATTGTGACGATTATTTATGTGTTGACCAATTTGATGTATTTGGCGGTTATTCCAATAGAAGAAATTGCTACAGCCAAATCCGATAGGGTAGCGGTGGTTGCTTCTCAGTATACGTTTGGCGATTATGGTACAGTGATTATTGCGGTGATGATTATGATTTCGACTTTTGCCTGCAACAACGGATTGATTATGGCGGGCTCCCGAGTGTATTATACGATGGCAAAAGACGGTTTGTTTTTCAAACAAGCTGCACAATTGAATGAGAAAAGTGTACCAGGTTGGGCGCTTTGGGCACAGTGTTTTTGGGCTTCGGCATTGTGTTTGACAGGCAAATACGGCGATTTATTGGATTTTGTAATCATCATTGTTTTGATTTTTTACATTTTGACCATCTACGGTATTTTTATTCTGCGTAAAAAAATGCCCGACGCTGAGCGTCCTTACAAAGCGTTTGGCTATCCGTTTTTGCCAGGTTTGTATATCGTAATTGCTTCGGCAATTTGTATTTCGTTATTGTTTACCAAATTCTCTACTTGTGGTTGGGGCGTACTGATTATGCTTACTGGAATTCCAGTGTATTATGTTACGCAGCGTAAAGTGTTGAAGGAGTAGTGTTCTATATAGAATAGACAAGACTCAAAGAGAGAATGTTTTTTATAGCAACGGATTGTAATCCGTTGCTTTTTTTTGTAAAATAAAATGGACCGAGCCTATGGCTCTTTTATTCATATGGTTTGCTGTTAACTGGACTGAAGTCCAGCCCTATAAGATATGCCGAGTCTACGACTCTTTTTGGGGTGTGCAAGTTCCGTAGGAACGAAATATTTTGTAGCAACTGAAGTCCAGCCCTATAATATATGCCGAGTCTACGGCTCTTTTTGGGTTGTGCTAGTTCCGTAGGAACGAAACATTTTGTAGCAACGGATTTTAATCCGTTGTATAGAAAAGTGAATTTTTTAATAGTTCTTTTGAATTATTAATTTGATAGGTTTTTGAAAATTGGCAGGTGTGAAAACATGTAATGTAAGGTTTTATTTTTAAAAGAATATAGGCATTAGTTGCTCGCAGTAATTTGTCTAAATTTTGTGAAACTCAGAAAGTAGTTTGTCAGTAAATGAATTTTATAAGATTTATTTTTTATTGAAATATCACTAAATGTGGGTATATGTTTGTTAATTAAATTTAAATATCTTTGATTTTATTAACAAATATAAATAATTATGAAATTACACACACACACACACACACACAAGAAGTCAGCCTTTTAGAAAAAAAGCAACTTTATATCTTAGTGTTATGGCTTGTTTTTTATTTTTTATCAATTGTAGTAAGGATAGTTATGATTCTTTCGAAAAACAGAGTAGTTTTAATGAAAAAGACATTACTTTTGATCGTTTTAAGAAGGAATCAGGACTTTTGGATTTCGAAAACAAATTCAAAATTGATGGGACATTGGATGCGGGACTTAAAAAAGAGAATACAAACAAGCATGTATTAAATGAATTTGTTATCGACACTATCGTAATCAAAAAGTTAGTAAGAGATAAGAAGACAACCTATACCTTTCAAGTTCATCCTAAGAACATAAAATCAAATAATATTTATAACTTAACCATGTTTTATAAACAAGGGTGGCAAAGTATTCTTGTAGAATTAAAACCAACTAAGGAGTATTTATTATCTTTAAAACAAGGGGTTAATTCCAAATTTGAAGGAACTATTAGCCGTTTATATCAATCCAATTTATCAAATTCAGGAAAAACTTCTAGAAGTTCCCAACTTAATTGTACAACAATTTTTGTTGAGTTTTGGCATTGCACAAGAACAGGTGATTGTGCGAGTGGCACTTGTGACCAATGTAATTTATGTGTTGGTTATGAAAGTTATAGATTATGTGGTTCCGAACCAGTTGGACCTGATCCTGTATATATTGATGCAGGAGGAAGTGTTATAGGAGGAGGTTCTGGAGGTTCTGGTGAGGGTGGTACAGGAATAAGTGATAGTGAAGGAGTTTCTATTATACCAAATTTAGAAGGATTAAATTACATTCTTGGCAATGATAGTTTTCCTCATTGGGCTAATGCTTTCTTGAAGCAAAATCCTGATGTAAGTATAGAGCAGTTTGAATATTGGTTTACTGGCAATGATAGTTTTGAAATTGTTGCTCAATCAGAGATATCAAATCCTGTATTAATAAGCAATTTTTCGGGACTATTAGAAGTAATGGAACAATTAAAAACTGAAGTTAGTGATTATTCAGATAGTAATGATTTTAGAATTCTTCAAAACCAAATATGGGCTACAAAGACAATCCCATTAACTCCTATAGTTGATTTATCAATTGAAATTGTGTCTAATTCAGGAACACCATATTCGTTTGATAAAGGGGAATCCAAAACTTTTATATCAAATACTGTTGTAGGACTTGATTGGGTTCAAAATTCAATGCTTTTATCTGATGCGTCATTTTCGACTGATGTTGCCAAAATTCAAATTTCAGGATATATTCTAGTCGGAATTAAAATGGAAGGGCTTGAGTTTGGTATAAAGCAAAGAAAATTAATTGAATTATTAGTAGATAAGGTAACAGGTAAAATATGTTGTGTTACAACAAAAAATATTAAAAATAAATAATTATGGAAAATTTTATAGATGTAGCGATAAGTTTAATACCAAGTTTACTTGTTATTGTTTTTATTCTTTTTTTGATAAGAACTTATGTTTTAGTGAAAAAATATTTAGATGTTAAAACGGAATATTATCAATATAAATTAAAAGAAATAAAGAAGAATGGTGAATAAGGTTATCCTTTTAGCAATCATTAATAATAAACGATGAGCATTACTATCTGTTCTAAAAGTAGATTAAAAAATGGAAAAAACTATAAATGATTTAAGTATAGGTTTGTTTTTATGGCAATTGTTTGTTTTAGTTTTGCTAATTACAATTGTATATTTTGTCGTAAAACTTTATAAGAAAGTAGTAAAGTATCTAGATAATAAAAGCTAATTTTTGTAATTCTCTCCAAGAAAGCCAATTTCCAGCTTTTAGCCCTGATCGCAGCGGCATCCTTTGCTTTTTGGGTTAAAAAGCAAAGATATAGCGGAGAGCAGGACGATGACCACAAAAAAGCCTATTCTTTCCGCTCCAAAATAAGCATAAAAAAAATCCGTCTGGTTTTGCAACGAGACGGATTTTGTATGTATTGTAAAAAGGAATTAGCAAACAGCTTCTTCAGCTAGAACGCTTTCTACTTCGTGCAAAGGTAAATCCCAAGCTTCGGCAACGCCACGGTATACTACTTTTCCGTTGGCTACGTTCAATCCTAATTTTAATTCTTTGTTTTCTTCGCAGGCTTTTCTCCATCCTTTGTTGGCCAATTGAATCGCGTAAGGCAAAGTCGCATTCGTCAACGCTAAAGTTGAAGTGTAAGGCACTGCACCTGGCATATTGGCCACACAATAGTGAACAATATCATCAATGATGAAAGTTGGGTCTTCGTGAGTGGTTGGTTTACAAGTTTCGATACAACCTCCTTGGTCAACAGCTACGTCTACTACTACGGTTCCAGGGCTCATTAATTTTAGCATATCGCGAGTGATTAAGTGAGGCGCTTTCGCTCCTGGAATCAATACACCACCAATTACTAAATCGGCAGTTTTTACCGCTTCGCAAATGTTGTAATGATTTGACATTTGAGTTACTACGTTAGCTGGCATTACATCAGACAAATATCTCAAACGTGGTAAGCTTACGTCCATAATGGTTACTCTTGCTCCGAAACCAGCGGCCATTCTAGCAGCTTGAGTTCCTACGATTCCACCACCTAAAACTACTACGTTCGCTGGAGGAACACCTGGTACACCACCTAAAAGGATTCCTTTTCCTTTCATTGGTTTTTCTAAATATTTAGCTCCTTCTTGGATAGACATACGTCCCGCTACTTCAGACATTGGCACCAATAAAGGCAAGCTACGATCTGCTTTTTCTACCGTTTCGTAAGCCAAACAAACGGCTCCGCGCTCTAACATTGCGTGTGTTAAAGGCTCAGAAGAAGCAAAGTGGAAATAAGTGAATAATAATTGGTCTTTTTTAATCAAAGGATATTCAGAAGCGATTGGCTCTTTTACTTTTATGATCATTTCAGCAATGTCATACACTGCTTCGATAGTTGGAAGAATGGATGCTCCTGCATCTATATAAGATTGATCCCCAAAACCGCTGTTGATTCCAGCATTGGTTTGTACATATACGGTATGACCTTGTTTTTTGAATTCGGCTACACCAGCTGGTGTAAGAGCTACGCGGTTTTCGTTATTTTTGATTTCTTTTGGAACACCAATAATCATATGAGAGAGATTTAAATTACTACTTGTTTGAAAGTATAAAAGTAATTTAAAAAGAAAAAGTTTTTACATACTACCATTAAATAGGAAAAAATTAATTTATTTGTGTAATTTAGCATTAAATATTTCTTTACGAAAACGTTTTTTCTGATTTAAAAAGAAAAATTATCTAAAGAATCCCATCTAGAAAAAATACCTTGATTATGAATATAGATGAAACCGACAAAAAAATCTTACGGCTTTTGCAAGCGAACGCGCATTTGACGCTAAAAGACATTGCAAACCAAATTAATTTGTCTTTAACACCAGTTCACGACCGAGTGAAACGTCTTGAAAAAGAGGGAGTTATTGATAAATATGTTACGGTGCTCAATAAGAAAAAGTTAGGGAAGAACTTGACCGTTTTTTGCCAAGTTACTCTTGTAAAACAAACGTTTGATATCTCGGAAGCCTTTAATGAAGCGATTCTAAATTTACCTGAAGTAGTGGAATGTGATTTTGTTTCGGGTAGCTTTGATTATTTGCTAAAAGTGGTCTTGCCTGATATGGAAAGTTACCATCATTTTCATCAAAAGAAATTATCGGTGTTGACCGAGGTTAGTTTGATCAATAGTTTCTTTATCATCTCTGAAGTGAAAAGTACAACGGTATTACCGATTTAAAAAATTGTTTGTTGTTTATTGTTTATTGTTTGTAGTTTATAGTTGTTATCTTGGCCTTTGCGAACTTTGCGTAAATCTTTGCGAACCTTGCGGTTAAGTTAACTGTGTATTGTTGAATTGCTACTTTCTTTCATCTTAGTTAAAAAAAAACCATCAAAAGTTGCCTCTTGATGGTTTGTTGAATTATAATTAACGTTGGTTTTATCTACTAATAGTAAGTATAACGTCTTACTTTTGAAATGTATTTGGCCAAACGAATTACTTGATGGCTATAGCCGTATTCGTTGTCGTACCAAATGTACAATACTATGTTTTTTCCGTCTTTCGAAACAATAGTGGCATTGCTATCATAGATTGAAGGGGCTGTAGTGCCCACAATATCCGAAGAAACCAATTCGTTGTTCAACGAGTATTTGATTTGTTCTACCAATTCGCCTTCTAAAGCGTATTTTTTCATAATGTTGTTAATGCCTTCGACAGAAGTTGCTTTGTTAACTTCAAGATTCAAAACTACTAATGAACCATTTGGAACAGGAACACGAATCGCGTTTGAAGTTAATTTTCCTTCTAATGATGGTAAGGCTTTGGCAACCGCACTACCAGCACCTGTTTCGGTAATTACCATATTTAAGGCAGCAGCTCTACCACGACGGTATTTTTTGTGCATGTTGTCAACCAAATTCTGATCGTTGGTGTAAGCGTGAATGGTTTCTAAATGTCCTTTTACAACTCCTAAAGTATCTTCGATGGCTTTCAAAATTGGAGTGATGGCATTAGTTGTGCAAGAAGCCGCTGAAAAAATAGACACTTCGTCTGGATTGTATTCGTTTTGGTTTACGCCATGAACAATATTTGGTATTCCTTTTCCTGGTGCCGTAAGCAATACTTTATCGGTTCCTTTTGAAGTCAAGTGACGACTCAAAGCTTCTTGAGTAGTGAATGCTCCCGTGTTGTCGATTACTAAGGCATTGTTAATATTGTAAATAGTATAATCAATTTCTTCTGGAGTATTGGCAGTAATCATATGAACGGTGGTCCCGTTGATGATTAAAGCATTGTTGGCTAGATCGGCAATAACAGAACCATTAAAATCGCCATGAATGGAATCGTAACGCAATAAAGAAGCTCTTTTTTCTAAGCTAGTAGCATCGTTTTTATCTCGAGTTACAATGGCTCTCAAACGCATTTGGTCACCTTTACCTGTTTTAGACATCAACTCACGAGCTAATAAACGTCCGATACGTCCAAAGCCATACAATACAACATCTTTTGGTTGAATTTCATCACTTGTTTTGGCTTCTTTTAATTTGTCAATAACAAAATGTCTAGCGTCTGGATATTTTTCGTCCAAAAGACCGTATTCGTAAGTCAATTTTCCGATATCTAATTTAGAAGGCGGTAAGTCTAAAGTTAGAATTACACTAGCGATTTCTACAGAATCAGAAATTGAAATGGGTTTTCCAACAAATTCTCCTGCATATTCGTGCAAGTTTAGAATTTCGCTCACATTTCTGTCAATCAAATGGTTTCTGAATAAAACCAATTCGATGGATTTGTCATACCACAAATCACTAATAATCTTGATTAATTCTACTCCAGACCGTCTTCTGTCGGCTTGTAACGTAACTTCTTTTTCGTATAATTGTGTTGTACTCATATGGGTTTTTTTGTAAAAAAATAAAGTTGTGTTTTTTAAATTTTTTGCAAAAGTACCCTATTTCAATCGATTTCGTAAACTGTTTTGTGATTTTTTTTCATAAAAAAAAGCCATCATGCTTTGGAGCGTGATGGCTATTGGATTTCTGTTATGTAGTGCTAGATAATTATTCTGAAAATTTCTCCATTTCGGTTGATCATTTCTATTCGGATGCTTTGTTGCTCCTCTTTGTTTTTCATGATTTTTGAAACAGTTTCTACATTCGTAGCTTTTACATTGTCGATACTCAAAATGATATTGCCTTGTAATTCATCGGCATATTGTAGGTAACGTTCATTGGTGATGGCTTTGATTTTTACACCATAATCAATTTTGAATTTCTTTTTGTCGGCAGCATCAATATTTTCTACCTCGATTCCTTTGAGTTCTGAACTGAAATAATCGTTTTTACTCAAGGTTACAGTGGTCGATTTGTTTTTACCCTCACGAATATAGTTGACAGCCACTTTGTCGTTAGGACGTTTGGTACTAATGTATCCAGACAAGTCAGCATATGTCGCTATGTTTTGATTGTCAATTTTTACGATGATGTCTCCTTTTTGTAAACCTGCTTTTTCAGCTCCCGAGTTTTTACTTACTTTATTGATGTAAAAACCTTCCGTTTCTTTTATTCCCAAATCTTTAGAAGCTGGACTATTCAATTCTCTACCTTCTACACCAAGAATGCCTCGTTGTACGTTTCCAAATTCCATTAAATCTTCAATGATTTTTCTAGCATTATTAGAAGGTACAGCAAAAGAATAACCCGTATAACTTCCAGTTGGTGAAGAAATCATCGTATTGATTCCGATTAATTCTCCTCTTGCATTTACCAACGCACCACCTGAATTTCCTGGATTTACAGCGGCATCGGTTTGAATAAACGACTGTATGCCTCTTGCGTCTAAGTTTCTAGCTTTGGCGGAAACGATTCCTGCAGTTACTGTTGAGTTTAAGTTGTAAGGATTACCAACAGCCAAAACCCATTCACCTACTTTTACGTTATCAGAGTTAGCAAAAACCGTATAAGGCAATTTCTCATCGGCAGTGATTTTCAATAAAGCGATATCCATTTTAGAATCGGTTCCGATTAATTTGGCAGGATAGGTCTTTTTATTGTTTAGTGTGATTTCGATTTCTGAAGCGTCTTTGATTACGTGATTATTCGTTACGATATAGCCATCTTCAGAAATAATTACTCCTGAACCTGTTCCTACTTGTTCTTGTAATTGTCCGCCTCCATAGCCGTAGAAAAATTCCATAATAGGATTACTTACGGTTCTACGAGATACATTTTTTACGTGAACTACTGAGTGAACGGCTTTGTCAGCTGCTTCAGTAAAATCGACTGCTTCTGCTGAGAGACCTACATTTCTTCCGTAATTTTCTGATGCGACTGTTACAATGCCTTTTTTGTCATTAGAAAAATACCCATTGCCCTCAAATAAAAGCTTGTAAGCTCCCAAAGTGGTAGCACCACTAAGCAACGATACCAAAAATAAGGATGAAAATTTTTTCATAATACAATTTAGTTTTATTAGTTATTTGGTCACAAATTTAATAGATGTCTTTTTACTAAAAAAGTAGTTTAACGCACTTTAACAGTGTTTAACTTTTCATTATTAATCGTACTTTTGTGCATTAAAATTACTAAAAATGCTACTAGATTTTTATAAGTACCAAGGAACAGGAAACGATTTTGTGATGATTGATAATCGTTCTCTTTTTTTTCCTAAAGAGGATGTTGTGCTAATAGAGCGTTTATGCGATAGACGATTTGGAATTGGTGCGGATGGTTTGATTTTACTCGAAAATGATAACGATACGGATTTCCGTATGGTTTACTATAATTCTGATGGGAATGAAAGTTCGATGTGTGGAAACGGAGGCCGTTGCTTAGTGGCTTTTGCAAAACAATTGAATGTAATTGAGAATGCCACAACTTTTATTGCTACAGATGGGCTACATCATGCTACTGTTGCTCCAGATGGATTGGTTTCCTTGCAGATGATCGATGTAAATGAATTAAAAATCACGCCTGAATTTTCTTTTTTGAATACAGGATCGCCTCATCACGTTCAAATTGTAGATGACCTTGAACATTATAATGTAAAGGAAAATGGTGCAGCAATTCGTTACAGTGATTTGTACGGCAAGGCGGGTAGTAATGTCAATTTTGTTTCTCAAATAAATGAAGATACGTTTGTAGTTCGCACATACGAACGCGGTGTAGAAGATGAAACTTTGGCTTGTGGTACAGGGGTTACAGCAGTTGCAATAGCTATGAATGCAACGGGAGTTACCGCTTCTAATGCGATTCATTTGAAGGTAGAAGGAGGAAAGCTTGAAGTGTCTTTTGAGCAATTAGGAGGTCAGTATACCAATGTATTCTTAAAAGGACCTGCTCAATTCGTCTTCAAAGGCCAAATCGAAATCTAATTATTCTAACATCTTGATGAATACATTAAAAGGGAATACCATTTATTTACGAGCTTTAGAACCCAATGACTTGGAGTTTGTATATGCTATGGAAAACGACCAAAGTATTTGGGAAGTGAGCAATACGCAAACGCCCTACAGTCGCTTCTTGGTCAAGCAGTATTTAGAAAATGCGCACCAAGATATTTACGAAGCTAAGCAATTGCGATTAGCGATATGTAAAGACCAAGATTTTCCTGCTGTTGGACTCATTGATTTGTTTGAATTTGACCCCAAAAATAATAAAGCAGGCATTGGAATCGTTATTCAGTCAGCAGGAAATAGAAATCAGCAAATAGGTTCTGAAGCTTTAGAACTTTTGATTCGGTATTCTTTTTATGACTTGAATTTACATCAGCTTTATGCAAATATAAGCGTTGAAAACACCGCTAGTATTGCTCTTTTTACTAAATTTGGCTTCGAAAAAATTGGAACAAAAAAAGATTGGATTTTAGTAAATGGTTCTTACAAAGACGAGGCTATCTTTCAGTTAATTAATCATAAATTTTAAAGTTTTATATTTTGAACGTAAAAAAAATCATTTCAATCGGAGCTGTAGTAGTTGCCGCTGTGTTATTAGTGTACGGTTTTGTATTGATTCGTCAAATTTTTAGTGTCAATACTAAATTCACAGAAGAGAAAGTATACGTTTATGTTCCAACGGGTTCTGATTATGAGGCAGTCAAAAAACTCATTTCACCTTATGTTGAAGACATGCAACGATTTGAATTGGTAGCTGGGAAAACGAGTTATCCAGAAAATGTGAAGTCAGGACGATTTTTACTTAAAAACGGAATGAGTAGTTATGATTTGGTAAAAACCATGCGAATCAATGAACCTGTGAAATTGGCTTTCAACAACCAAGAGCGTTTAGAAAACTTAGCAGGTCGTGTGGGCTCACAAATCGAACCAGATAGTTTGTCATTATTGACTACGTTCAAAGATTCTACTTTTCTTAAAGAAAACGGTTTTACAGAGGATAATGTTTTTGTAATGTTTATTGCCAATACTTATGAAGTATATTGGAATATTACAGCTGAAAAGTTCCGTGATAAAATGATCAAAGAATACCGTACTTTTTGGAATGAAAAAAGAACCCAACAAGCGGCTCAACAAGGTTTAACTCCTGTTACAGCAACGATTTTAGCTTCTATTGTTCATAAAGAATCGGTTAAAAAAGACGAAAGACCTCGTATCGCAGGAGTCTATTTGAACCGTTTGAAGCAAGAAATGCCTTTACAAGCAGATCCTACAGTGATTTTTGCCTTAAAAAAGAAAAGCAATGATTTTAATCAAGTGATAAAACGCGTCTTTTACAATGATTTGTTCTTGAATTCGCCTTACAATACCTATAAGAATATTGGCTTGCCTCCAGGTCCAATTGCTATGCCTGATATCACGGCACTCGAAGCGGTTTTGGCACCCGAAAAACACAATTACCTTTATTTTTGTGCTAGTGTAGATCGTTTTGGATATCATGAGTTTGCAGCCACGTTGCCAGAACATAATGTTAATGCTAAAAAGTATTCAGATTGGATCAACAATCAAGGTGTAAAACGATAATCATTTCCTTTCGAAATACGATGTTTCGATTGCTACTTTTTTTTTGGAGCACTTTTGGGCTTTTTGCACAAGAGGCTCCAAACTCTTTTTTTACCCCATCCGATTCTTTAAATATTCAAAGAAGAAACGCTGTTATCATTACCGAAACGGTGTTGGGAGGTGCTACTTTGGTGGGACTGAATCAACTCTGGTACGCGGATTATCCTAAATCAAATTTTCACTTTATTAACGACAATGCCGAGTGGTTGCAGATGGACAAAATAGGACATTTATATTCTGCTTATCATTTGGGACGTTTTGGTTCCGAAGCTTTGCAATGGAGTGGTGTTCGGAAACAAGATCAACTGATTTATGGCGCTACTTTAGGATTTGCCTTTTTGTCTATAGTTGAAATGATGGATGGCTTTTCTGCTGAATGGGGAGCTTCATCTGGTGATATTGTGGCCAATGCACTTGGAACTGGACTTTACGTTTCGCAAGAGTTGCTTTGGAAGGAACAACGAATTACCCCAAAGTTTTCTTTTCACACGACTTCATTTGCAGCACAAAATCCCAATAAATTAGGCAGTACTTTTTCAGAGCAGTTGCTTAAAGATTACAATGGACAAACCTATTGGTTATCGGTCAATATGCATTCTTTTTTTAAAGGGTCTAAAATTCCAAAATGGTTGAACCTAGCATTTGGATACGGCGCTGACGGGATGCGCTCAGGAATTGATCCAACAGATCAGCGATACAGACAGTTTTATCTCAGTTTTGATGTTGATCTAACGAAAATTACTACTAAAAATTCTTTTCTAAAGACCCTTTTTTCGGTTTTTAACACCATAAAAGTACCTGCTCCAACTTTGTCATATAGCACTCACACTGGTTTTAAGGCACACACCTTTTACTTTTAACAATTTTTAACTCACTGTTTTTCAGTCTCCTTTTTTAAAGTGGTATCTTTGCGCATAGAAATTTCACAGGGTGACAGCGTGTGAAGAAATTCAATTTATGATAAAGAGATGGTATTTTTTCTTAGGTTTACTAGGTATTATTGCCTTTTTGAGCTTAAGTTTCAAAAACGAAAAAAAGAGCCTCAGTCCAGTGGCTCAACCTGTAGAAAAGGAAACTACAACAACAGCTTTTCCTTCCACCGAAACGTCTATTTCAGACATTGCCTTTACCAAAAATGAGTTCATTGGTTTTAAAGAAGCAGTAGCTCACAAAGAATCTCGAGGTAAATATAAAAAAGTAAATTCTTTGGGATATTTGGGAAAATATCAATTTGGAGTACAAACCCTAAAAGCAGTCGGTGTTAAAAGCCCTAAAAAGTTTTTAAACAGTCCAGATTTGCAAGAGAAAGCGTTTGTAGCACTTCTATCCAAAAACAAACATCTTCTTGAAGATGTTATCGAAAAACACGAAGGAAGTGTTATCGATGGAATTCTAATTACCGAGTCGGGCATATTGGCAGCAGCTCATTTAGCTGGTGCAGGATCTGTAAAGAAATTTTTTAGGTACAATGGTAAAAAGTATTTCCGGGATGCTTATGGAACTTCATTGCGAAGTTATTTAAAAGCTTTTGGAGGGTATGACACCTCAATTATTGTGGCAAACAATAATGCAACAGTACATTCTATTTAAAAATTTTACAATTATTTTTTAAAAAAGCTGTGATTTAATTCATAGCTTTTTTTGTTTAGAACCATTTTTAAACAATATTTATAATTTATTTTATAAATTTAAAATGTTGATTATTAGTTTTTTGTGCTATTTATTTAAAAAAAATGCAAAATTAATTAGGAAAATTAAAAAATTAAAATAAATCTTTGTGGCAGAAAATTAGTAACCTTTTAACAGCGAAGAAAATGTTTGTATTTAAATCATTACCTCAAAGCATTGCATCAGTTGGAACTGGTGTGGCTTTTCTTCGCGGCTTCACACAATCATAGATAAAATAACATATATGAAAAAGCCCGAAGACATTTAGTTTCGGGCTTTTTTTTGTTTATTCTAGAACCTTCAAAAATTTTCCCGAAACGTATTCAAAAAAAATGCAATGTGCTATTGCTCTGCCTTCTTGGTAAGTTTTTGCGCATTGTTATGAATCATTTTTAAAATAATCATGGGAAATAAACTATCCGGGAAAGACTTAATCAAATTAGGCTTCCCAAAAAATAATGCCATAAATATTGCCTTAGGGCAAATCAACAGATATCGAAAAAAAGAGAAAAAGGAAAGTATTTTAACCGAAGCTAAACAAGTATTGCTACATCCAGAAAAATTCAAAGGAGACGGTACTTGGGGAAAAGTAGCTGAAGGTTTAGTCAATCCCGTTCAAGTAAAATTCAATCAATTGAAAACGACTCGAGCCCCTTTTTCCATCTTTGGAGAAAACGAAATTGACGAACAAGCAAAGTTTCAATTGTACGACGCTTTAAAATTGCCTATTTCGGTAAAAGGTGCTTTAATGCCTGACGCACATTCTGGTTACGGATTGCCAATTGGGGGTGTTTTAGCCACAGATAATGCGGTAATTCCGTATGGTGTAGGAGTAGATATTGGTTGCAGAATGAGCTTATCGATTTTCGATTTGCCTGCGTCTTTTCTTAAAGGAAAAGACCATCAATTGCAAGCCATTTTGAAAGACAATACCAAATTTGGAATGAGTGAAACACATAAGATTAAAGTCGATCATGAAGTCTTTTACCGAGACGAATTCAAAACTATTCCAGTTGTAAAACAGTTGTTAGACAAAGCGTACAAGCAATTAGGTTCGTCTGGCGGAGGAAACCATTTTGTGGAATTCGGAATGGTGAAATTAGACAATCCCTTACCTGAATGGAAGTTGGAAGCCAAAGAATACGTGGCAGTTTTATCGCATAGCGGTTCACGCGGCTTGGGTGCCAATATCGCCAAACATTACACGTATTTGGCAAGTAAACAATGTCCGTTACCCAAAAATGTACAACATTTGGCTTGGTTGGATTTGAATACACATGATGGTCAAGAGTATTGGTTGGCTATGAATTTAGCAGGCGATTATGCCAAAGCTTGTCATGAAGATATTCACAGAAGATTAGCTAAAGCGTTAGGAAAACGCATTGTGGTAACCATCGAAAATCATCACAATTTTGCTTGGAAAGAAATGGTTGATGGCAAAGAATGTATAGTACACCGAAAAGGAGCCACGCCAGCTGCTAAAGGACAATTAGGAATCATTCCGGGTTCGATGACGGCGCCAGGATTTATTGTAATGGGTAAAGGGAATGAAGAAAGTTTGCAATCGGCTTCGCACGGAGCGGGACGTTTGTTTTCGAGAGCGAAATGCAAAGCTACTTTTACACAAAGTCAGGTTAAAAAAGTTTTGGCTGATAATGATGTTATCTTAATCGGAGGCAATATTGACGAAGCACCAATGGCGTATAAAAACATTCATACGGTGATGAATTTGCAAACGGATTTGGTGGATGTGTTAGGCACTTTTACACCAAAAATTGTTAGAATGGACCGATAAGATGGAAAAGATTTTACAAATAACATCGGGAAGAGGACCTGCGGAATGCACTTGGGTAGTGGCTCAAGTCCTGAAAAAAGTGTTGCAAGAAGCAGAAACTTTACAATTAAAAGCGACTGTTTTGCAGCACGAAGCAGGTTCCGAAAATGGAACAGTAGCTTCGGCAATGGTCCAAATTATTGGAAAAGATGCTTCTGAATTTAAGGAATCATGGGTGGGAACCATTCAATGGATTGGGAAAAGTACCTTTAGAAAGTTTCACAAACGTAGTAATTGGTTTATTGGAATTTTCGAAATAGATACGATTCCATCTCGTGCTTTTTCTGAAAAAGACATTCAGTATCAAGCAATGCGAAGTTCGGGAGCTGGTGGTCAACATGTGAATAAAGTAAGTTCGGCGATTCGAGCGACACATGTACCAACGGGAATTAGTGTGGTTAGCATGGATTCACGTTCGCAACATCAAAATAAAAAATTGGCTACGGAGCGTTTGTTGCTAAAACTAAATGAAGCCCAATTGCATCTTTTGAAACAACAATTTCAAAGTCAATGGACTAATCAACTAGCAGTAGAACGCGGAAATCCAATTCGAACGTTTGAAGGTTCTGATTTTAAAAAACTCAAAACTGAGAAGAAATTTAAAGCTGTACGACAGCAATTAAAAAACGAATTAAAAAATGAAAAATACAGATAAATATTTGTTTCAGGCCTTGGATAACTATCCTTATTCTTTAGAAGAAACAATTGAATCTTTGGATTATGCAATGTCATACGATGCAAAAAACACAACTGCTTTGTGTTTGCATGGAAGAATTCAAACAGAGCAATTGCAAAATTACGAAGCAGCAAAAAACTATTTTCAAGAAGCATTAGCGATTAATATCGATGCCGTGTCGGTTTATCCTTATTATTTAGAAACCTTGCTTTTGAATGAAGATTATGAAGAAGCTTCTAAATTAATTGATTTTGCCTTAACGATTAAAGGGATTGACAAAATGGCGATTTTATTGAAAAAAGTACAATTGTTGGAACGTCAATATAAGATAAAAGCGGCCATAAAAGTATTGAAAGAAGTAAAATTAGCCTCTTTTGCAAACGATTCTTTCGAAATTGATGAAGTAACCAAGCGGTTAAAAGCCAAAAAGGATTTGCTAAAGCCAAAGGAAAAATCAAAGAAGAAGAAATCGGATAAAATTGTCAAGAAGAAATGAGAGAACCAGCTTTAGAGCTGGTTTTTTTTATGATTCACACCGTAAAATCAGATTTCATAACTAAAAAGTTGGACTTTAGTACATCTAAGATTATGAAGCATTTTGCATTTGTTATATTTGATATAGCGTTAATGATTTACTTATGAACACCAATCACTTACTTGTTGCTTTCAGAAATCGAGCCTTAGGAGTCAAAGAAACGACCTCAAACTGGACACATGAAATAGAATATTTATACAAAAGAGGCGTCGGAATTGATGAAGCCTTGCATTATTTGTACTTTGAAAAACCTTCTATTGAAGAATTTGAAAGTTGGGTGCAAGAAAAAGAAGGAAAACTTATTCAATCGGTCACTCAAGAAACTTCAGTTTTAAGTGATGACGAATTGCAGTTTTTTGAAACCAACGGGTATCTTATATTACCTAATGCAATTTCAAAGGAGGATTGTGCTGCAACCCAACAGCTGATTTGGGAGTTTTTGGGAATGCATCCAGAACAACCCGAAACTTGGTACCAAAGCCATCCCCAACAACGCGGAATGATGGTTAATTTTTTTGACCATCCGTTGTTAGAAAAAAACAGAGCTTCGGCGAGAATCAAGAAAGCTTTTGAACAGCTGTATAAGTCTGAAGCTATTTACAAAACCATCGATAAAATAAGTTTTAACCCACCAGTGACTCAGAGTTATTCTTTTAAGGGTAGTGATTTACATTGGGATGTGAGTTTGCAATTACCCATTCCGTTCCGATTGCAAGGCTTGATTTATTTATCTGATTGCGGACCACAAGATGGGGCTTTTCATTGTGTGCCTGGTTTTCATCATCAGATTGCTACTTGGATGGAGGAGATTCCCGAAGGTGTTCATCCGAGAGCACACGCTTTAGCAACACTCAAACCCCAAGCCATTACCGCCTCTGCTGGCGATATGGTGATTTGGCATCAAGCCCTGCCACATTGCGCAACACCAAATTACGGTACTTCACCACGTATGGTGCAATACCTAAGCTATATTAGTGAAGCGTATATCGAAGCTAAAGAGTGGGTTTAGAATTGTTTAAACCTGACTGGTTTTAAAAACCTGTCAGGTTTGAAAACACAATTATTCCTCCATCAATATCTCCAAAATACTAATCGCAGCCTCACTAATTTTGGTTCCAGGACCAAAAACGGCAACCGCTCCAGCATCAAAAAGGAATTGGTAATCTTGCACTGGGATGACGCCACCTACTACGACCATAATATCTTCGCGACCGTATTTTTTGAGTTCTTCAATCACTTGTGGGACTAAGGTTTTGTGACCTGCCGCCAAGGATGAGACGCCAAGGATATGCACATCGTTTTCTACCGCTTGTTTAGCCGCCTCTTCAGGAGTTTGAAACAATGGGCCAATGTCTACATCAAAACCTACATCAGCATAACCTGTGGCTACTACTTTGGCGCCACGGTCGTGTCCATCTTGCCCCATTTTAGCAATCATGATTCGGGGTCTTCTTCCGTCTTGTTTGGCAAAAGCATCGGCAAGTTGCTTGGCTTTTTCAAAACTTTTGTCGTCTTTAATTTCTTTGCTATACACGCCACTAAAGGATTTAATTTGTGCTTTGTAACGTCCAAAAACCGTTTCTAAGGCATCGCTTATTTCGCCAAGTGTTGCTCGGTTTCTTGCGGCTTCTACGGCTATTTCTAACAAATTACCTTCATTGGTTTTGGCACAATGAATCAATTTTTCGAGACTACTTTTTACTTTTTCGGAGTCTCTGTTGGCTTTGATTTTTTCCAATTGCGCTAACTGTTGTTTACGAACCATTTGGTTGTCTACATCCAAGATTTGCAAAGGGTCTTCTTTCTCCAATCGGTATTGATTGACCCCTACAATAATATCTTGTCCGCTGTCGATTCGCGCTTGTTTTCTAGCGGCAGCTTCTTCAATTCTCAATTTTGGAATACCGGCCTCAATGGCTTTGGTCATTCCGCCCAAGGCTTCTACTTCTTGAATCAATTGCCAAGCTTTTTCGGCAATTTCATTCGTAAGACTTTCTACATAGTAACTGCCTCCCCAAGGGTCTACGGTTTTGGTAATTAGGGTTTCTTCTTGTAAATAGATTTGGGTATTTCTTGCAATTCTTGCGGAGAAATCAGTTGGTAAAGCAATGGCTTCGTCTAGTGCGTTGGTATGTAATGATTGAGTGCCTCCAAAAGCAGCTGCAGCCGCTTCGACTACGGTTCGTGCTACGTTGTTAAAAGGGTCTTGTTCGGTTAAACTCCAGCCAGAAGTTTGACAATGGGTTCGCAAGGCCAATGATTTTTCATCCGCAGGGTTGAATTCTTTGAGCAATTTGGCCCAGAGCATTCTACCAGCACGCATTTTGGCAATTTCCATAAAATGATTCATTCCAATGGCCCAGAAAAAAGATAATCTTGGCGCAAATTCATCAATTTTCATTCCGGTGGCTAAACCCGTTCGAATGTACTCTAAGCCATCGGCTAGGGTGTAAGCCAACTCAATATCTGCGGTAGCTCCCGCTTCTTGCATATGGTAACCAGAGATGGATATAGAGTTAAATTTGGGCATTTTTTTGCTGGTAAATTCAAAAATATCAGCTATAATTTTCATAGAAGGAGTAGGAGGATAGATGTAGGTATTTCGCACCATGAACTCCTTTAAAATGTCATTTTGTATCGTTCCAGAAAGGTGTTCTGGAGCTACGCCTTGTTCTTCTGCTGCTACAATATAAAAAGCCATAATTGGCAAAACGGCTCCATTCATAGTCATAGAAACCGACATTTCTTGCAGTGGAATTTGGTCAAACAATACCTTCATGTCTTCCACGGTGTCAATGGCTACACCTGCTTTTCCAACGTCTCCAACCACACGTTCGTGATCGGAATCATAGCCTCTGTGCGTAGGAAGATCAAAAGCAATGGACAATCCTTTTTGACCCGCGGCTAAATTGCGTCGGTAGAAAGCATTGCTTTCTTCGGCAGTAGAAAAGCCCGCATATTGTCGTATCGTCCACGGTCTACGAACATACATGGTCGCATATGGTCCACGTAAGTTGGGCGCAAAACCAGCCCCAAAGTCCAAATGCTCTAAGGTTTCAATGTCTTTTTCAGAATAGGTAGGTGGAATCGTAATACCTTCCGCTGTAAGGAAAGGCTCGTGACTAGGTAAACTAGCACTTTTTGCGGAATGGTCTAAGGTAATATATTGAAGGTCTTTTCTTTTCATGGCTGAATAGTAATGGTGAAACGTTTTGGATAGAATAAGCTTACTCAGTTGCGAGTCGTTCTTGTTCGATTTTTTCGGCCAAACGTTTTTCGATTATCGGGGTAATCAGTGTTTTTCGTGGATTGATTTTCACAAAAGGAAACAATTCCAAATCGTGCTTCATTCGGTCAGCTTGGTTGGGATGTTTGTTGGTTCCTAATAATATTTTTTTACCAGTATCAAATAAAGCTTGCTCCTTGTCGGCACTTTCTTGGATTTTTCTTTTGACGGTACCTTCTTTCAATTGCTTTAAGAAACCACCATTTTTTTCGATGTCTTTAAACAATTGAAGTGCTTTTTCTGCTAACTGTTGGGTGATGCTTTCTATATAATAACTTCCGTCAGCTGGATTGTTGACTTTGTCGAAATACGATTCGTTTTTCAAAATCAACAATTGATTTCTAGCAATACGGTCTCCAAATTCGTTGTCTTTGTGATACAAGGCGTCATATGGCAAATTGGCAACTGCATCTGCTCCTCCCAAAATGGCACTCATGCATTCTGTAGTAGTTCGTAACATATTGACATTGTAGTCGTAAATCGTTTTGTTTCTTTTAGTTGGAGTGGCTAGAATATGACAATCGATATCCAATTCATAGGCATTGGATACGATTTCAAAAAGTTGACGTAAGGCTCTTAATTTTGCAATTTCGAAGAAGTAGTTACTTCCTATGGCGACTTGAAACACCACACTTTTCTTGCCATTCGGGATATGGTTGAAATACTCATTGGCATGTGCTAAACCATAGGCTAATTCCTGAACCATAGTGGCTCCTGCATTTTGATACAATCCCATATTGATACTTAATAATGAGCAATTTTGGTTACTGTTAAAAAGCGATTTAAGGATTTCGAAATTGTCTTTTTCTGCTGATGAAAACCAATTGCCGTCTTGGGCTAATTGTCCGATAGGATCCAATAAGCAGAAAATCGTAGCTTCTTTTTCTTTTGCAATTTGATCAATTTTTGCAACGAAATCGATTGAAAGAAATTGGAAATGAAAATAAAGAGTTGTTGTTGCTAAAGGAAGTGCTGCAAGTAATTTTTCTACAGCAATATTCTCATTAGGAATCGTAAATCGGAGGCTAGTTGCTCCGCGTTGTAGTGTATCTAAAGCTCTTTCGATGGATTTGTCTAAATCGTGTACAAAGATGTTTTGGCAAATACTGAAGGCAGTTGCTTGGGTGCTAATGCTAGCACTACCTTTTAAATCTTCTTTGTCGTAGAATGGTTTTACTTTTATTTCCTCTGGGGAATTCCAAATCACTGTTTCGTTGTAATCGGCACCTTTGAGTTCAAATTGGATTTTTTGTTTCCACTGTTTAGCCGAAACAGCATTGAAATCTTCAAATAGATTTTGCGCCATTGTAGTTGTATTAGTTTGGGTCGTTTTTAATAATGCTATCGCCTTCAAATTCTATGATATAGATGTCTTCGCTATCTTTTTTCATATAGTATTTTTCGCGAGCGTATTTTTCTATTTGTTCAGAATTATGTAATTGTTGGATATGTTGTTTATCCTTTTTTATTTCTTCTTCGTAGTATTTTTTATTTTCTTTCAATTCCTCAATGTCTTTGTTTAGAATTCGGTGATCAAAATAAGAATAATTGTCTAGGAAAGTCATCCAAACGATAAAAAACAAGGATACCCAGATGTATTTGTTACTGAGTAATTTGAACCACTTTTTATCTTTATAGGGATTTTTCATTGCTAGATATTAGGAATAGGAAATTGTTGGTTTACAAAATACGTTGGTTAATTACGGCACGAACCACATCAATGGCTACTGTGTTGAACTTGTCATTAGGAATAATGATGTCGGCGTGGGCTTTGGTTGGTTCGATGAATTGTTCGTGCATCGGTTTAAGTGTGTGTTGGTAACGGCTCAATACTTCTTCCATGTCGCGACCTCTTTCGGAAATATCTCTGCGTAATCTACGAATTAGTCGTTCGTCTGAATCGGCATGGACATAGACTTTGATGTCGAATAAATCACGTAATTCCGGATTGGTAAATATTAAAATACCCTCTACAATCATCACTTTTCTTGGGTGTGTGATGATTACATCGTCGGTTCTGTTGTGTTTGATAAAAGAGTAAACAGGTTGATCGATGATGTTACCTTGTTTTAGTTCTTTTAAATGTGCTACTAAGAGCTCGAAATCGATGGCTCTAGGATGGTCAAAATTGATGTTGGAACGCTCCTCATAACTCATGTTTTTGTTTTCTTTGTAATAAGAATCTTGAGAAATGATACCCACTTCGGCATCGGGTAGTTCATTCATGATTTGATGTACTACTGTTGTTTTTCCACTTCCGGTTCCTCCTGCAATTCCTATGATGAGCATACTAACTTTAGTTTTAAATTTTGTTACAAAAATAAGAATTTAAAGAGATACCGATTTGTTTTTTCGGACTATTTTTAAAAGCCTTGGAGTTTAAAATAGTAGCCGTGATGGGTTGTAAAAGGATTTGGTTTTTTAAATGTGGGCAAGGTTTCGTTTTTGTCTTTTAGCCCCGGGAGGAGTGGCATCCTTTGCTGCCGGGGTTCGGCAGTAAAGATAGAGCGGATCACGGGACGATGTTTCCTGATAAGCCTATTTTTTCTGCTTCTATTTTTGAAAATAAAAAAAACCTGTAAGTTTTAATTACAGGTTACTTGAATTATTTGAAGGCTTTTTCTCCTTGTTGATAGCCTTCATTAAAACTTTTTTTGTGACCTTCCCAATCGTAAATGATCTCAACTGCCATCCATGTTAACATGCCGAAGATAAAAACAGACACATCGCGTTTGGTGATTTTCATTAGTTATAGTATTAGTTAATGTTGCTAATGTAATAAAAAACAAACAAAGTTACATTTTGTGCAAAATAAAAATACTAGGACGCTTGTGTAAGTCTACTTTTTCTTTTTTCCAAGCGTTAATTTTTTTGGTTTTGATGTATTCGGTGGGCAAAGTGATATCGGTCGCTACGCAAAGATGGGTCTCGGGATGTAGGATTTGAATCAAATCTTCGAGTAGTTTGTTGTTGCGATATGGGGTTTCGATGAAAATTTGGGATTGGTTTTTGTCGAAAGATAATTTTTCTAAAAACTTCAAGGCCGTTTTTTTCTCCTCTTTTTCGATAGGTAAATAGCCGTTGAAGGTAAAGCTTTGTCCGTTCATACCAGAAGCCATAAGGGCTAGTAGGATAGAGGACGGGCCAACCAGCGGAACGACTTGTATGCCTTTGTCGTGTGCGATTTTTACAATTACTGCTCCGGGATCGGCTACACCAGGGCAACCGGCTTCGCTCATGAGTCCCATGTTTTTTCCCTCAAGCAAGGGTTGAATCATAGCCAAATGTTCTTTGGTTTCGGTGTGTTTGTTTAGGGTAAAAAGTACGAGTTCTGATTGTTTTTTTTCGGGTTGTACTATTTTGATTGATTTTCTTGCCGTTTTTTCGTTTTCTACAATGTAATGGTCAATAAAATCGATGCTTCTTTTGATGGTTTGCGGTAACACATCCATTGGGTCGCAATCGCCCATAGTGGTTGGGATTAAGTATAATTTTCCTAGCGAAAGAGTTGGTTTCATTTAGTGGTTTTCTTTGTTTATTCTTTTGAATACCTCGTCAACTGTAATTTGCATTTCTGAAAACAGTGGACTTTTAATTATTTGCCCTTCAGAAAAGGGTTTTAATCCGATGTATTCTTCGTTTTGTAACGTGTACACTAAAACAAAACACTCTTCGGGTTCTACTATCCAATATTCTTTTACGCCACTTTCTTGGTATAAACTGAATTTGGTATCTACATCATGCTTGCTGTTGTTGGGTGATAATATTTCTACAATTAAATCTGGTGCGCCGTTGCAGCCTTTGTCATCTAATTTGTTTTCATCACAAATAATGCACAAATCGGGTTGTACGACAGTCGTATCTTTTTTTGAAGAGGCAATCGGAAGTCTTACGTCAAAAGGGGCAACGAAAACACTGCAAGGATGATTTTGAAAAAACTTCCCTATGCTCAATGTTAAATTATAACTTATTGTTTGATGTTTTCGGCTTGGGGCAGGGCTCATTTTACGAATAAATCCTTTGATTAGCTCCACTCGCTCTGAAAATTGCCATAGCAAATAATCGGAATAGGTGTATGTTTTTGTCAAGTCTAAGTCTGAAAAATTTTTTACTACTGACATATGCTGTGTTTTTCACAAAGTTATAAAACTATCTTAACTTGTCTATGATTTTTTGCAATTGAGCGATAATAACAGCGGTGTTTTTAATCTCTTATGCCCAATAAAGATACTAAGCGTTATCCTTTAACTTGTAAGTATGAATTCTTATTGTACTTAAGAATGCTTCTCAATGATTTTTTTGGCAATCACCTCGCAAGCTTCGTCTAGCATTTGATATACATTTTCAAAGCCATTGGCTAAGCCATAGTATGGATCGGGTACATCGACATTTTCTCCTGGAAATAATTCGTTCAAAATCATTTGAACTTTGTTTTTCTGGGTGTCGTTTTTGGCCATCTCCATCACAGTGTCATAATTGGAGGCGTCCATTACATAGATATAATCGAAGGTATCGAAATCTTTTGTGCTAAATTGTCTCCCTTTTTGGTGAGCAATCGAAAGGTTATGGTGCTCTGCTACTGCAATGGAGCGCTTGTCTGGTGCATGACCGATGTGCCAAGAGCCTGTTCCGGCAGAATCAACAAGAAATTGATCCTCTGGTAGTTTTGAGGCTAATATTTCTTCTGCCAAGGGAGAACGGCAAATATTGCCTAAACATACCATTAAAATCTTTACAGGCATAATCCGCGTTTATAGCGTTAATTTAGAGTTGATATCGTCAACAAATTTTTTGAATTGTTTGTCTGTTGCTACTAAGTTGTCTACCGTTTTACAAGCGTGTAAAACTGTAGCGTGATCGCGATCGCCTATTTGTGAACCAATATTCGCTAGTGAGGCTTTAGTGAATTTTTTGGCAAAAAACATTGCTAATTGGCGGGCTTGAACCACGTGTCTTTTTCTGGTTTTAGATTGTAGGGTTTCTAAATCCAGCTGGAAATAATCCGAAACAATTTTTTGAATATAATCGATTGAGATTTCTCTTTTGACGTTTTTGACAAATTTCTCCACCACACTTTTAGCCAACTCGATGGTTACTTCTTTTTTGTTGAAAGAAGATTGTGCGATTAACGAAATGATAGCGCCTTCTAATTCACGAACGTTTGATTTGATATTTCTAGCAACATACTCAATGATGTCATCAGGAATGTCAACACCGTCACGATACAAAATGTTTTTAAGAATCGAAATTCTAGTTTCGTAATCTGGTTGGTGTAATTCTGCAGATAATCCCCATTTGAAACGAGACAACAAACGTTGCTCAATATCTTGCATATCAACAGGAGCTTTGTCCGAAGTCAAAATTACTTGCTTACCGTTTTGATGCAAATAATTGAAGATGTGGAAAAATACATCTTGAGTTCCTGATTTTCCAGATAAAAACTGAACATCGTCTATAATTAACACGTCGATTAATTGATAGAAGTGAATGAAATCGTTACGGTTGTTTTTCTTAACAGAGTCGATATATTGTTGTGTGAAAATTTCGGCCGAAATGTATAAAACCGTTTTTTCAGGATATTTGTCTTTAATCTCTACACCAATAGCGTGAGCTAAGTGTGTTTTTCCTAATCCAACGCCACCAAAAATTAATAACGGATTGAAAGAAGTTCCACCCGGTTTGTTGGCAACAGCCATACCCGCAGAACGAGCCAATCTATTAGAATCTCCTTCTAGGAAATTGTCGAAGCTGTAGTTAGGATTTAATTGGGATTCAATTTTCAAATTACGAATACCAGGAATTACAAAAGGATTTTTCAATTCTGGATTCAAATTTTTGATAGGAGCATCTACTTCCTGTGGTTTCATAACCACACGATTGGCACTTGGCAACTGTTCTGTAAACGGTTGCTTGTTGCCATAAGTGTTCTCCATTTTGATTTTGTAAAGCAATTTTGCGTTCTTACCTAATTCTTTGGTAAGGGCAACTTTTAACAATTTCACGTAATGTTCTTCTAGCCATTCGTAGAAAAATTTACTAGGTACCTGAATATATAAAGCATTATCGGTTAGCTCAACTGATTTAATAGGTTCAAACCAAGTTTTGAACGCTTGCTCTTGAATATTGTCCTTTATAAAAGATAAACAGTTTTCCCATACCGATTGTGCAGTTTTATTCATAGATTTGGCGAAATTATTTTAACTTTAGTTGATTTTTTTTGCAAAAAAAGGCGTCGTTTTTTTGCGATTTTCAGGTTAACAAAAGTGTGAATAATTTTTTGTATAAAAAAATATATTGAACAATTATTTTAGAAAAAAATGTCGTAAGGGGCGTTTCAAAATTTAAATTTTTTAAAGCATAACTAATGAAAAATCATCAAGTTCAAGTACGTGTTCGTTATTCTGAAACCGATCAAATGGGAGTCGTTTATCACGGTAATTACATCCCTTATTTTGAGATAGGACGCGTGGAATGGCTTAGAAATAAAGGGGTTTCGTATAAAGTGATGGAAGAAAACGGAATAGCCCTTCCTATAGTCTCTATGAATATTAATTACAAAAAGTCGGCGCGGTATGATGATTTATTGACGGTGCATACTCGTTTCAAAAGTCAGACGACTGTGAAGATAGAATTTGAGTGCGCAATTTATAATGAGTTACAAGAGTTGTTAACAACTGCTGAATTTGTGTTGGTTTTTGTGTCCTTAAAAACGGGTCGTCCAGTCGCTCCTCCAGATTATATTTTGGAATTATTGAAAACCATCGATTAACGACAAAAATCATCGACGAAAAACACTATTTTATCCTTTTTTTGCGATTTGTATTTCAAACATATTTTCAAAAATGTCGAATACCATTTCGGCATTTTTTTTTCGAATACAACACTCAATTTTGCCAATCGGTAAATTTGTTTCGGCATCGATTTCCATTTCTTGATTTACAATTTGAAGTTGCTTTTCTTTAATAACGCGCATGACTTTGTTCATGTTCTTATAATCGAAAGTGATTACGAAAAAAACATCAATGGTTTTCTCTACAATTTCACTCGCTTCTATCGCTAATTGAGCCGTGGTTTTGTAAGCCGCAATCAATCCGCCAACTCCCAATTTAGTGCCGCCAAAGATGCGAACCGCCACAATCAATATATTCGTTAGACCAAACGATTGAATTTGCCCATATATTGGCGTGCCAGCGGTGTTACTCGGTTCCCCATCGTCATTGGCCCTAAAAACCACCGATTCGGTCCCAATTTGATACGCATAGCAATAATGCACCGCATGCGGATGTTCTTTTTTGAGTATTTCAATGATGGGTTTTACTTCCTCCTCGCTGCGAATCGGAAACGTATAGCCAAAAAACTTACTGTTTTTCTCCTTAAACAATATGGGTTCGTTGGGTGCAGCAATGGTTTGGTAGGTGTCTTTCATTAGGTGTACTTCTCCAAAAGGGATATTTTTTGATGCAAAAGTAGTTTTTTTTGGAGCCCAACCCAAGGCATTTTTAGTAGGCAAGGGTTCCCGCTATCCGCTATATCTTTTTTTATTTTACCCTGTCAGGGTTCAAAACCCTGACAGGGTAAAATAAAAAAGGATGCCTGCTATCGGGGCTAAAGGAGTAGCAGTTGGCTTTTTTGGATACATTTTAAAGTTTTATCCCAAGCTGTTTTTTTCGAATAAATCGACTACATCTTCTTTTCCTACTTGCAGGTTCCAGACCTGAAGTCCGAGAGCTTGAGCTGCATCAGTGTTTTCTTTTTTATCGTCTACAAACAAGGTTCTTTTGGGTGACAAATCATTTTGTTGCAAAACGTGCAAGTAAATTTCAGCATCGGGTTTTCGCATCCCTACTTCAAAAGAAAAATACACTTTTTCAAAACATTGGTAAAAAGCGCCATAAAACGAACTTCCTGTTTTTTGTTCAAAAGTGTCAATATGAATAGCATCGGTATTGCTCAACAAAAACAAGCGGTATTTTTGCGACAATAATTGTAAAAACTCTAAACGATACAAGGGAAAATCAAGTAAAACTGCATTCCAAGCTGCAAGAATTTCTTCGTGACTCGCATTGGGAATTTGTTTTTGAAAACCGTTTAAAAAAGCTTCTCGTGTACAATCGCCTTTTTCAAAAGCGATGTTTAAAGCGTCCAATTCTTCATTCCAAGCTTTGAGACCCAATGCTTGTAATTGGTCTTGCGTGGCTTGCTTGTCTAGATTGATAAATACATCTCCAAAATCAAAAATGATGGCATTAATCATGATTGCTAAGTATTAAAAGTTCGTCAGTTGCAATAGTTGACTTATTTGGATTCTTTTTTTGGAGTATCGGTGCTTTTATTCCAGAATGAAAAGAAATTGCTCCAATAAAAATCCGTGCTTCATCCCACATATTCAAATCGATAAAATGCTGAATGGTAGTGGTGCCACCTTCAATAATAACAGATTGAAGACGGTGCTCGTATAACCTTTGCAGGAGTTGTGGTACAATGTTTTGATTGAAATCTAGGATTTCAAAAGTACAATTCTCCTTGTTTTCATTGTGTTTGTTTGCTGTGAAAATCAGTGTAGGAACACTTTGGTCCAAAACAAAACTTTCCTCAGGTAGGCGTCCTTCTCGGTCAATAATTACTCGAGTTGGATGTTGTCCGTGCCAATCTCTAGTATCTAACTTTGGATTATCTGCAAGTACTGTTTGCGTTCCCACCAAAATTGCCTGTTCTTCGCTGCGCCATTTGTGCACCAATTGCCGAGAATAGGGATTAGAGATCCAAATTGGGACTCTTTGCTGATCTGGTTTTGAACTTGGAGCGATGAAACCATCTTGGCTTTCGGCCCATTTTAGGATAATGTAAGGGCGTTTTTGGTTGTGAAACGTAAAAAAGCGTTTGTTGAGTTCTTGGCATTCTTTTTCGAGTACACCAACAGTCACTTCAATACCAGCATTTTTCAAACGTTCTATGCCTTTACCTGCCACTTGATGGTTGGGGTCAACGGTTCCGATAACCACTCTAGGAATTTCACTTCGAACAATTAAATCAGCACAAGGCGGTGTTTTTCCGAAATGACTGCAAGGTTCAAGACTTACATAAATAGTAGCGTCTTTTAATTGCGATTTGTCTTTTACGCTATTAATGGCGTGCACTTCTGCGTGAGGTTCTCCGGCTTTTCTGTGCCAACCTTCGCCAATAATTTTTCCATTGGCAACAATTACGCTTCCCACCATCGGGTTAGGGTATGTAGTGCCTAAGCCATTTTTGGCTAGTTCGATGCAACGTTTTATATAAGTTTTATTTGTGTTCACTATGCAAAAGTACTATTTTTTAGGAGTTAGATTTCGCTAATTTGTCAATTAACAATGCTATTTTTGTCAGAGTAACCAAAGAAAATAAACTGTAATGACATCTTGGACCATTAGAAAAATAGAAAAAAAAGACAATCCTGCCGTGGCGCAGCTAATTAGGGCTGTTTTTGATGAATTAGAAATTCCAAAAGTAGGCACCGCTTACGAAGACCCTTATTTGGATTTGATGTTTGAGGAATACAGTAAGCCACGTTCTGTTTATTTTGTGGTAGAGCAAGATAGCGAAGTAGTAGGTTGTGCAGGCATTGCGCCTTTGGCCAATGAAAAGGAAACCATTTGCGAATTGCAAAAAATGTACTTTTTGCCTGCTACCCGCGGAAAAGGAATTGGAAGCGAAATGATGGCTATTTGTTTGCAAGCCGCCAAAGACTTTGGGTTTGAGCAATGCTATCTCGAAACGATGCCGTTTATGCATTCCGCTCAAAAGTTGTATAAGAAAACAGGTTTTGAGTACTTGTGCAGTGCTATGGGCAATACGGGACATAGCAGTTGTCCGGTTTGGATGCTTAAGGATTTGTAACACCTCAATAATTTGATTCGATATTTAGTACTATAAATTATGACAATAAGAGCCTACAGAACTCATTTTATTCAGGAACTTTCTTCTATTTATGAGGAAGTTGAGGCCGAAAGTTTTTTCTATCTGATTTTGGAAGCCAAGCACCAACTCAAACGAATCGATTTGGCATTGCAACCCGATTTGGCTTTTTTGGAGGTCGAACTCGTGGTTTGGAACAGCATTTTAGAAGATTTAAAAAAAGAAATCCCGATTCAGTACCTTTTAGGAAAAACCAGTTTTTACGGATTGGATTTTGAAGTCAACGAAAACGTGTTGATTCCAAGGCCCGAAACCGAAGAGTTGGTCGAATGGATTCTTGAGGATTGTGGCAAAAGAGAAACAACAAATAATTTCTCCATTCTTGATATAGGAACGGGAAGTGGCTGTATTCCGATTAGTTTGAAAAAACAGTTGCCTCAGGCCAAAGTTTCAGCTATTGATGTTTCGGAAAAAGCTTTGGAGGTTGCTAAAGGCAATGCGAAGTTAAATGGAGTGGAAGTGCATTTTATGCTGCAAAACATTTTAGAAACAGCCGATTTGTTGGAAAGTTATGATGTGATTGTTTCGAATCCTCCTTATGTTCGGAATATGGAAAAGCAAGAAATAAAGAACAATGTATTGGAATATGAGCCTCATTTGGCTTTGTTTGTAGCCGATGATGATGCTTTGATTTTTTACAGAAAAATTGGGGAGTTGGCATTGAAAAGTTTGCGTTCAAACGGAAAGTTGTTTTTTGAAATCAATCAGTATTTGGGTAAGGAAACGGTTGATTTGTTAATGACTTTAGGCTTTCAAAAGGTAGAGTTGAAAAAAGACATTTACGGGAATTATAGGATGATTTTGGCTTCTTTGTAAGTGGAGTTGTTGAACTAAAATCATAGTAGATTTTGGCTAAAGCCCAATGCAAAACTCATTATACAGAATGGGCTAAAGCCCATTCCTATTGATATTTTGAGCTCAAATTTATGATCATAAATCTTTTCGTTCCGCGTGAGGGATAGCAGCTGGCTACCGAAGTAGCGCGTATAGCCCGACCGCATAAAAAAAGGGACCCACTAGCACGATTGCTGAGTGGGTCCCTTTTTTTATGGGGTCACGCCCAAATACTTATTCATATCGCAATGCCTCAATTGGGTCGAGTTTTGAAGCTTTTACGGCAGGGTAGAGTCCAGAAACAATGGCTACCATAAAACTTGTAGCAAAGGCAGCGAATATGGCGCCCCAAGGGATGACGAAGGCAAAATCCATGGCGCTAGCGATTCCAAAACCTATTAGGATTCCGAAGATAATGCCAACGAGTCCACCAATTTGTCCTATGAGTAGCGTCTCTATGAAAAACTGAATCGCAACGGTCGATTTCTTGGCGCCTAAGGCTTTTCGAACGCCAATTTCTCGGGTTCTTTCGGTTACCGAAACAATCATGATATTCATTAAGGCGATGGAAGAACCAAAAATGGTAATCACCCCGATGAGCCAGGCAGCTACACCTAAATATTGCGTGATGCCTAAAATACGGTTGATCAAATCATCGCTGCGCACTACCCCAAAATTGTTGTCTTTTACTGGGCTTAATTTTCGCACGCGACGCATTACGCTAGTGGCGTTGTCTACGGCTTGGTCGAGTAATTCTTTTTTGCCTACCATTACACTCACACTGTAATTGATATTGGGTGCGCTGAAAAGAGAACGCGCCACTTGGATCGGTATCAACACACGTAAATCCTGACTGTTACCAAAAGTCGAGCCTTTTTCTTTGAGTACACCAATGACTCTGAATTTGGCCCCGCGAATTGAAATTATTTTATCAATTGGGTTAACATCCTTTAAAAGTCCTTTCTCAAAATCCGAACCAACCACACACACAAACGCATTGTTGGCAATATCGAAACTCGTAAAATTACGCCCAGCACTAAATTCTAATCCCGAATTCACGGCATACATTTCGTCTACGCCTACGATTTTGTTTTCGGGATCGGTTTTGGTGTTCCCGTATTTCACTTCGGCGGCCGAGCTTGCGGTAAACGAAATCGAAGTTTCGGTAAAAGGATATTTGTATTTGTTTCTAAACGCCACGGCATCGGGGTAGGAGATAATCGGGTTGATGATTTCTCGTTCGCCGCCGCCACGGTTTCTCGTTGTATTTTCGTATTGATTGATGTTGAAAGTATTGGCGCCCATCGAGGCAAAATCCGACGAAATTTGATTTTCTAAAGCCGCCACCACGGTCAAAATTCCCACCAAAGCCGTGATTCCAATAGCAATAATCAGTACCGTAAGAATGGTACGCAGCAATTGCGTTTTGATCGAACCCAACGCAATTTTAATATTTTCTTTGAATAATTTTAGCATCATGTAAGTTTGTCACGAAAATACAATTTTTGTTACAAGTTTGGTTTTCAAAAAACACTTAATTTTAAATCTAAAAGCCTCCTAATTTTTTTATTTCGCCTATTAATGCTGATAGAAAAAAGAGCGTACCTAGTTTACTACTTTGCGAACCTTGCGAAATGCTTTGCGCTCTTTGCGGTTAAATTCCATTATGAATACTTCAGCTTTAAAGGAATACTTATTGAAAAAAAAATGAACCACATAGAATCATAGAGTGATGTGGGTCATTTAAAGAATAAATAGAAATAGTACTATTTTACACATAGAAATCTATGTGAAAAGTAAAACGTCTATTTTTTTCTTTTAAAAACTATGAATTCTATGTTTCTATGTGGTAAAAACAATTACTGCAATGACTTATATGTTTAATTTTTAGGAGCTATTCCCGCTTTTCATTACAAGTCCTCGCACCCAAAGCCATTTTTCTACGCCCCAAAAGGAGCTTCCGTTGGTCGCTCTTTTAGGGCAAGAAAAATTGGCTTTGTGTGCTCCGGGCTTTCCATTACAATCGGGGCTAGGGCAGTAGGAAACCAAAACTTTTGATGGAATTGTAAGTTGAAAAGAAACTGCTTTTATCGATTTTTGAAAGGGATTATTGTTATATTTGGAAGCATACAGTGAAACCAACTTTTGTCGATTGTTGTGATTTGGTAGTTAAGAAGGAGTTTTTTTGTATTTGAATACTTAAGCTAGTTTCTTAAAAAAAAAACAATGGAAATGATAATGTTGTGCATCAAATTGGACCTTAAAACGGAAGTAAAAATAATTTATAAACGTATGTTTGCAAAACTTAAATTTTAATAGTAAAAAAGTAATGACAGACAAAATTGCAAAACCTTTTTTAAAGTGGGCTGGTGGTAAAACACAATTGATAGGAGATATAGAAAATGTATTGCCAAAGAAATTTATTGCTAATAAAATCACTTATATTGAACCATTTGTTGGTAGTGGAGCCATTTTATTTTGGATGTTAAATAATTTTCCAAAAATAGAAAAGGCAGTTATCAATGATATCAATACAGACTTAACAAATACTTATAAAGTTATTGCTTCAAACCCAAATGAGCTTATTTCTTTATTGAAAGAATTCCAAACTGAATATCACTACATTGATATTGATACAGAACTCAAAAGAGAATATTATACAGCTAAAAGAACATTATTCAATACACGTTCAACAGATAAAGAAACACAAGCTGCATTATTCATCTTCTTAAACAGAACTTGTTTCAATGGATTGTTCAGAGTAAATAAAAGTAATGCGTTTAATGTTCCAATAGGAAGTTATAAAAAGCCTATGATTTGCGATGCTGATAATTTATTAGCAGTTAGCGAAGCACTTCAAAAAGTAGAAATATTAACAGGTGATTATCAACAAACACTTTCACATGCTGAAAAACCAGCACTATTTTATTTCGATCCACCATACAAACCATTGAATAAAACCTCTAGTTTTAATTCGTATGCTAAGGAAGAATTTGATGATAATGAACAAATACGTTTGAGAGATTTTTGTAAAACCTTGAATAACCTAGGACACAATTGGATTTTAAGCAATTCCGATGTGAAAGGCAAAGACTTAGAAGATAATTTCTTTGATGATATCTATGAAGATTTTAATATTAATAGAGTTTTTGCAAGAAGAAGTATCAATGCTAATGCTGATAAATTTAATATGGGCGTTTCCCAAAAGGGCCAGGCTTTCCGTTCCAATCTTTTGCTTTTTAAAGGAAAAAGCAAAAGGATTTCCTCTACAATCCTTAACGCAAAACTATCTGCTTAAAAATGAATCTTCAATTTGATATTAATCTTGCAAATAATTATACGAATAATTCTCAAATTGCTAGAGTATTAACTGAAAATTGGGTCAAACACAATAGTTACTGTCCAAGTTGTGGAAACTCTAAGTTATCAGAATTTGAAAATAACAAACCTGTAGCCGATTTTTTTTGTAATAAATGTTTAGAAGAGTTTGAATTAAAAAGCAAAGATGGTAATAAAGTTGGAGATAAAATTGTAGATGGTGCTTATTCAACAATGATAGAAAGAATTAATTCTGAAAACAATCCAAACTTTTTCTTTTTAAATTACAGCAAAACTAATCTTAGGGTAAATAATTTTCTAATAATTCCAAAGCACTTTTTTGTTCCAGAAATTATAGAAAAAAGAAAACCATTAAGTGTAACTGCAAAACGAGCAGGTTGGGTAGGCTGTAATATTGATATTTCAAAAGTTCCTGAAAGTGGCAGAATTTTTTTGATTAAAAATTCAGAAATAATTTCACAAGAAAAGGTACAAGAAAAATGGTCTAGCACAGATTTTTTAAAATCTAAAAGTATAGAAAGTAGAGGTTGGATTTTAGATATTATGAGTTGTATCGATAAAATAAATAATGATACATTTTCATTAAAAGAAATTTATATTTTTGAAACTTATCTAAAAACAAAATATCCAAACAATAATCATATCAAAGATAAAATTAGACAGCAATTACAGATTTTAAGAGATAAAGGAATAATCGAGTTTAATGGAAGAGGAAGTTATAATAAATTATGATTATGAAACAATACATATTTATTACACCAGAAGGAACAACATTTTCACCAAATGGTGATGAAGTTGAGAACATGCAAGTTATTGGTACAGTTGAGAATGTAGAAAATGAAAATGAAGCTTTAAAAAAATTATTGATTGAAAATGAATGGATAATTGATGCTGAATTTAATGTTGCTGAATTTATATGCTATGAAATTTCTTAAATTTTCTTTAGAAATATTATTTTAAATTTAAATATTTCCCTTCAATTCCTGAGTTTTTTAATGACATCGCATTTTCTTTACCATAAGCTATGAATACACTTGGTGCCCCAGGAGTGCCTCCCTGTATACCACTGACATGATAAAATCTTATTCTTCCTTTAACAAATAAAACTGCGTCTGCATCATTCCAAATATGTTGAAAAAATAGTCTAGTTTCTGTTCTTGCAAAAATTAGAGCAATTCCATTTCCATGAGTCTTTAATTTTTCAAGCCATAATTCCATTCCACGACCATATGGTGGATTAAGATAGACTCTACCAAACCAGTCTCTATTTAAACCGTCATCTAAAATTGTGAAATTATGTTGTGCGTGTAAAAAAGGTGCTCCTACTGGACTACATGGGTCTAAATCAAATTCTCCAAGTTTCTTAACAAGTTCTGGAGGAGTTAACCATTCAACTTTAGTGTTTTCACAACGCTCAAAAGATGTATTCATTTGCTTAAATTTGATTGCAAATATTAGATCATTTTTTTGATTAAACAAATGTAATATGATCATTTTCAATATATTATGAAATAAAAATAGAAGTAATTGATATACAGAAATATAACTTAATCTCTTTTGAAAAACTACAAAATTATCTCCTTAAACAAAGGAGCTTGGGACAAATCGGAAGGGTTTGATTTTATATATGATTTTAATCGTACTTGGTTAAAATTGGTAAGAGAAAAACTAAAAGATAATGGTACTATCTGGATAAGTGGAACTTATCATAACATTTTCTCAATCGGTCAATTATTACAAGAATTAGATTTTAAAATCTTAAATGTAATTACATGGGAGAAAAACAATCCACCACCTAATTTTTCATGTAGGTTTTTTACGCATTCAGCTGAATTGATTATTTGGGCACGTAAAAAAGAAAAGGTACCACATTACTACAACTATGAGTTAATGAAGCAACTAAATGGTAACAAGCAAATGAAGGATGTTTGGAAATTGCCTGCGATCGCCAAATGGGAAAAATCATGTGGTAAACACCCCACACAAAAACCTTTGTCAGTGTTAACCCGTATTATTTTAGCTTCAACCAAACCTGGAGCTTGGATTTTAGATCCATTTGCAGGCAGTTCTACAACAGGTATTGCTGCTAATCTTGCTAACAGAAGATTTCTTGGGATAGATATGGAAAAAGAGTTTTTAGAAATAAGTAAGAATAGAAAACTAGAAATTCAGGACGAAAAAGTTGCAACTAATTATCGTCAAAAAATGAATGGTTTCGAAACTAAAAATCAATTGCAAATTTATTTAGCAGAAGAACCCATAGAACCTTATACAATTGATATAGAATTTTAAAGATTTCTTTTAAGAAATTATTTTAATCTTAACATCTCAAAGTTTTCATACCTTTTTCTATATTCGTCTCCCAATGAAAATTCGTGATGCTTCTCATATTTGGTTTCTTGAACTTTCGATGAGCGCATCTATTCAAACCCAAAATAAAATGACACCACCAACCCCAAAAAAAACACAATTCGATAACTTTGTTTGGATAGACATTTGTCAACCGAGCCAAGAAAATCTAGATCAAATTGCCAAAGAATACCAGTTGGATTATTTTCAAATTAAAGACAGTTTGGAGCGAGGCCATTTGCCTAAATTTGAAAAGCAGCCCAATTATAATTTTTTAATTCTGAGGGCTTTTACGCCGAGAATGGCCAGCAAAGCGACTACCATCAATGAATTGTCGCATAAAATTGCTTTTTTTTACAACGGACACAAAATCATCACGGTGCATCGCAGTCCGTTTGCGTTTTTGGAAACCGTAAAAAAAGACCACAAAACACCCGAAGCCATTTTGATTTATTTAATTCATAAAATGGTAGAAACCTATCAAGTGCCTTTGAACGATTTGGATGAAAAAATCATTCAAATCGAAAAGACGATTTTCCTGCAAGATTATTCCAGAATATCCTTGGAAGAGCTCTATTTCCTGAAAGCGCAAACCCGTATCACCAAAAAGTTGTTGCAGATATTTCAAAATGTCATTCACCAACTCGAAGTGAGTGAGTCCTCCAAAACTGCTTTGCAAGACATCAAAGACAAGCTGCTGAGTTTGCTGCTCAATTATGACGAGGTACTTGAAAATGCGAATAACCTACTCAATACCTATCTTTCGGTCAATGCGCAAAAAAGTAATGATGTCATGAAATTGTTGACCATTTTTTCGGCTTTTTTTTTGCCGCTGACTTTTATTGCAGGTATCTATGGAATGAACTTTGAAAATATGCCCGAATTGCAATGGCCTCTCGGCTATTTTATGACCTTGGGCGTGATGGTAGTCATTGCTTTGGTCATCTATTTTTGGTTCAAAAGAAAACGCATTCTTTGATTTTGGGGCAGCACCTTCAACTTTGTAAGTAATTACAGAAGCAATAAAATAACCATTTAAGGAATGTAAGGTCATATAAGAATAAAAACCATTGGGTGAAATTACAATAAAGTTTTAACCACATAGGAGCATCATAGGTTGAACTAATTAGGCAAAGAATAAATAGAAATAGCACTATTTTGCACATAGTATAGCTATGTGAATAGTAAAACGTCTATCTTTTTCTTTTAAAAACTATAAGTTTTCTGTTTCTCCTATGTGGTAAAAAATAATTTTACTCAACGGGCATAAGAATAAAAAAAAATACGATTCCTTAAATTTATGGTTCTACTGGGTTTTGTGTGAATATCCATTTAAGTCACCGTGAAAAAAAAGAATAGCTGTTCTAAAATTTTGCTTGTTTCTATATCCTCTACCGATTCGTTTTAGCTCTTCAATTGCACCGTTAATTCTTTCTGC
>NZ_JAPZSU010000004.1 GCF_027531905.1 Flavobacterium sp. | reverse complement strand
GCGTTTGGAAGGTTTTCCTAATAGAAAAGGTCGTGTAGTTTTGTCAAAATCTTTACAAAATTCATCTACAATAGAAAAAATATCAGTAATTTTATCGAAACAAATCATAAGGTAGAATTTAGTTAAATATTTAATTGTCAGAGATTTAAATATACTAAATTTTACCTTTTTGTGCAATATTTTCAACCCAAATTATTAATCGAGTTCAGGTCTTTACATTCTTTGGTCCTGTATTCTATATTTTGTAAACCAATACCTTTTTTAATTTTTTTAAGATTAAATCCTACACCATTGTCTTGTATAGAAAGCTTAATCATCTGATCTCCCTCCATTACAAAGCTAACCGTTATTAACTTAGATTGTGCATATTTATTGCAATTTTGTAAGGCTTCTTGAACGATTCGGTACAAGTTAATTTTGATTTCATTAGAAATGCCTTCCCACTGAATGTTTTTATCTAAATAAAAAGTTATTTTAGTTTTAAAAGCTTTCCTTTGATTTTCGATAAGATTCGTGAGAATCACGACGAAGTTATTAATTAATTCTGTGTTTTCTCTATTCAAATCGTGTGAAATTTCTCGAATATCTTGTTCGATTTGTTTTAATTCGGCTAAATATTCCAATCTAGTTTTTATAGCTTGCTCATCCTGAGCGTTATTCATGGTGTCAAGATTCATTCTAACCCCAAACATTTTCCCCAAAACACCATCGTGTAATTCTCTGGCGACTCTTTTCTTTTCTTTTGCTCGATTGTCTTCAATAGTTTTTTGCTGTGAAATCATCAAATTATATATTTCACCATTGGCTATTTGTTGCTGTTCTTTAAACATCAACAGTCGGTGCTTGTTGCGTAAAGAGACAAAAATAAAGGTAAAAATACTCATTAAAGTTAAAACACTAAAAATATAAAATAAATTTCGGTTTTGTACGACTAAATCAGTGTTTTCGCTTTTAATCACATCGGTTTCATACTCAATTCGAGAGAATTTTTCTCCCATTTTTCGTTCTGCTTTTTGAAGACTGTCATTGATATGAATGTATTCTTTGGAATAAAGCGATGCGTTTTGGGGTTCAACAACTCCCATTTGTTTTAAAGCAACCAAAACGTTTCTAAAATTTTTGTCTTTGCGGGCAGAGGAAAGTGCTTCTCTCGCATACCGAACGGCTTGTAGGCTATCATTATGGTAGCTATAATATTCTGAAAGGTGGATTTTATTGGCAACAATGCCAGATGTTAGTTTTAGGCTATCTCTTAACTTTAAAGAGTTTAAAAATAATCCTGGAAGGTCTTTCTCTTGTTTAAGCTTGAATTTTGAATAAGCTAAATTATCCAAAAGCATGGCATACAAGGATGGCTTATCGTATTTTAGATTTTTTTGTCTTAATCCTTCTTGATAGTACTGTTGAGCTTTTTGGTAATTTTTTAGATTGTGGTATACATATCCAATGTTATTTAACGATGTTGCTTTGGATTGATAAACAGAGGGGATATCTTTATTTGTGCTAATCGACAAAGCTTTAAAATGAAACTCGAGTGCTTTATTATACTCACTTATCTCATTATAAACAGCTCCTAATAAATTATACGAATCATAGTAAACTTCTTTAGAATCTAATCCATTAATAACCCTTAGCGAATTAAAAACTGCTACTTCACTTCCTAAGAAATCACTTTCTCCATATTGTAGATTGGCTTTATTTAGTCGTGTTTTAGCCAAATTAAATTTATCATTTAATTGTAAGTAAATTTTTTCAGCTTTGAAATAGTAAAAAAAGGCACTGTCAGAAATAGACTGGGAAACATAATAGTCCCCCAAATAAGTGTAGGCTTTGGCAGAACTTAAATAGTCCTTTTTTTCATTAGATTTATTCAAAAGCAAAAGAACAGTCGTATTGTAATCCGTCCAATTATTCATGTTAAAATACCTATTGGCTACTCTAAACAAGTTAACCCTATTAATTGAATCATTTTCTTGATTAATCAGAATATTTAACGCTCTCTTATTAAAATTTAATTTTGAACTTAGTGGAAGATTTGTCTCGTTAGCTTTTGTCAAAAATAAACTTAAGCTATCTTCAGGATTTATTCTATGTATATCTACTTTTTCTTTCTTATTACAAGAAAAAAGGAGAAGAAGAAAAAAAAATATGTATATATATTTTGTCAATAGTTGATTTGTATTTTACCAAAAATAGTAAAACTATTGATATAAAAAAAGCCACCAATAACTGGTAGCTTTTAATTTATTCTGAGAACTATTTGTTAATCAACTTTCTTGTTTCCTCCAACACTACTGCTTCCGTTAATGTCAACCTTTTTATTTCCTCCAACACTACTACTTCCGTTTATTTCAATTGGAGAATTAGTATCAATTGTTCTTTTTTGCTCTGGTGTTGTAAATGAAGTTAATCCCATTACTAATGTAAATAATCCGATAGTTAAGATAGCTTTTTTCATAATTTGTGGCTTTATGTTTTAATTTGATTTTACGTTTCTTTCCGATAATGTTCGGAATAGTTTTGTAAATCTAAGTAGCCACACGGAATTTTTCCTACACAAAAACCCCTTTTTTGGTAGAATATAGTCATTTGTTAGTAAGTACTATTCAATATTGAGTAAATCTACTGATTATCAGATTTCTACATAATTTTCTTTGGAAAAATCAGAAATAATTAGGTCAATATTAGTTTTATAGGACTTCGAAAACGGCAGCTTTGTAGTGTTATTCTTAATGAAACACAGGGAGTTACCCATTTGAATTCGGGAAATAAACTTACGGTTTACGATGTAACTATTATGGATGCGAATGAAGGGAAAAGTTAAAATTGATTCGAAATGTTTTAATGTTTTGAACGCTGTTATCATTTCGCCAGATTGTAAATGAATATCCGTAGAATTATTATCGGCCTTAAAATAGCAAATAGTATCGGCATTGATGTAGCGATAGTCACCGTAGGATTTAATACAAATGATTAATGGTTTAGGTGTTAGGCTAGTCACTGGTGGTGAATTTTTTTTTTGCTCAGCATGAGTGTTTTGAATTGGTACTCCCGAACAGGCCTTTTTTTTTAATTTATGAATCGATTTTACTATTTTGATGCCTTGCACAGGTTTTAAATAATAATCAAAAACACCATAGTCTATTGCTTCAAAAGCCCAGTCTTTTTTGGTAGTAGTTATAATGACTTCTGGTAAAATAGATAAAAATCGATGTAACTCACTTATAAATGACAGGGATAGATTACTTTTTTTGTCTGATGGGACAATTTCTAAGAAAATAAGATGAGGTTTTTTTTCTAGTACTAAATTCAATCCTTCTTCAAGTGTAAATGCCATTCCTAGAAATTCTAAGCCTGAAATTCCATCAGCCGTAGCTTTGGTTTGTAAAGCACTCTCTTGTGAATCGTCAATAATAATATAGGTAAAACTCATTCAACAACGCTTATATTCAGTTTAGAAGTCGGTTGTCTAAATTCTAAATCTTTTTTTGGGAATAATTTGATAGTAAACAAAAGTACCATTTTAAACAAAAATCACAATTTAGACTTTTAAAATTACTGTAATCCTTTTTCTTTCCTTCATTTTGTTAAAACAAACCTTTAGAATGTTGATAGAAACAGATGAAATGCAAAAAAATCCGATGAACTGCATCAGTGTACCCTGTTAATTATGGCACTTGAAAAAGAATAGCAAAAAATATGAAAAAACAAAAGCATAATTATTGAACTTACATTTTTTTCTTACATTTGAAAAACTAAAAAACATCTTACACTTATGAAAAAAATACTAGTATTGTTGGTATTAGGTTTCTCAATGTCAGGAATTGCTCAAGAAACGGAACCCGTTTCATTTAAGAAAAATGAATTAAAAATAAACGCTGCTTACCTAATAGCAGAAGCTTTAGAAGTAAGTTATGAAAGAGTTCTTAATGAGGAATCTGCCTTTGGTGCTTCTTTGTTTTTACCATTAGCTAACTACATTGACATAAAACTCATGTTTACCCCATACTATCGTTATTATTTTGGCAAAAAGCCAGCAGCAGGTTTTTTCGCAGAGGGCTTTGGCATGCTAAATAACTACGAAAGCGACAGCCCTATAGAAAATTCAAATGGTATTGATTTCGCATTAGGATTTGGTTTAGGAGGAAAATGGATTACCAAAAAAGGATTTATCTTTGAAATCAATGGTGGAATTGGCCGCAATCTTTTTAATGGTTCAGATATTAATTATAAAATAGTTGGTCGAGGTGGCATTACTTTTGGTTACAGATTTAATTAAATACAACAAAGGCTTCTCGATTTGAGAAGCCTTTCTTTTTATAAATAGATATGTGATTACATTTTCATCAACCAGTTTTTCATCGATACTTCATTTTCGATGATGGCTTTTAAGTCAGCAATAGCTACACGGCCTTGTTTCATCGTGTCTCTGTGGCGAATGGTTACGGTTTGACTCGTCAGTGGTTTGTTGATGAACTGTTGCTCATTTGTTTTTAATTTATAAACATCTTTGGTTGTCTGAACCATTTGTTGCGCTTTACAGCTATAAGTAGTCATAAATAGTAAGGCTACGATAATTTTTAATGCTTTTTTCATCATTTTGTATTTTTTGTAAGCAACTATATTTAGAGATTATTCCTATTATACATTTATAAATCAAAAGCAAAGCATACTACTTCTAATCTTTACCAATAACTTTTATTCGAATAACGGTTAAATTTCCATATTTTTCTAAATCTTCTTTTGTCCATTGGTATTCTTTTCCTTTTTCTCTTTTTTCAAAATACCATTCCAACGGTTCCTTAACATATACATATAATCCCACAGAAGGGTTTTCCAAAGACCTACGTTTAATTTCTTCTGGATCTATAAATCTAAAAGAAAAAAAACAAGGATCTCCTATATTTCCAAAGGCCGTTTTTATTTCTGGTTTAATCTCTTTGAGAAGGTCTTTTAGAGGTTTATTAATAAATTGTTGCTCATTTGTTTTAAGTTTTTGAACATCGGCGGTAGTTTGTACTAGTTGCTGTGCTTTGCAGCTGTAATTGATTAAAAAAACTAGAGAAGCTAGAAAATGTAATACGTTTTTCATAATTTTAAAATTAATGAAAACAATAAATTCAATTAAGTTATTTACTCCTTCGGATAATAAACTTTGATTCTTTGTACAATAAGATTTTTATGTTTTTGAATAAATTCATTTGTTAACGTATTGTCTTTCTCTTTAAGCCTTTTTTCAAAATCCAAATCTACTATTTGCTCCTTGACATACACATGTAAGGATACTTTGTCTTCTCGACTCTCAAGTCCCTTCCTCTGTTTTTCTAATGTTATAAATCTAAATGAAAAATAAGAATATCCTTCTTCATTGGTAACCCATGCGGTTTTTATTTCAGGCTTTAACTCTTTTAACAAATATTTTAGAGGTTTATTGATGAACTGTTGTTCATTTGTTTTTAGTTTTTGAACATCGGCTGTGGTTTGTACTAGTTGCTGTGCTTTACAGCCATAATTGATTAAAAAAACTAGAGAAACTAGAATGTGTAATACGTTTTTCATGAATCTAAATTTTAACAATACTAACTTTGAGATTTATCAAAGGATTTGATATTGCCATATATGAACGAGATTAACCAAGTCATACGTTAATACTTACCACCTATTTTTATTCGAATAGCGGTTAAATTACCATATTTCTCTAAATCTTCTTTTGTCCAATTCAATTCTTGTCCTTTTGGTCTTTTTTCGTAATCCCAATCTACTTGGCCGTTTACATAAACATACAAGACTATCTTATCTTCTTTAGTCCCAATATTCCATTTTTGTTCTTCCAATGTTGTAAATCTAAATGAGAAGTAAGAATAGCCTTCTTCATTGGTTACCCATGCCGTTTTTATTTCAGGTTTAATCTCTTTTAATAAAAGTTTTAGCGGTTTATTGATGAACTGTTGTTCATTTGTTTTTAGTTTTGGAACATCGGCTGTGGTTTGTACTACTTGTTGTGCTTTGCAGCTAGAATTTATTAAAAAAACTAGAGAAATAAGAAAATATAATACGTTTTTCATGATTTTAAAATTAATGAAAACAACAAGTCCTAATTTTGACTATTTATTCCTAATCATAAATAACTTTAATCCTTTTTACAATAAGATTTTCATATTTTTGAATATCTTCCTTTGTCCAATTTAATTCTTGTCCCTTTGGTCTTTTTTCATAATCCCAATCTACTTGACCGTTTACATAAATATATAAGGACACTTTGTCCTCTCGACTCCCAAGACCCTTTCTCTGTTCTTCTAATGGTAAAAAGTTAAATCCAAAATAAGAATACCCCTCTTCATTAGTTACCCCTGCCGTTTTTATTTCAGGCTTTAACTCTTTTAATAAATATTTTAGTGGTTTATTGATGAACTGTTGCTCATTTGTTTTAAGTTTTGGAACATCTGCGGTGGTTTGCACCATTTGTTGCGATTTACAGCTATAATTGATTAAAAGTACAAACGAGGCTAGAACATGTAATGCGTTTTTCATGACTCTAAATTTTAATATTAATACTAACTTTGAGATTTATCAAAGGATTTGATATTGCCATATACGAACGAAATTAACCAAGTAATACACTAATACTTACCGCCTATTTTTATTCGAATAACGGTTAAATTACCATATTTTTCTACATCTTCTTTTGTCCATTGGTATTCTTTTCCTTTCTCTCTTTTTTCAAAATACCATTCCAACGGTTCTTTAACATACACATACAAACCCAATGCACTTCCTAAGGGTATACGTTTAATTTCTTCTGTATCTATAAATCTAAAGGAAAAATAGCTAGGGTCACCTATATTACCGTAGGCAATTTTTATTTCTGGCTTTATCTCGTCCAATAATTTTTTTAATGGTTTGTTGATGAACTGTTGTTCATTTGTTTTTAGTTTTGGAACATCTGCGGTGGTTTGTACCATTTGTTGCGCTTTACAGCTAGAATTGATTAAAAAAACTAGAGAACCTAGAAAATGTAATACGTTTTTCATTAATTTAATCTTTGGGCGGGCTAATTACTTTTATCCTAATTACGGTAAGGTTGCCGTATTTTTCTGCATCTTCTTTTGTCCAAGACAGCCCAATTTCTTTAGGTCTTTTTTCCCATTTCCAATCTATTGGATCTTTGACATAAACGTATAGAGATACTTGATCTTCCCAACTTCCTTCTTTCTTTTTCTTTTTCTGTTGGTCATGAGTTATAAATTTAAATCTGAAAAAGAATGGATTATCATTACTTGCATATCCTGTTTTTATTTCGGGTTTTATTTCTTTGAGAAGATTTTTCAGAGGTTTATTAATAAATTGCTGTTCATTTGTTTTTAATTGATAAACATCATTTGTTGTTTGAACCATTTGTTGCGCTTTGCAGCTATTGTTTATTAAAATAAATAAAAGAGCGAAAGTTCTAAGTATATTTTTCATTTTTTTCATTTTTAGTATTAATTACAAGGTTTTGGAGTATAAATTGTGTTGCCATTTTGCACGGTTTCTTCCATTTTAATTGGATTAAAATTTCCATTGCTATCTTGTTTTAGTAACGTTATTCCAGAATTGTATTTGTCCAAAATAATTGAAATTGCTTTAGTTTTACCTTCGATACTAGTATAGGTCATGTCTGAAGTCTGAATTGCCTCTATCTGGTCAAATATAAAGTTTGGAAATTCAGGACTATTATTCCCAATAACATCTGCTGGATAATTAGTAACAAAGGCTTTGGCAGCTTCTAAATCGGTTACCACTAAAGCATACATCGAGCCGTCTGGTAGGACTAAAAATGTAGTGGTAAAATCGGGACGTAACGTGTTCAGTTTTACCGCTGCATATATATCTCCTGCTGACATTGGCGTACCATTAGGATGGTTATGAATAGCTGCAAAAGCTCCCGCCCAAGTTGTGTTTACTTTTACTAAATACTGTGATGTGCCATTATTCATGGGAGCTTGCGTTATTTTTCCATTACTATCTTTGCCCAAAGTGATACTATGCTCAAAGCCATCCGCACTGGCGGCAGCTTTAATACTTGAAACAGCAGTAGTAAATTCTGTATCTACCGCAATACTTGAAATCAGTTTCTTTATCCCAGCACAAGTGTCAATTATTATTTCTTTCGGCTGTCCTACCCATGTCCCAGCATAGGAATTGTATTGATAGATAAATTGGCTACCAACAACTACTTGCTGGTGTTGAGGCATTGGTACACTTTGTAATTGACTATGAGGTGTATATATTATTACGGCATTCTCTGGGATAGTGACATTGATAATATCCCATCGATCCCCATTTGCCTTATATTGGTAGATGGTTATTATTCCACTGGGCTCTATGTGGGTAAGCTTTTGCTTATCAATAGGTGTTGCAGGAAATATAGCCCAATCTCCTGTACTTGTACCATCCCCGTGACCACTGCCATCTTGTGTGTCGGTTTCACAAGTTTTAAACAAAAAAGTGATAGCAACAACTTGTCCATTAATACTATCTACTCTATACCAATAAGTACAATACTTATCACTTTTATTGGTAAGATCTTTTTTACGAAACGCTCTAGAATGTGCTTTTAACCGTCCTTGATCTAAGTCTCCAGAAAATTCAAATCTACCTTCAACTGAGTGTATTGTCACTTTTCCTGAATATGTTATCGCCTCATTTTCATTGTTCAGCATGTACTTAATAGTACTATTGTAATCCGAAAATGCATTTTCGAAAGTAACTATTTTCGCATTCGTAATCCTTTTCTTTTGAAGATAAAAAACAATTTTAGTGGTCTTTGCTTTATCATTATTAGTTACATTACCCAGATTTGCAATCAAAAGGGTTTGTATATCGTTGAGTTTAATCGCTGCTATACTTTGATAATCAATGGTGTTTTTTAAATCGTTACCCGTAAATAAAGTTCCCTCTTGTTGGTTTGTTGGAATACTACTCAAATAGTGCTGTATATCACTTTTGTAAGTTTCAGCAATAGCATTGGGTACTTCTAAATCCTCCTCTGTTTGGCAAGAGAGAAATATTGAAAAAAACAAAACTGCTACGATTTTTACCATTTTCCACCTAAGATGAGGCGGTAATTTTAAAAGTTGATTCTGAAAAAAGAAGTGGAATGATAATTTGTTATAAATCATATTTTAATTTTTACATAATAATTAACAAAAATAGCCAAAAGAATAAGAAATAAGAGTTGTTTTTAAGATATTATGTACAAAAAAACTCCTTGTTGAAAAAAACAAGGAGCTTTATATGCATTTTTAAAATTTTTTACATCTTCATCAACCAGTTTTTCATCGATACTTCATTTTCGATGATAGCTTTTAAATCTGCAATAGCTACACGGTCTTGTTTCATTGTATCTCTATGACGAATGGTTACCGTTTGATCTTCTGCGGTTTGATGGTCTACGGTGATACAGAAAGGTGTTCCCAAGGCATCTTGTCTTCTATAACGTCTTCCTACTGCATCTTTTTCATCGTAAGACACGTTGAAATCCCATCGTAAATCTTCAATGATTTGTTTGGCAATTTCTGGTAAACCGTCTTTTTTCACTAAAGGTAAAATAGCTGCTTTAGTTGGTGCTAAAACCGCTGGTAATTTTAGTACTGTTCTTGTTGAACCGTCTTCTAGCGTTTCTTCTTTTAAAGAAGTAGCAAAAACTGCCAAGAACATTCTGTCCAAACCAACTGAAGTTTCAACTACGTAAGGAACATAATTTTGATTCAATTCGGCATCAAAATATTGTAATTTTCTACCTGAATATTCTTCGTGTGCTTTCAAATCGAAATCGGTTCTTGAGTGAATTCCTTCCAATTCTTTGAAACCAAAAGGGAATTCAAATTCGATATCTGCAGCAGCATTAGCGTAATGTGCTAATTTTTCGTGGTCATGAAAACGGTATCTTTCTGCTCCTAAACCAAGCGATAAATGCCATTTCAAACGAGTAGCTTTCCAGTGTTCGTACCATTGCATTTCTTCTCCTGGACGTACAAAAAATTGCATTTCCATTTGTTCAAATTCACGCATACGGAAGATGAATTGTCTGGCTACGATTTCGTTTCTGAAAGCTTTTCCTGTTTGTGCAATTCCAAAAGGAACTTTCATTCTACCTGATTTTTGAACATTCAAGAAATTCACAAAAATTCCTTGAGCCGTTTCTGGACGCAAATATAAATCCATTGCCGTATCAGCAGAAGCACCTAATTTGGTACCAAACATCAAGTTGAATTGACGTACTTCGGTCCAATTCCGAGAACCTGATTCTGGACACGCAATTTCTAATTCTTCGATTAAAGCTTTTACATCCTCTAAATCACCATTACCCAAAGAACGTCCCATTCTTTCAAGAATTTCTCTTTCTTTGGCTAAATATTCTACTACTCTTGGATTGGTCGTAATGAATTCTTGTTCATTGAAAGCCTCTCCAAAACGAACTTTTGCCTTTTCGATTTCTTTTTTAGCCTTAATATTTAGTTTTTCGGCATAATCTTCAATCAAAACATCGGCACGGTATCTTCTTTTAGAGTCTTTGTTATCAATCAATGGGTCATTAAAAGCATCAACGTGGCCTGAAGCCTTCCAAGTGGTTGGATGCATCAAAATGGCAGCGTCGAGACCTACAATGTTCTCGTTCATTTGTACCATCGATTTCCACCAATATTCGCGTATGTTCTTTTTTAATTCTACACCGTTTTGTGCATAATCATATACTGCACTTAAACCATCGTATATTTCGCTTGACGGAAAAATAAATCCATACTCTTTTGCGTGCGAAACTACATTCTTAAATAAATCTTCTTGTTTTGCCATAGTGTTGCAAAAATATAAAAAGTGGATTTAAAAAAAACAAAAATCAACAAGTTTGAATCATCATTTTGCTTATTTTTAGCATTAAATCCTTGATTAGATGCTTAAAAGTCTCATTCATCTTTTTTTTCCTCCGGTTTGCTCGGGATGTCATTCTTTTTTATTGACCAATGAAACGGTCATTTGTACCAATTGTAGGCATCATTTACCGCAAACCCATCATCATTTACAAACAGAAAACGAAGCGTTTAAAAAATTTTATGGTAGGATTCCTGTGATCCATGCCTCGGCGTTTTTATACTTTCATAAAAAAGGAATGGTCCAAGAATTAATTCATAATTTGAAATACCGTGGGCATCAGGAAATAGGCACGCAATTAGGATATTGGTATGCCGAAGAGTTAAAAAACAATGCATTTATCAAAAGTGTAGATGCAATTATACCCGTTCCTATTCATAAAAAAAGAAGGCATAAAAGAGGATACAATCAAGTAGATACTTTTGCAAATGCGTTATCAAGTGTATTAAACATTCCTGTTGAAAATCATATTTTACTCAGAAAGATAGATTCGAAAACCCAATCTAAGAAAAATTTATTGGGAAGAATGGAAGGTATTGACCAAGTTTTTGATGTGGTTTTTGAAGAAAAAGAGCACAACAAACATTTCTTATTGCTCGATGATGTTTTGACAACCGGAGCAACTTTAGAATCCTGCTCAAGAGCGCTTTTGACAATTCCTGGTGCCAAAATAAGTATTGTATGTATGGCTATGGCGCATTCCTGAGATTAAATTTTCCTATATGTTAAAAATCAAAATGACATCTTTCAGTGTATCCTTCAATAAATGAGGTTTTCAAAAACAAAATAGGAATTATAACAAAATTGTTTTTTAAAGTATAAAGTTAATTGTATAAATTTGGATAAATTTTATAAATCAATTAAATTAAGATATCATGGCCTTTGAATTACCTCAATTACCTTATGCATACGATGCATTAGAACCACATATTGATGCTAGAACAATGGAAATTCACCATTCTAAACATCATAATGCCTATACTACTAACCTGAACGCTGCTATTGCGGGAACGGATATGGAGGGCAAAACGATCGAGAATATTTTAATCAATTTAGACAAGACTAATGCTGCTGTTCGTAACAATGGTGGTGGATATTACAATCACAATTTGTTCTGGACTGTAATGTCTCCAAATGGAGGAGGACAACCAACAGGCGAATTGCTTGATGCTATCGAAGCTTCTTTCGGTACATTTGAAGAATTCAAAGCTAAGTTTGCTAAAGCTGGAGCTACACAATTTGGGTCAGGATGGGCTTGGTTGTGTGTTCAAAAAGGCGGTAAATTAGAAGTTTGTGGTACACCAAACCAAGATAATCCATTGATGCCAGGTGTTGGTTGTGGCGGAACTCCAATCTTAGGAATGGATGTATGGGAGCACGCTTACTACTTGCACTACCAAAACAGAAGACCAGACTATATTGAAGCCTTTTTCAATGTAATCAATTGGACTGAAGTAACAAGACGTTTTGTTTTAGAAAAGTAAAAACAATTCGTAACCAAAATAGAAAAGGCTGTCCTAACTTTTGGACAGCCTTTTTTGTATGTAAAAAAGATATAGAAACCTACTGAACCAAATTTTCATATGCAATTTTTAGAAGTCGCAATGATTTTTTTCGGAAGTTTCCTTTTTTAATTAATCTTTACTGGAAAGTTTTGAGAGTAATCTAAGGAACTCTATGTATAACCACACTAAGGTAATAAGTAATCCCATAGCTCCGTACCATTCCATGTATTTAGGCATTCTTTGATTTACGCCTTGATCTATTCTGTCAAAATCTAGGAACAAATTCAATGCAGCAATGATGATTACAAAAACGCTAATTCCAATGCTCATTAATGAATTGTCGTGATGAACGGGAGTAAAACTCGTGAACATTGAAAACAACCAAGAAATTAGGTAATAGGTTGCAATTGCCAAAGTTGCAGCAATAACGACAGATTTGAATTGCTCTGTAACTTTTACAATTTTATACTTGTAAAGGCCTAAACAAACTAAAAAGGTAACAAATGTTGCTCCAACGGCTTGTAGTACAATGCCAGGATATTTAGCCTCAAAAATAGCAGAAATACCTCCAATAAAAAGCCCTTCAAAAACAGCATACCCAGGTGCTAAATAAGGCGATAGATGAGGTTTGAAAGCAGCAATTACTACCAAAATTAGCCCAACGATAGCTCCACCAAAAGCAGGTACGATTGGATTCATATCATTAAATGCCATCCACCAAGTAATTGTTGCTGCGGCTGTAAGCAATAAAAAAAGAATTAGACTTTTGTTTATGGTTCCAGTCAGGGACATTTCGGAGTTATAATCAATGATTGTAGCTTGATGCACTTCGTTAGAATTTCCTTGATTTTTGAATGTTTTGTTGTTTAAAAACGGGTTGTTCGAATTATTAAAAGCCATAAGTGTTGTTTTATAGTTATGGAATGAAAATTAATGAAGGTTAAAGATATAAATACTCCGGATATTTTTAAAGTAAAATATAAATAAAAACGCTCCAAATTTTTGGAGCGTTCTTTAAATCTATACTTTAGGGATTAGGCTATTTCAGATACTCTTAGAGTATTAACCATTCCTTTGTCTTTGATTGGCATAGCTGCTAAATTGATTAAAAAATCTCCTTTTTTCACAAAACCTTTCTCTTTTACGATTTCGTTTACATCAGTAACGGTATCGTCTGTGCTAACATCTTTTGTATACATAAAGGATTTAACTCCCCATAATAGATTAAGCTGTGTCAGAATACGTCTGTTTGATGTAAATACTAAGATGTGTGCATTAGGTCTCCAAGCCGATATTTGGAAAGCAGTATAGCCACTATTTGTCAATGTGCAAATAGCTTTTGCATTGATTGAGTTGGCCATCATCGCAGCATGGTGACAAATTGTTTTAGTAATATAACGATTTGTTTTTATTTGTGGTGTATTTTGAGGAACATTGATCAGTGGTGAATCTTCAACCGCTTCCAAAATTTGTGTCATTTTCTGAATAACTTGGACCGGATAGTTACCTGTTGCCGTTTCTCCAGATAGCATTACAGCATCTGCACCATCCATAACAGAATTTGCAACGTCATTTACTTCAGCACGAGTTGGAGTAAGGCTTGTGATCATTGTTTCCATCATTTGAGTGGCTACAATTACAGGGATTCTTGCCGTTTTAGCTCTTCTGATCAATTCTTTTTGAACCAATGGTACTTCGTGAGCAGGAAGTTCAACCCCTAAATCTCCACGAGCTACCATTAAAGCATCGCAAAAAGCTACAATTTTGTCCATATTCTCTAATGCTTCAGGCATTTCGATTTTGGCAATAATTGGAATTTTGAATTCAGAATGCTCAGCGATTAATTCTTGTAAGTCTTGTAAATCTCTTGGTGTTTTAACGAATGAAAGGGCAATCCAGTCTAATTGTTGTTCAATCGCAAATTTTGCATCAGCAATATCTTTTTCTGTCAAAGCTGGAAGAGAGATTTTTGTATTAGGAAGGTTAACTCCTTTTTTTGATTTTAATTCTCCACCTTGAATAACTTTGGCAAGTACTTCGCTTTTTTTGTCAGTCTCAACGATTTCGAAAATAAGTTTTCCGTCGTCTAAAAGTATTCTTTCCCCTGGATTTACATCGTTTGGAAAGTTTTGATATTTCATGAAAACTTTTTTAGAAGTCCCAAGAATATCTTCTGCCGTAGTAAATGTAATTAAGTCACCTTCATTAACAAATGCTCCTTCTTCCATCACGCCAACACGTAATTTTGGACCTTGTAGGTCGCCTAATATTGCTGTTGTGTATCCAAATTCGTCATTTAGGCCACGAATAATACTGATTTTGTTTTTTACATCTTCATAATCAGCGTGCGAAAAGTTTACTCTAAATACATTAACTCCTGCCTCAATCATGTCTTTGATGACTTCTTTTGTACTACATGCAGGTCCTAGTGTGGCTACAATTTTCGTTTTTTTGTTTGTAAGCATTGTTGTTAAAAAATTAAATTGTTTTTTGATTTTATGGTTTCTGTTTTTACGCTATATACCATACTTATGGTTTCTATAGTGTTTAAATCAGCAACTGTTTTTATTTTATTAAAATTGCTATGACAAGCTTCAATTTTTAAGAAATAGTCTGCTTTTTTTAGTTCAGGTAACAAATATACTTGAGCCGTTATTTCTAGATTTTGATCGAAAAACAGATTGGATTTTTGCTTAGTATCGCTCTGAATTACTTCATTTTTATTTTGAATTAGATGCCAAGTACTGTCTTTTTTGGCATCATAATAAGAGTATTTCGAGAAAAAAGATTTTCCTTCTTTTATATCAATCAAAATGTCTTTTGGACTTCTGCTAAGATTAATGTTTAAGGCAAGATTAATGAAATAAGCCAAACGATAATCCTCCAAAGGAGTATGTATAGCAATGATAGAATAGTCTATTTCTTCAAACTCATCTAAACTTACTTTGTGAACTGCCATTTCAAAAATAAATTAGCAGTAAAGGTACTACTTCTATGGAAGATTTTCTAAGAAAGATTAATATGATTTTGTTAAATCCTTAACGAAAACGATATAGTTTTAAGAAAAATAAGATTATTTCTTGTTTATTTTTTCTTGAAAGGCAAAATAAGCTCTTTGGGCTGCTTTTTCTTCAGCTTTCTTTTTGGAAGTAGCTCTTGCTTTGGCAATTACTTTGTCGTCAATACTCAATCGGACGCCAAATAAACGTTGTCCGTCAATGGCATTGTCTTCAAAAATATCAAAATGAAATATTCTTTTTTCTTTTTGGCACCACTCGATAACCAAGCTTTTATAGCTGATTACTTTGCCTTCTAATCGGCTAATATCAACATAAGGTGTAATTACTCTTGAGTTGATGAATTTTTCACAGAAAACATATCCTTTATCCAGATAAATGGCGCCAATTAAAGATTCAAAGATATTGCCATGAATGTTGTCTCCAAAATGTTGTACCGGAACCTTGCTTTCGATGAATTGGATTAAATTTAAGTCTTTTCCTAGTTCATTTAGGTGTTCTCTACTTACTATTTTGGAACGCATTTTGGTTAAATAACCTTCGTCTCCATAAGGTGCTTTACTAAATAAATAACCAGCAATTACCGAGCTTAGCATGGCATCTCCTAAGAACTCTAATCGTTCATAATTCATAGGATTGCCCTCTTTGTCTACTTTGTTCGAGGAACGATGTGTGAATGCTTTCCGGTAGGATTCTAACTCGGTTGGTGGAAAACCTAATATTTTTTCGAGAGCATTAAAAAAAATCCCGTCTTCGAGAGAACGGGATTTTGAAAATATTTTTTTTAAAATTCGCATACGAAATTAGTCAACTAATTTTTTAAACAATACACAAGCATTGTGCCCGCCAAAACCAAAAGTGTTACTCATAGCCACATTTACCTCTCTTTTTTGTGGTGTATTTAGAGTAAGATTTAGTGATGGGTCGATTTTGTCATCTACAACGCTATGATTAATCGTTGGAGGAATTATTCCATGTTTCATGGCCAAGATGGAAGCAATAGCTTCAATTGCTCCTGCTGCTCCCAACAAGTGACCTGTCATAGATTTGGTCGAATTGATATTGATGGTTTTAGCATGGTCGCCAAACACTGCACTTATAGCTTTTAACTCAGCCACGTCTCCAAGAGGTGTAGAAGTTCCGTGTGTATTGATGTGATCTACGTCTTCTGGATTCATTCCTGCATCTCGAAGGGTGTTTTTCATTACAGCAATAACTCCAATTCCTTCTGGATGTGGAGCGGTTAAATGATAGGCATCGGATGACATTCCGCCACCACCAATTTCACAGTATATTTTTGCACCTCTCGCTTTTGCATGTTCGTAATCTTCAAGTACAAGTGCGCCAGCACCTTCACCTAATACAAAGCCATCTCTCGTGGCATCAAAAGGTCTCGAAGCGGTTTCTGGACTTTCATTTCTAGTAGATAAAGCGTGCATCGAACTAAAGCCCCCCATTCCTGCAATTGTTACCGCTGCTTCAGAGCCTCCAGAGATAATCACGTCACACATTCCTAATCTGATGTAGTTAAACGCGTCAATTAATGCATTAGCAGAAGAAGCACAAGCTGAAACTGTTGTATAATTGGGACCCATATAGCCATTTCGCATCGAAATGTGAGCTGGAGCAATATCTGCAATCATTTTTGGAATAAAAAAAGGATTGAATTTTGGAGTTCCGTCACCTTTTGCATAATACAATACCTCGTCTTGAAAAGTTTCAAGTCCACCAATTCCAGCACCCCAGATAACGCCTACTCTTTGTTTGTCAATATTGTCGTCTGTTAATCCAGCATCTTTAATAGCTTCATCACTTGCGGCAATAGCGTATTGTGCAAATTTATCTAGTCTGCGAGATTCTTTGCGATCCATATAATCTTCAATATTGAAGTTTTTTACTTCACACGCAAATTTTGTTTTGTGTTTTTCGGTATCGTAGTATGTAATTGGAGCAGCTCCGCTTACTCCATTCAAAAGACCATGCCAGTATTCTTGGATGTTATTTCCAATTGGAGTTAGTGCACCTAATCCTGTAACTACAACTCGTCTTAATTCCATAACGTATGTGTTTTGTTAGCTTTAAACAAATAAAACCCACGCATTCTTTTATTGTATATAGAGTACAAAAGAGACATGGGTATTACAATATAAGTATTTATAAGGAGGAAAATCCCTCTCCTAAGTATTAAATTGATTTTAAAAATAATAACACCCGTTTACAAGGAATGCAAACGGGTGAAAATTTATTATTTTTTTGCTTCCTCGATGTAAGAGATAGCTTGACCAACAGTAGCAATGTTTTCTGCTTGATCGTCTGGAATTTGAATGTCGAATTCTTTTTCGAATTCCATAATAAGCTCAACAGTGTCTAATGAGTCAGCTCCTAAATCATTTGTGAAGCTTGCTTCTGTTACAACTTCGTTTTCGTCAACACCTAATTTGTCTACGATAATCGCTTTTACTCTTGATGCAATGTCTGACATAATCTTTAATTTTAGAATTTAATTTGTTGGCAAAAATAAAAAACTTTATTTTAAAACTACTATTTAGTTTATAAATGTATTGCATAAAAACTAAAATTTATTTTAACAAAGGACAATCAAAGCTGTTTTTTTTCGTTTTTTATGTCGTTTTTTGCAAAATAAAATGAGTTGTAACATGAAAAAAATTGTTGTTTTTGCTTCAGGATCGGGAACAAATGCAGAAAATATCATTAAATATTTTTCGAATTCTTCTAAAGCTAAAGTTGTGAATGTCTTCACTAATAATCCATCTGCAAAGGTGATTGAACGTGCTGCAAAATTAGAAGTTTCTTCTCAAATTTTTTCAAATCAAGAACTAAAAGAAGGTTTTTTATTACATAAAATAAATGCTTTTCAGCCTGATTTAATTGTATTGGCGGGTTTTTTATTAAAAGTTCCTCAAAATCTAATTGATGCTTATCCAAATAAAATTATAAATATACATCCCGCATTATTGCCAAAATTTGGAGGCAAAGGTATGTATGGCATGCATATTCACGAAGCTGTGGTTGCTAACAAGGAAAATGAGACTGGGATCACTATTCATTATGTAAATGAAAATTACGATGAGGGAGCGATTATTTTTCAGTCCTCTGTCGCTCTTACTCCCGAAGATACCCCACAGGATGTAGCGGTAAAAATTCATGAATTAGAACAAAAACACTTTCCTACTGTTATAGACAATTTATTAGGTGACTAAACTTTTAAAAGTAAATCATATAAATCACTTAATTAAAAACTAATTTCTCTAAATGTCACATCAAGTTCATATTTATACCGATGGAGCGGCCAAAGGCAATCCCGGTCCTGGTGGCTATGGCGTAGTTATGGAGTGGGTAGGCAAACCTTATAAAAAAGAATTCTATGAAGGATTTCGTTTAACTACTAATAATAGAATGGAGCTTTTAGCTGTAATTGTTGGTCTTGAAAAGCTAAAAAATGAAAACACTTCCGTTTTGGTCATTTCTGACTCTAAGTATGTGGTAGATTCTGTTTTAAAAAAATGGGTTTTTGGATGGGAAAAAAAACGATTTGTTGACAGGAAAAATGCAGATCTTTGGAGGCGTTTTTTAGTTATTTATCGCAAGCATCAAGTAGATTTTAAATGGATCAAAGGTCATAATAATCATCCTCAAAACGAACGTTGCGATGAGTTGGCCGTGATGGCTTCGCAACAAAAGCAACTTTCTATTGATTCTTTTTATGAAAAAGAGGATCAAAAAATGATGTAATAACCTTAAAATCAATGTTTTTTTCTTTTGTTTCTTTGGGACTTGCAATCGTTGCAACTTTACACTTTATAAACTATCTTTGCGCCTTAATTCGAAACACAGCAAATGAATAAATTATTGATTGTTGGAACAGTAGCTTTCGACGCAATTGAAACCCCTTTTGGGAAAACAGATAAAATATTAGGAGGTGCGGCAACATATATTGGTTTGTCAGCTTCTTTTTTCAACTTAAACTCTGCTATTGTTTCTGTAGTTGGAGATGATTTTCCACAAGAGCATTTGGATTTATTAACTTCTCGAAACATAGATATTTCAGGAATTGAAATTGTTAAAGATGGTAAGACTTTCTTTTGGAGTGGTTTGTATCACAATGATTTGAATTCGAGAGATACATTGGTTACAGAGCTTAATGTTTTAGCTGATTTTCAACCAAAAGTACCTCAAAATTTCAAAGATGCTGAAGTAGTAATGTTAGGAAATCTTCATCCATTAGTACAAAGTAGTGTTTTGGATCAAATGGAGACTACTCCGAAACTAGTAGTTTTGGATACTATGAATTTTTGGATGGATTGTGCACTGCCTGAATTGCTAGATGTTATTAAGCGCGTAGATGTAATTACCATAAATGATGAAGAAGCAAGACAACTATCTGGCGAATATTCTTTGGTAAAAGCTGCGGCCAAAATACAGGAATTAGGGCCAAAATATGTTGTGATTAAAAAAGGCGAGCACGGAGCCCTTTTGTTTCATAAAAACGAAGTATTTTTTGCTCCTGCTTTACCATTAGAAGAAGTTTTTGACCCAACAGGTGCGGGTGATACTTTTGCAGGAGGATTTTCTGGATATATTGCTCAAAGTGAAAATATTTCTTTTGAAAACATGAAAAACGGAATCATTTACGGCTCTAATTTGGCTTCCTTTTGTGTGGAGAAATTTGGAACGGAACGAATGGTTGGTTTAGATGCAGAAGAAGTGAATCAACGCTTGAGACTCTTCAAAGCATTGACTCAATTTGATATCGAACTATAATGACTTAAGCTCAGGAAACTGAGCTTTTTTTAATACACAATTTAATACAACACAACAACAAATACCATGAGTGACGCTTTACAACACGAATGTGGAATCGCTTTAGTTAGGCTTCTTAAGCCAATTGAATACTACAAAGAAAAGTACGGATCTGCTTTTTATGGCATCCAAAAAATGTATTTGCTTATGGAAAAACAGCACAATCGAGGACAAGACGGTGCTGGATTTGCAAGTATAAAATTAGATGTTGAGCCAGGTCAAAGATATATCAGTCGAGTGCGTTCGAATCATGCCCAGCCCATTCAAGATGTTTTTGCTCAAATCAACTCGAGAATTAATGATGAACTTTCTGAACACCCTGAATATGCCGATAGCGTTGCGCTTCAAAAAGAGAATATTCCTTATTTAGGGGAGTTGTTTTTGGGGCATGTACGTTATGGTACTTTCGGTAAAAATAGTATCGAGAGTGTACATCCATTTTTACGTCAAAATAACTGGATGCACCGTAATTTGATTCTAGCTGGAAACTTTAACATGACCAATGTTAAAGAACTTTTTGAAAATTTAGTAGAGTTAGGTCAACATCCAAAAGAGATGGCGGATACTGTTACAGTGATGGAAAAAATTGGTCACTTTCTTGATGATGCCGTTACTGATTTGTATCAAGATTGCAAAAATGAAGGGTTAAATAAAAGAGAAGCTTCGCCTGTAATTGCCGAACGATTAAATGTTGCAAAGATTTTACAACGTGCTGCCAAAAATCTTGACGGAGGTTATGCGATGGCAGGGCTTTTAGGGCATGGAGATGCATTTGTTTTTAGAGATCCAGCGGGAATTCGCCCTGCATATTTTTACCAAGATGACGAAATTGTTGTGGTGGCCTCAGAGCGACCAGTGATTCAAACGGTGTTTAATGTATCTTTTGATGAAGTACATGAAATCGATCCAGGAGCTGCTTTGATCATCAAAAAGAATGGAACTGTTTCCATGCAAGAAATTCTTCCAGCAATTACCAAAAAAGCCTGTTCTTTTGAACGAATCTATTTCTCAAGAGGAAGTGATGCAGAGATTTATAAAGAGCGTAAAATGTTAGGCAAACTGGTATTGCCAGCTGTTTTGGAAACCATTGATTTCGATACTGATAACACTGTTTTTTCTTATATTCCTAATACTGCTGAAACGTCTTTCTTTGGAATGGTTGAAGCGGCACAGGATTTCTTAAATCAGCGTAAAAACAATTATATTTTAGCCAATAGAAATACGTTAACAGCTGAGAGTTTACAAGAGCTATTAGCTGTTAAAATCCGAACCGAAAAAGTAGCGATTAAAGATGCTAAATTAAGAACCTTTATTACTGAGGATAGTAGTAGAGATGATTTAGTAGCTCATGTTTATGATGTGACGTATGGAGTGGTTCAGCCAACGGATAATTTAGTGATTATTGATGATAGTATCGTTCGTGGAACTACATTAAAGAAAAGTATCATTAAAATGATGGATCGTTTGAATCCAAAGCGTATTGTTGTGGTTTCTTCAGCACCTCAAATTCGCTATCCAGACTGTTACGGAATAGACATGGCCAAGTTAGAAGGGTTAATTGCTTTTAAAGCAGCTTTAGAGTTGCTTAAAGAAAGAAATCTATATCATATTGTCGATGAAGTATACGTTAAGTGTAAAGCTCAAGAGAACTTTAAAGATATTGAAGTGGTAAATTATGTTACCGCCATATATGAGCCATTTACGCCTCAAGAGGTTTCTGATAAGATTGCAGAAATGTTAAGTTCTTCTGAAATCAATGCAGAAGTAAAAATTATTTTCCAAACCGTTGAGAATTTACATATAGCTTGTCCTAAAAATTTAGGAGATTGGTATTTTACAGGTGATTACCCTACCCCAGGAGGAAATCGCGTGGTCAATCGTGCATTTATGAATTTTTATGAGGGTAAAGACGCAAGAGCGTATTAAAGAAATCATAAAATCTGTATTTAATCGGATTTTTTTGCATTTCATCGAAAAAGATTGTTAGTACTATAGCTTTATAGTAAGTTTACTAAACCATAATATTAGTAGGTTAAGTTTATGGTAGATTTGGGGCAAAAAGGGTGGAAGAGATTCCACCTTTTTTATTTTTAATGTTAAAGTGTTTTGTTTCTAATAAATTTATTGCTTTTGTATTGATTTTTTAGAATTATTTTAAGAGTATTTTTTTAGACAGGTATAATAAAAAAAGAGTCGTTTTCAATTAAGAAAACGACTCTTTTTTTTGCTAAAATGATTACTCACTCAAGGCATTCCAGCCTCTTGCTTTTAATTGAATTTTTGTATTTGCACGAGTAACTAAGTGAAGGCCTTCACCTGGTTCTGTCATGTGTCCAATAATTGTAAAGTTTGGGTTTCCTTTAATTTTATCAAAATCAGACATTGCTATAGTAAATAATAACTCATAATCTTCTCCACCGTTGATTGCGATAGTTGTACTATCAATGTTGAATTCCTCACAAACAGAAATAAATTGAGGGTCTAATGGTAACTTGTCTTCATACAAATTGCACCCCACATTAGATTGTTTGCACAAATGCATGATTTCAGAAGAAATACCATCAGATACATCAATCATTGCTGTTGGTTGTATTTCTAAAGCGTGTAATAAGGTACGAATATCGGTTCTTGCTTCTGGTTTTAGTTGTCGCTCAATCAAATAAGTATAGGTATCTAAATCAGGTTGTGAATTTGGATTTACTTGAAAGACTTGTTTTTCTCTTTCTAAAACTTGAAGTCCCATATATGCAGCACCAATATCTCCAGTCACTACTAATAAATCGGTAGCTTTGGCTCCGTTTCGATAAACGATTTCGTTTTCATCTGCTTCACCTAAAGCGGTAATGCTAATAATCATTCCTTTTTGAGAAGAAGTGGTATCGCCACCTATAACATCAACTTTGTATTCTTTGGCAGCTCGTGCAATTCCTTCATATAATTCTTCTAAAGCTTCTAAAGGAAATCGATTGGAAACGGCTACCGAAACAGTGATTTGTGTAGGTTTGGCATTCATGGCACAAATATCAGAGAGATTAACTACAACTGCTTTGTAGCCCAAATGTTTCAGAGGCATATAAGCCAAATCAAAGTGTACTCCTTCAATTAACAAGTCGGTTGAAATTACTGTTTTTTTTGTGCCAAAATCTAAAACAGCTGCATCGTCACCAATTCCTTTTAATGTTGATTCTTGGTTAATTTCAAAGTTTTTTGTCAAATGGTCGATTAACCCAAATTCACCTAATTGAGCAATACTAGTACGTTGAGGGTTTTTATCTTCAATCATGTTTATTTATGGTTTTAAAAAGGCAAAGGTACAAAGAATTAATTGCCAAGTATGCTTCGATTTTCATTGAAAATATGCATCTTTATGTAATTAAAAATTGAAAGTATGAAAGCATTCGATATAGTGACCCTAACGGTCAACCCAGCAGTTGATAAAAGCACAAGTTTTAAAGGATTAGTAGCCGAACAAAAAATCCGTTGCGAAATCCCAAGATACGACGCTGGAGGTGGCGGAATCAACGTCTCTAAAGCGATTGCTCGTTTGGGAGGTAATTCTATGGCTTTATTTACTTCAGGTGGAGCAATAGGGCAATTGTTGGAAGAATTAGTAGCAAAAGAAAATATTGCCAGTGAGGCTGTTGTTGTTGAGAGTTGGACACGAGAAAGTTTTGTGGCGGTAGATACGAATACCAACTCACAATACCGATTTGGATTTACAGGAGGTTCGTTAAAACAAGAAGAAAGTGAGCGATTTTTAGCAAAAATTGCTGAGTACAAACCCAAATTTTTGGTCGCTAGCGGTAGTTTAAATGAAGGTTTGAATGCCGATTTTTATCAAAAAGTAGCGCATATTGCTAAAGAGAACAACTCAAAATTAATTATTGATACTTCGGGAGAAGCTTTAGAAAAAGTCCTTGAAGTTGGCGTTTATTTAATCAAACCAAATGTTGGTGAACTAGCCAAGTTAATTGGAGAAGAGCGACTAGAAATGGAAGAAGTAAATGAAGCAGCCAAGCAAATTATAGCCAAAGGAGGTGCGGAAATAGTAGTGGTATCCCTTGGTCCACAAGGCGCTGTTTTGGTGACCAAAGATCATTATGAGTTTGTTCCTGCTCCCAATGTTGCTAAAAAGAGTACAGTAGGCGCTGGTGATAGTATGGTAGGAGGAATGGTATGGGCACTTTCTCAAAATAAACCCTTGAAAGAAGTCATTCGTTGGGGAGTAGCTTGTGGTTCAGCTGCCACGATGAACGAAGGTACCCAATTATTCAAAGGCTCGGATGCGCAGCGTTTGTTTGATTGGCTGAAGGATAAATAAAAGCCCCCTAATCCCCAGAAGGGGAAATTAGAAACAAAAAACCTGATAACTTTTACATCGTCAGGTTTTCTCTTTATTCTATTTTCTATATTCTTTTCTCTAAAAAAACTAGTCGTTCAGTTTAAGAACCGCCATAAACGCTTCCTGTGGAATTTCTACATTTCCTACTTGGCGCATACGTTTTTTACCTTTTTTCTGTTTTTCCAATAGTTTACGTTTACGAGAAATATCTCCACCGTAACATTTGGCGGTAACGTCTTTACGCAAGGCTTTTATGGTTTCACGAGCAATGATTTTAGCTCCAATTGCGGCTTGAATCGGAATGTCAAATTGCTGTCTCGGAATCAACTCACGCAATTTTTCGGTCATTTTTTTACCAATCGTGTATGCGTTGCTTTCGTGAATTAGTGCAGAAAGCGCATCCACTTGATTAGCATTTAATAATACATCCAATTTAACCAATTTAGAAGTACGCATTCCAATAGGAGAGTAGTCAAACGAAGCATATCCTTTAGAAACTGTTTTTAATCGGTCATAAAAGTCGAATACTATTTCGGCTAATGGCATATCAAAGTTTAACTCCACACGTTCCGTAGTCAAATACGTTTGGTTTGTGATAATACCTCGTTTTTCAATACACAAACTCATTACGTTACCCACGAAATCAGACTTGGTAATGATAGTTGCTTTGATATAAGGTTCCTCTACACGGTCCAGTTTTGATGGTTCCGGCAAATCGGATGGATTGTTAACGATAATAGCTGTTTCAGGCTCTTTTTTGGTATACGCTAAATAAGAAACGTTCGGAACCGTAGTAATTACCGTCATATCGAACTCGCGCTCCAATCGCTCCTGAATAATTTCCATATGTAGCATTCCTAAGAATCCACAACGGAAACCAAATCCTAAAGCCGCCGAACTTTCAGCCGTAAATACCAACGAAGCATCGTTTAGCTGTAGTTTTTCCATCGAAGCTCTAAGTTCTTCAAAATCTTCTGTATCTACAGGGTAAATTCCCGCAAAAACCATTGGTTTTACGTCCTCAAAACCTGTAATCATATTGGTGGTAGGAGTTTTGGCATCTGTGATGGTATCCCCTACTTTTACTTCTTTGGCTTCTTTAATTCCAGAAATCAAATACCCAACATCCCCAGTGGAGATGATGCTTTTTGGCACCTGATTCAATTTTAGAGTACCTACTTCATCGGCAAAATATTCATTGCCAGTAGCCATAAATTTTATCTTTTGCCCTTTTTTGATTTCTCCATTCACCACACGGAAAATAACTTCAATCCCGCGGAAAGGATTGTAATGTGAATCAAAAATTAAGGCTTGTAAAGGTTCTTCTTTGTTCCCTTTTGGAGGTGGAATTTTTTCGATAATGGCCGCCAAAATATTTTCGACACCAAAACCTGTTTTTCCAGAGGCGTGAATAATATCTTCTAATTCACAGCCCAACAAATCGATAATATCATCGCTTACCTCTTCAGGATTAGCGCTTGGCAAATCGACTTTATTTAAAACTGGAATAATTTCCAAATCGTTTTCTAAAGCCAAGTATAAGTTAGAAATCGTTTGTGCTTGTATACTTTGAGCCGCATCAACAATCAAAAGCGCGCCTTCGCAAGCGGCTATCGAACGAGAAACTTCATACGAGAAATCCACGTGACCCGGAGTGTCAATCAAATTCAAGATATATTGTTCGCCTTTGTAGGTGTATTCCATCTGTATGGCGTGACTCTTAATGGTGATGCCACGTTCGCGCTCCAAGTCCATATTGTCCAACAATTGAGCTTTTTCTTCACGAGCGGTAACCGTTTGCGTAGCGCCTAACAATCGGTCAGCCAGCGTACTTTTTCCGTGGTCAATGTGTGCAATAATGCAAAAATTTCTTATATGTTTCATTTTCAATAAATATCAATACTGTATAACTTGCCGAATCAAAATTGGGGCGTGCCGGCAGAAAAAGCCGTCGTGCTATCCGCTATATCTTTTATTCCGCTATCGCTACATAAAAGGATGCCGCTACTATCACTCACGCAAACCCTGCTAAACGACAATTAATCTGCAAATATACGCTAAATTCAATAGCTTCAAAGCCAACAACAACCATATCTAGTAAGTCTTTCAAAATTACCTTTTTATCCTTTCATTTAAAAAGCGTAATTTTGCGCCAAATTTCCAGAATATGATCAAAATTGGCAACATAGAACTTCCAGATTTCCCTTTACTTCTTGCACCTATGGAAGACGTAAGCGATCCGCCTTTTCGCAGATTGTGCAAAATGCACGGAGCTGATATGATGTACTCTGAATTTATTTCCTCAGAAGGTCTAATTCGCGATGCCATCAAGAGCCGAATGAAGTTGGATATTTTCGATTACGAACGTCCCGTTGGAATACAAATCTTTGGTGGTGATGAAGAAGCGATGGCATTATCTTCCAAAATTGTTTCGACCGTAAATCCAGATTTAATCGATATTAATTTTGGTTGTCCAGTAAAAAAAGTCGTTTGTAAAGGCGCAGGCGCAGGCGTTTTAAAAGATGTCGATTTGATGATTCGTTTGACCAAAGCGGTGATTGATAGCACGCATTTACCTGTAACCGTAAAAACGCGTTTGGGTTGGGATGATAGCTCCATCAATATTGATGAGGTGGCCGAGCGTTTGCAAGATATTGGTGTGGCTGCATTGAGTATTCATGCTAGGACTCGTGCCCAAATGTACAAAGGCCATTCCGATTGGTCACACATTGCTCGTGTCAAAAACAATCCAAGAATCACCATGCCAATTTTTGGAAATGGCGATATCGATTCTCCAGAAAAAGCATTAGAATACAAAAACAAATACGGTGTTGACGGGATTATGATTGGTCGTGCCGCGATTGGTTATCCTTGGATTTTTAATGAAATCAAACATTTCTTTAAGACGGGAGAACATCTGGCCAAACCCACCGTTGCTGATAGAGTAGAAGCGGTTCGCAACCACTTGATTTGGGCTATGGATTGGAAAGGCGAACGTCACGGAATTGTAGAAACAAGACCACATTATACCAATTATTTCAAAGGAATTCATTCGTTCAAAACCTACAAACAACAATTGGTTACTCTTGATAAACCTGAAGAATTATTCGCAGTTCTTGACGAGATTATCGACGCTTATTCTGGGTATGAAGTGGTATGATTTTACCTCTAACCCTAACAGGGTTTTAAACCCTGTTAGGGTTACAAAATGTTACTCTAATAACTTTTTACTCACACGACTACTAGCAATCAACGAAGCCAAAAAGCCAAGGGTGATAATGGTCCCCATTACAATAGCGATGTTTTCAAAACTAAAAACGACTGGATAAGCCAATGTTGGGGTAATCATAATCCACTCGAATTGTTGTTGCAATAGCACAATTACGATGCCCAAAAGCAATCCAATAATTCCGCCATAAACACTCAATAAAGTCCCTTGAAGCAAGAAAATATTGCGAAGGCTCTTGATTTCGGTTCCGAGATTGAATAAGGTTTTCAGATTGCCTTTTTTGTCCAAAATCATCATAATCAAAGCGCCAATCAAGTTAAAAAGCGCCACGACAATCACTAAAGTAAAAATCAAATACACCGCGATGTTTTCGGTATTCAACATTTTATAAAGCGACTCGTTCAATTGCGCTCTGTTTTTTAACGTGATTTTATTCTTGAAAATCGTTTGTAATTGCTCAATTACATCGTCTTCATCCGCATTTGGCCGGAGTTTAAATTCAATTCCCGAAATTTGATTGGGTTGATATTCGAGTAATTCTTGCGCCAAGCTTAAATCGGCAAAAACATATTTTGAATCCAAATCTTCACTAATCGAATAAATCCCAATCGGAATCAAATCCGTTTGATTGAAGGCTTCTGATGGAATATTAATCGTACCTTTTCCCGGTCTTGGCACCATAACTTCTAGAGCCGTATTATAATCAAACAAACCCATCGAGAATTTTTGCGCCATTCCGTATCCCACTACAACTTGATAGGTGTTGGGTTGCAGCCATTGCCCGTTGTACAATTTTTTTTCAATGGCGTTTACTTTGGTGAATTGCGTGTCTACTCCTTTCAAATAAGTCACTTCTTGCTTGTCTGCAAACGTAAAAAGCACTCGTTCTTCAATAATCTTGGAGAACGAAGCGATTCCAGCTATTTTTTTGATATCTTGATTTTGTTGGGGAGTAACAAAAAACGATTTGCCAAGGGTGGGCGTCGCTTTTAAATCGGGGTCAATTTCGTTGGTAAACGAAAGGCTAAATTCTTTCAAACCGCTAAATACCGACAGCACCACAAAAAGCGCCATAGCACCCACAATAATGCCCAAACTAGCAATACGATTGATGATGTTAATAGCGCTATTTTTGCTATTACTTCTAAGGTATCTGTGCGCGATGTAAAGCGGAAAATTCAATTTAAAACTGTCTGCGTTTTTCTAATAAATCTCTGTTTTCAATAGGATTTTCTTGATTTTTCAAGGCATTGTCGATTTTCTCGATATAATCCAACGAGTCATCAATAAAGAAAACCAAATTAGGAACTCTACGCAATTGCAAACGAACACGTTGCGACAAATCGTGTTTAATCAAGTTGGTATTCGTTTTTATAGCTGCCAAGGTTTCTTGTGCTTTTTCTTGAGGAAAAATACTTAAATGCACCGTAGCTACCGATAAATCTGAGGTTACCACTACTTTGGATACTGAAATTACTAAGTTAGTAACGCCATTTTTTCTCACTTCACCTTGCAAAATGTCCACCAAATCTTTTTGGATTACACCGCCTATTTTTTTCTGTCTATTTGTTTCCATACTGCAAAAATACTACTTTTAAGCTTTATTCGAACAAATTTTCAACGTAACAATCCTGATTCTAGAATAATCTGATTGGTAATCAGGAGCTATTTCCTGCTGTACGCTATATCTTTGCTGCCGAACCCCGGCAGCAAAGGATGCCGCTTCCATCAGGGCTATGGTTTAGGATAATCGAGAAGTTTTATTTATTGTTCGACATTTCCAACAGTTTGGTGAAATTCAAATAAAAAAATAACCACATAGAGCAATAGATTGCAGTTTATGAAAAAGAATAAATAGAAATAGTTCTATTTCACACAAGTATACTATGTGAATAGTAAAACGTCTATCTTTTCTTTTACGCATTATAAATTCTATGTTTCTCCCTATGTGGTAAAAATAATTTCACCTAAAGGGGAATAAAAGTTTATTAACAACAAACATACTATGCAAAACACTTCCTTTTCAATTTATGACGCTTCTGCTGGCTCGGGGAAGACCTATGCATTGGTCAAAGAATACCTCAAAATTATTTTGGTAGCCCCCAAAAACGATGCCTATCGCCATATTCTAGCCATCACTTTTACCAACAAAGCGGTGCAAGAAATGAAGAGCAGGATTGTAGGTAGCCTATCCGAATTTGCCAAAGAAGAACCAAATACCAAAGCGCTTGATTTAATGCAGGATTTGGCTATTGATACTCAGTTGTCTTTGATTCAAATCAAAACCAAAGCGCAACAAATCATCAAGCATATTATTCATAATTATGCGGCTTTTGATATTTCTACCATCGATAAATTTACCCATAAAGTCATTCGCGCTTTTGCTCTCGATTTGAATCTCCCGATGACTTTCGAAGTGACCTTGGATACCGAAAATTTATTAATCGAAACCGTAGATGCCATTATTGCGCAAGCTGGAGAAGATAAAACCCTAACGCAATTACTCATCGATTTTACCATGGAAAAAACCGATGATGATAAGTCTTGGGACATTTCAAGAGAAATTTTAGAAACTGGTAGATTGGTGCTTAATGAAAATAATCGAAATGAAATCGCCCATTTTAAAGACAAAACAATTCCAGATTTTGTAGCTGTTAAAAAGAAATTAATAGCTATTAATAAGCAACTAGAAGCAGAAACAGTTGTGGTAGCACAATCGATTTTGGAACAAATAGAAACGAACGGAATTGATGTAAAATCTTTTTCGAGAGGAACTTTTCCAAATCATATCAATAGCATTGTTGACAAGAAATTCAATCCAAAAAACAAAATGTTTAATGGTTTAGAAGATGTCGCCATCAACAAAACTGCCAAAGATCGAGCAATTATCGAGACTTTACTCCCTGATTTTTTGAGTCAATTAGCTTCCATTTATAAAACCTTTGAAAAGATTAATTTTTATAAAGCGTTCCTCAAAAACATTACTCCTTTGTCTTTGTTGAACACGGTAAGTAATGAATTGGCCAAAATTCAAGAAGAACAAAATGTGCTTTCAATTGCCGAGTTCAATGCAATTATTCATCGAGAGATTCAAAACCAACCTGCGCCTTTTATTTATGAGCGGTTGGGAGAGCGTTATCGCCATTTTTTTATCGATGAGTTTCAAGATACTTCCGAAATGCAATGGCAAAATCTCATTCCGCTAATTGATAATGCCTTGGCGGGTCAAGATGATTATGGCGTAAAAGGAACTTTGATGATTGTGGGCGACCCCAAACAATCCATTTATCGTTGGAGAGGAGGAAAGGCAGAGCAATTTATCGCTTTGAGCAAAGACCATAATCCGTTTAGCAATCCAGATAAACAACTGATTCACTTGGATAAAAATTATAGAAGTTATTCTGAAGTAATTGACTTTAATAATGCTTTTTTCAAGATGTTATCGGCTGAATTTACCAATGAAGATTACAAAGATTTATACGAAAATCACAGCCATCAAAAATCGAATGATAAAACGGGAGGCTATGTAAATATCTCTTTTATTCCTCAGTCAGTCACTAATGAGGAAGAGGAGGAAACACTTGATAAAACAGAATTGTATGCTTTGGCAACATTGCAAACGATTCAAAAAGTAATCGCTCAAGGTTTTGAATACAAAGACATTGTTATTCTTACCCGAAAACGAGAACAAGGAATTGCGGTAGCGAATTATTTAACGGAACAAAACATTCCGTTGTTGTCTTCAGAAACTTTGATGATTCAAAACGCCACCGAAGTCCGTTTTTTGATTCATTTATTGAAGTATTTGAACAATAGCAATGACTTAGAAGCTAAGGTGAATTTTTTGTATTTCATTGCCAAAAACAAACAAGATGTATTCGCTGTCCCTGATTGTATCGCACAAGGAATGGCATTGTCAAACGAAGCTGATTTTGAAGGTTGGCTGCAACAGCAATTCGGGGTACAATTTTCATTTCAAGACATTCGAAAAAAAGCTTTGTATGAAGCAGTTGAGATTAGTATTGCTAAGTTTCTGAATGCAGCAAACAGCAATTCTTATGTGCAATATTTTCTAGATATTGTCTTAGAGCGAGACATTCGCAATCAAGCTGGAATAGCAGATTTTTTACTGTTTTGGGAGAAAAATGGTTCCAAATTCAGTATTCCTTCTCCAGAAGGTAGTAATGCAGTCCGAATAATGACCATTCATAAATCCAAAGGGCTGGAGTTTCCAGTGGTAATTATGCCTTTTGCAGAAGAAGATTATTTACGGAAACCCAAAGATAAACTCTGGCTCGATGCCGAAAAAGAAGAGCTTGGCTTAGAAAAAGTCTTGGTAGATAATAGTAGTGCGGTTGAGGGTTTTGGTGCAGAAGCATCATTGGTTTACAATCAAAAGAAAGAAGAAGAATTGTTAGACAATATCAATGTGTTATATGTGGCATTGACTAGGGCAGAAGAGCAATTGTATATTATTTCTAATATGAATTTATCCAATAAAGGTGCTTTGCCTAAGAATAATATGTGTACTTTTTTTATTAATTATTTAGAAAGCAAAAATCAATTTGATAGCGAAAAATTAACCTATGAATTTGGTTCTGCTACCAAGCTTTCAAAATCTGTAAAACATATCGATTCTACCAAGTCAATTCCAGTGATGAAAGCGTTTTTAGATCCTAAAAATATCAAGATTGCTCAAAAAGAAGCCTTGATGTGGGGTACGCAACAGCAGGAGGCTATTGCTTACGGAAACGTGGTGCACGAAATCTTATCACTGGTAAAATATCAAAAGGATATAGAAAAGGCCGTTGAGATAGCTTTGGCAAATGGTTGGATTCATTTCGAACAAACAGCAACGGTGACGCAAACGATTCAAGCCATTGTATCACATCCTGAGTTGGAGGGGTATTTTGAGGAAGGGAATCAGGTTTTTAACGAACAAGCCATTATTCAAAAAGAAGGAAAAACAATGAAACCCGACCGAATGGTTTTGAAAAGGGGCAATGAAATGCTGTTGTTGGATTATAAAACAGGAGTTCATAATGTTAAATATCAGCAGCAACTGGACAATTATCAAGATGCTATTGAGAAAATGGGATATAAAGTAGTTAAAAAGGTATTGGTATATATCGGATTAGCAATCGATATAGTAAATTTGTCATAAAAACTAAATTTAGAATATTAAAACACATACTATGTACGGTAAGATACAAGAATATTTGCAAAACGAATTGCAAACCATCGAAGCTAATGGCCTTTTTAAAAAAGAAAGAATCATTACTTCAGCTCAAGGGGCAGAAATTACAGTGAATGGAGAAACGGTACTTAATTTTTGTGCCAATAATTATTTGGGGCTTTCTTCGCATCCCGAAGTAATACAAGCCGCAAAAGATACTTTAGATTCTCACGGCTTCGGAATGTCATCCGTTCGTTTTATTTGTGGGACACAGGATATTCATAAAACCTTAGAAAAAAAGATTGCCGATTTTTACGGTACCGAAGATACTATATTATACGCTGCAGCTTTTGATGCTAATGGCGGTGTTTTTGAACCTTTATTAGGAGAGCAAGACTGTATCATTTCAGATAGTTTGAACCACGCTTCTATAATAGATGGAGTGCGTTTGTGTAAGGCGGCTCGCTATCGTTATGAAAACAGTAATATGGAGGATTTGGAACAGCAATTAATCAAAGCTACCGAAGCAGGTACCCGTTTTAAATTGATTGTTACTGATGGGGTTTTCTCAATGGATGGGCTTGTGGCGCCTTTAGATAAAATTTGCGACTTAGCCGATAAATACGACGCAATGGTTATGGTAGACGAATGTCACGCAGCTGGTTTTATCGGTGCTACAGGAAAAGGAACCTTGGAGGCTAAAGGCGTAATGGGACGTGTGGATATCATCACAGGAACTTTAGGAAAAGCATTGGGAGGTGCTATGGGGGGTTATACTACAGCTAAAAAAGAAATAATTGAAATTTTGCGTCAACGTTCAAGACCTTATTTGTTTTCTAATTCATTAGCGCCAGCAATTGTTGGGGCATCTATTAAGGTATTCGAGTTGTTGGAAAAAGATACAACCTTGAGAGATCAATTAGAGTGGAATACCAATTATTTCAAACAAGGGATGCTTAAATCTGGTTTTGATATCATTGATGGGGATTCAGCTATTGTACCCGTTATGTTGTATGACGCTAAATTAGCGCAAACAATGGCTAATGAATTGTTAAAGAATGGGGTTTATGTTATAGGCTTCTTTTTTCCGGTAGTACCAAAAGAGAAAGCCAGAATTAGGGTTCAGTTATCGGCAAGTCACACTAAAGAACACATAGACAATGCTTTAGCTGCTTTTGAAAAAGTAGGTAAAGCTTTAAAAGTTATTTAAAGCAAACAGCTTCGTTATTTTTTGTAGGTATTTTTTATCTTTTAATTTTGTCACTAAAAAATAAGTTGCTATTTTTGTTTATAATTAACTAAATTTTAATAGAATCATTATGAAACATCTTAACAAACTTTTAGTTGCTGTATTGATGGCTGCGGGTTTTTCTTCGCAAGCGCAAGACAGTAACAATCCTTGGGCTATTACCATTGGAGCTAATGCGGTTGATTCAAGATCTAGTGCGGGTCCAGATCACGTGAATTGGTTTCAACAACATTTTTCTCAGCCATTTGCTGTAAAAGACAATTGGAACATCCTTCCTTCAGTATCTTACATTAACGTGTCTAGACATATTAATGGCGGTTTCTCTTTTGGATTGGCTGGATCAGTTAACAAAATTGATAAATTTGTAAATTTTAATCCAACTGCTAGTAATGCTGACGCAAGAGGAATGAGTGTAACAAATCCTGGAGATTTAATGTTTTACGGAATTGATGGAACAGTAAAGTACTCTTTCATGGATTTAATTGGTACAAAATGGTTTGATCCAAGCTTACAAGCTGGTGGAGGTTATACTTTCTTGGGAAAAGATAGCTTTGGTCACGTTAACTTGGGAGTTGGATTAACTTTTTGGTTTACTGAAAATGTTGGTTTAGCATTGTCTTCTGGGTACAGAATGGCATTGCCTAATGACCAAAGAAACGATGGATTGAATCCAGAGTCTCCATCTTTAGTGCAACACACTGCTGGTATCGTTTTCAAATTTGGAGGTAAAGATACTGACGGAGATGGAATCTATGATAAAGATGACGCTTGTCCAGAAGTTGCTGGTTTAAAACAATTCAATGGATGTCCTGATACGGACGGTGATGGAATCGTTGACGGAAGCGATGCTTGTCCAGATGTTGCTGGTTTAGCAGCTTTCAACGGTTGTCCTGATACAGATGGTGACGGAATTGCTGATAAAGATGATGCTTGTCCAGATGCTGCTGGTCCTGCTTCAACTAAAGGTTGTCCTGATACAGATGGTGACGGTGTTGCTGATAAAGATGACAAATGCCCAACAGTTGCTGGTCCAAAAGATAACCAAGGTTGTCCAATTCCAGTAGTATTAGATGCTGATAAAGACGGTGTTCCAGATACAGAGGATGCTTGTCCAATTGTAGCTGGTCCTAAAGAAAACAAAGGTTGTCCAGTAGTTGATGAAAAAGTAATTGAAGACTTAAGAGTTAAAGCAAGAGCTATTTTCTTCGTAACAGGAAAATCTACTTTAGATAAGGCTCGTCCTGACACTGAAACAAGCTTAGATGCAATCAAAGAAATCTTGAAAAACTACCCAACTGCTAAATTCCAAGTTAACGGTCATACAGATAACGTTGGTAAACCAAAATCTAACTTAGCTTTATCTAAAGCAAGAGCGAAAACAGTAGTTGATGCTTTAGTGGCAAAAGGAATTAATCCAGCTAATTTGTCTTCTAACGGATACGGATCAACTAAACCAGTAGCAACTAACAAAACTGCTAAAGGTAGAGCTGAAAACAGAAGAACTGAAGTAATTTATGTTGGTGGTGTTGACGGAATGAAAGTTAACATAAAATAATAAATAAATTATTTTAAATACTATTTAAAAGCCGTTCTTAATTGAACGGCTTTTTTTTATATTTATACAATGACAAAACACTCTTTCTTAGACCAAATTGCGAGTCAATTAATCACTAATTATTCTGACGATTTTTCGAATACTATAGTGATTCTTCCCAACAAGAGGGCTAAAATATTTTTAATTGAAGCGCTAAAAAAACACATTACAGGAACTGTTTTTTCCCCAGAGATTACGAGTATAGAGGATTTTGTCCAAGACGTTTCTGGGATTCGTTCTATGGATTCAATCGAATTATTGTTTGAGTTCTATGGAGTGTATTTATCAATCACTTCCAAACAAAACCAGCAATCCTTTGAATTATTTGCCAATTGGGCCAAAATGTTATTGCAGGATTTTAATGAAATTGATCGGTATTTATTGGATCCAAATCACGTTTTGTCTTATTTAAAAGATATTGAAGACATTAAAAAATGGGGAATAGCTGTTGAAGATAAAACACAATTACTTGAAAACTATATTGATTTTTGGAAGCTTTTACCACATTATTACCAATCGCTGTACCAATATTTACTAGAAAAAAAAACAGGATATCAAGGGTTGATTTATAGAGAAGCAGTAACAAATCTACCTGCGTTTTCTAAAAAAATTGAAGCTAAATTTTATGTATTCGCAGGTTTTAATGCTTTAAATGCTGCCGAAGAAAAAATCATTCAGCATTTAATAGCTAATGATAGAGCCACCATTTTTTGGGATGCAGATCAAACATTTTTAAATGATCCCTATCACGACGCGGGATTATTTATTCGAAGATTTAAAGAAAGTTGGAAGCACTACAAATCCCACCCTTTTGAGTGGATTCAAGATGATTTTTCTAAGGCTAAAAATATTCACGTAATCGGTACTCCCAAAACTATTGGGCAAGCCAAAATTGTTGGTAGTCTTATTGAAAAGACCATTGCTGAACAAGAAACGCCGAATCTCGATAAAGTGGCGGTAGTTTTAGGTGAGGAAAACCTTTTGATGCCTTTGTTATATTCTCTTCCTGCTTCGGTAGGTGCGTTAAATATTACTATGGGATATTCTAGTAAAAATAACCCAGCGCAATTGTTAGTGGCGAAATTGTTTAAAATGCATACGAATGCTTTAAAAAGAAATCCTTCTCAATATGTGTTTTATTACAAAGATGTGGTCGATATTCTTACGCATCCATTAGTAGAATCTTTTGCTAATGCGAATCACTTGGTTCGGATTATAAAAGAGAATAATTACACTTTTATTACACATAAGAAAATAATTGAGCTCCAATCTAAAACGAACACATTATTCGATTTGTTGTTTCAAAAATGGGACAATGGTTCTATGGCGGTTTTAGATGTTATTTCTAGTTTGTTGTTGCTCTTACGCAATAATTTGAGTAACGATAATGAAGAAGAGAAATTAACCAAGGCTTTTGTGTATTCAATTTTTACGGTGATTAACAAGTTGAAGAGTTATTATGCTCAACATTTGCAGATTGATCAAATACCGACTCTTTTTGCTATTTATAAACAGATAATTGATTTGGCTGAGGTTTCCTTTGAAGGAGAGCCGTTGAATGGTTTGCAAATTATGGGAGTTTTGGAAAGCAGGGTGTTGGATTTTGATACCGTCATAGTGACTTCAATGAATGAAGGAAAATTTCCTGCGGGTAAATCGATGAATTCTTTTATTCCTTATGATGTCAAGAGAGAATTAGGATTGCCCACTTTTAAAGAAAAAGATGCGATTTATACCTATCATTTTTATCATTTATTGCAACGTGCCAAAAATGTGTATTTGATTTACAATACCGAAAATGAAGGATTAGATGGTGGTGAAAAAAGCCGTTTCATCACACAACTCGAAGTGGAGCAACGCTCGAATCATACACTTACTCATGAGATTTATAATGCCACCGTTCCTGATTCGGCTTACTTGCCGATGAGTGTTGAAAAGTCGCCATTGGTTATGGAGCGTTTGAAAGAGATTGCAGAGAAAGGGTTTTCACCTTCGGCGTTGACTAGTTATATTCGTAATCCTATCGATTTTTATTTCAAAAAAATAGTGCGTATTAGAGATACTGAAGAAGTCGAAGAAACTATTGCTTTGAATACTTTAGGGACGATTATTCACAAAACTTTGGAGGAATTGTACACGCCTTTTATAGACAAGTTCATTTCGGAACAAGATATCGAGCAGGCTATTCAAAAAATTGATTCAGAGGTATTGAAACAATTCAAAGAAATCTACAAAGAAGGAGAAATTACAAAAGGACGAAATTTATTAGCTTTTGAAGTAGCCAAACGCAACGTCTTTAATTTCTTAAAGTCCGAATTGCAATCGATAAAAGCGGGAGATGCTGTTAAAATTTTGGCTTTGGAAGCGACTTTTGAGCGCATTTTGGAACATCCGAGCTTGCCTTTTCCGGTGAAAATTGCAGGGAATGTTGACCGAATAGAAGTCCGAAACGGTACCATCCGAATTATTGATTACAAAACGGGTAAAGTCGAAAAAAGTAACGTTACCTTAAAAACGTGGAACGGATTGGTGGATGAAATCAAAAATGACAAAATTATTCAAATTTTGGCGTATGCTTTTATGTATGAAATCCTAGCCAAAGACCAACCAATGCAAGCGGGTATTATCTCCTTTAAGAATAGTAAAGCTGGATTTTTAGCTTTTGCTTTAAAAGAAGAAAAAACAGAAGAAACTACTATTAATGCAGTTATTTTGACTGCTTATTTGGAGCAATTAGTAGGCTTGTTGCAAGAAATTTTAGATCCAGCAATTCCTTTTAAGGAGAAGGTTTAAATTTTCTTCAAAAATGATAATAATTCTTTAGCCAATTCGGATTCATTTTCGATGTGGCTCATGTGACCGTCTGGGAAAGTTACCAATTCAACGGTTGTTCCTTGAATTTGTATGATGGTTTCTTCGTAGTTTAAAACGGGATCTTTTTTTCCTAAGATTATTAATTTAGGAAAAGCCGTAGTGTGGAGCAAGACTTCTCGGTCTTTGCGGATTTTCATTCCTTCGAGTGAGGCGATGATGCCTTGCAGAGGCGTTTGTAAAGCTTCTATTTTTACTCTTTCGATGTGGTCGTTCAAACGGTCGCGGTTGTCTTCGCTGAATAAATTGGCGATCGCAAGGCGAATAAAGGTCGCGTAATCTTTTTTTACGGCTTTAATGGCCCGATCTCGGTTGGTTTTTCGTTCAGTGCTGTCTTCTTTGGCGGTGGAATTGAGTAATACCAGTCCTTTGACAGTTTTGGGATACAACTCGGCATAGGCTAAAGCTACGTAACCGCCCATTGAATGACCGATGAAAACCGCTTTTCGGAGACGTAAACTTGAAAGCACTTCGTGTACCGCATCGGCATTGTCTTCCATAGTTTGGATGTAACCCAAAGGTTCGGTTTGGCCATGACCTAACAAATCGATGGTGATGACGCGGTATTTTTGACTCAAAACGGGTACTAAAGCCTTCCACATGGATTGGTTTTCTAGGAAGCCGTGCAGTAAAACAATAGCGGTTCCTTTTCCGGTGTCGGTGAATGCGATGGAGGTGTTTTTGTAGTGAAGGGTTTTCAAAGTTCGAGCGTTTGTGCAAAAGTACTTTTTATTTCTAGATTTTTTGAATTCAAAATGTAACCAAAAAGAGCCAAATGTTGCTTTTTAGCCCCGATTGTAGTGGAAATCCTTTTTTTTACACCTGACAGGTTTCTAAAACCTGTCAGGTGTAAAAAAAAGATTGTAGCGGAAAGCGGGACGGTGTTTCCAAAAAATCCCTATGCTTACTGCTCCTAAAAAAAATACCCCAAAATTGGTGTCTTTTGGGGTAGGGTTTTTTTGATTTTTTTCTGTTATTAGAAGCGATTATCGCCGTCTAAAAGATTGCCGAGTCCGCCTAAAAGGCTGCCTTCTTCGCGGCTACTTCCGCCAGCTCTTGGGGCTGAAGCAATGATACGGTCGGCCAATCTAGAGAACGGAAGCGACTGAATGTACACTGTTCCAGGGCCACGCAAAGTTGCGTAAAACAAGCCTTCGCCACCGAAGAGAGAGTTTTTGATGCCGCCAATAAATTCGATATCATAATCGACATCTTGGGTGAAACCTACGATACAGCCGGTGTCTACTTTTAGGATTTCGCCAGGTTGTAATTCTTTTTTGGCTAAAGTTCCGCCTGAATGTACGAAAGCCATTCCGTCGCCTTCAAGTTTTTGCATGATGAAACCTTCGCCACCAAAAAGGCCTGTGCCTAACTTTTTGGAGAATTCAATACCAACGGCTACGCCCTTGGCAGCGCAAAGGAATGCGTTCTTTTGGCAAATGAATTTTCCGCCAAATTGTCTTAAATCAATTGGAATGATTTTTCCGGGATACGGCGAGGCAAAGGAGACTTTGCTTTTGTTGTAATTTTGATTGATAAAGGCGGTCATGAACAGACTTTCTCCTGTTAAAACTCTTTTTCCTGCGCTTAGTAATTTGCCAAACAAACCCGTTTGTTGTTGGGAACCGTCTCCGAAAATGGTTTCCATTTGGATGCCATTGTCCATCATCATAAAACTTCCCGCCTCGGCAATGACAATTTCTTGTGGGTCGAGTTCTATTTCTACATATTGCATTTCTTCGCCATAAATATGGTAGTCTATTTCGTGTGCTATCATGATTTTGTGTTTTACCGTTTAAGGAATTAGTAAGTGGTTAAATTGAAATGTTACATTTTTGGGCATAAAAAAACGGCATCCATGAGAGATGCCGTTAGTTGTATTTATTTTGAATTCTACTTTTTCGCGAGAATTAGTGTAATTCTTGTACTATTTTTAAGCGTTCATTAAGCTTTCGATTTCGTCTGCTTCAATCGGAATATTGCGCATCAAATTGAACGGTTCTCCTGATTTTTGAATTACCACATCGTCTTCAATTCGGATACCGAAACCTTCGGCAGGAATGTAAATTCCAGGTTCTACGGTAAACACCATATTGGCTTCCATTGGTTCGTGGAGCAATCCATAATCGTGCGTGTCGAGTCCCATATGGTGAGAAGTTCCGTGCATAAAATATTTTTTGTAAGCAGGCCAATCAGGATTTTCGTTTTGAACGTCGGCTTTGTCAATCAGACCTAAACCTAATAATTCGGAAGTCATAATTTTGCCCACTTCTACGTGATATTGTTTCCAAAGTGTACCTGGAGTAAGTATTTTTGTAGCTTCGTTTTTCACACGAAGAACTGCGTTGTATACGGCTTTTTGTCTTTCAGAATAGCTTCCAGAAACTGGTATGGTACGGGTTAAATCGCTTGAATAATTGGCGTATTCTGCCGCTACATCTAGTAAAAGCAAGTCGCCAGCTTTGCATTGTTGGTTGTTTTCGATGTAATGCAATACATTGGCATTATTTCCAGAAGCGATAATGGGTGTGTAGGCAAATCCTTTAGAACGGTTGCGAACGAACTCGTGAATTAATTCGGCTTCTACCTCATATTCCATTACGTTGGGCTTCACAAACGAAAGCAAACGACGGAACCCTTTTTCGGTGATGTTACACGCTTGTTGGATTAAATCGATTTCTTCGGTTTCTTTTATGGAGCGAATGCGTTGTAAAATTGGGTTGCTCTTGGCTACGGTATGCGCTGGATATTGTGCTTTCCATTTTTTGATAAAACGGTCTTCACGGGTTTCGGTTTCTACAGCTGAACGATAGTGTTCGTTGGTGTTGATGTACATTACTTCGGCATACATCATAATTTCTTTCAAGGTTTTGTCAAAATCTTGTAGCCAGAAAACTGTTTTGATTCCTGATACCTGAAACGCACGTTCTTTGGTTAGTTTTTCGCCTTCCCAAATCGCAATGTGCTCATTGGTTTCTCTCAAAAAAAGGATTTCTTTCAAGTGCTCGTAAGGCGCATCTGGGAATAACAACAAAATGCTTTCTTCTTGATCTACACCGGATAAATAGAAAATATCTCTATGTTGTGCAAAAGGTAAAGTGCTATCGGCAGAAACAGGATATATGTCGTTTGAATTAAAAACCGCAACGCTTTTCGGTTTCATTTGAGCAGTGAATTTTTCTCTATTTTTTACAAAAAGCCCACTGTTTATTTGATGATATTTCATAACAACCAATTATTTATTAGTAATACTCAAAAATAGTAACTTTAGTAGAAACGGGTGTTAATTTGGGTATAAAATTTTTGAGTCTCTATTTTAATGCTTAATTTTCGTTCAAAATTGATGTAAATGAAAGTCGAAAGACCTAAAATTGGTTCAAAAAGAGATTAATTTTTGTGCGACTTCCATATTCCTCTAAAAAAATAGTTTTTACATATGAAAAAAATAGCCTTCCTAATTACTGCCTTGACCTTTAGTGTTTCCTGGAGCCAAAATGGTACTACTACCACGACGCCAACTTTGTTTCAAGAGTTGACTTTGCAAAATGTCGGACCCACAGTAATGAGTGGACGCGTAGTTGATGTGGCCGTAAATCCTGAGAATCCTATCGAATTTTATGTAGCGTATGCCTCAGGTGGTTTGTGGTATTCGAATACTAATGGTTTGAGAATGGAACCTGTGATGGATACGGCACCTACACTAAATTGTGGTTCTGTCTTTGTGGATTGGAAATCAGGAATGATTCTGGTAGGTACAGGAGAAATCAATTCTTCAAGATCTTCTTATGCAGGGATAGGCTTGTTGCAATCCTTTGACAAAGGAAAGACCTGGAAAAATATAGGATTGACCGACAGTCATCATATCAGTAAAATTTTGGTTAACCCAAAAAATAGCAATGAGATTATTGTTGGAGTGGCGGGACATTTATACACTAAAAACAAGGAAAGAGGTGTTTTTAAAACAACCGATGGTGGAAAATCGTGGCAACAAGTGTTGTTTGTAAATGATGAAACCGGAGTGATTGATATGGCTGTGGCCGAAAGTAATTTTGACGTTATCTACGCTAGTGCTTGGCAGAAAGACAGAAAAGCACACAATTTCAATGGAAACGGAAAAGCTTCGGGTATTTACAAAAGTACCGATGCAGGATCGACTTGGCAGTTGATTTCTACCCCAGAAAGTGGTTTTCCTTCGGATGAATTTGTCGGACGTATTGGATTATCAGCTTTTACTTCAGACATTATATATGCGGTGATGGACAATCAAAAAATGCGTCCTTCGACTAAAAAAGAAAAAGATCCCAACGATGAAGATCCAGAGGTAATTGGTGCCGAAGTTTTCAAATCCATCAACGGAGGGAAAACGTGGGTAAAAACCAATACGAGTTTTATTGATGATTTTTACTCTAGTTATGGCTATTATTTTGGTGACATCACGGTAGATCCAAAAAACCAAGAACGCATTTATATAACGGGTGTTCCGTTGTTGTTTTCAGATAATGGAGGTAAAACATTTCAAGCTATTGATGGCGACAATGTGCACTCCGATCATCACGTAGTTTGGATTAATCCTAATAATCCGAATCATTTGGTTAACGGAAATGACGGTGGTTTGAATATTACCTATGACAACGGAAAATCGTGGCAGTTGTGCAACAGTATTCCAGTGGGACAGTTTTATGCAGTAAATGTTGATGAACAAGAACCGTATAATATTTATGGTGGGTTGCAGGATAATGGCGTTTGGGTTGGAGCGAGTAATTACAGTGCTTCTATTGGCTGGCAACAAGAAGGAAAATATCCTTATGCAAGATTAATGGGAGGCGATGGGATGCAAATCCAAATTGATAAGCGCAATCCAAATATCGTTTTTACAGGATATCAATACGGCAGTTACTACCGCATCAATCGCGCGGATGAATCTAAAAGTAAGTTCATTGCTCCTAAAGCCAAAAAAGGAGATAAGCCTTATCGATACAATTGGCAATCACCTATTTTATTGTCATCTCACAATCAAGACATTTTGTATTTAGGTTCCAATTTTTTACACCGTTCTATGAATCAAGGTGATACTTGGACGGCTATTTCACCCGATTTGACTCAAGGAGGTAAACAAGGAAATGTGGCTTTTGGAACGTTGACCACCATCAGCGAAAGTCCTTTCGAGTTTGGAGTGTTGTATACCGGTAGCGATGATGGTTTAGTACAATTTACCAATAACGGAGGCGCGAGTTGGAAAGTGATTTCGACTACTTTGCCACAAAACCTTTGGGTAAGTAGAGTAGTGGCTTCTGCCTACAAAAAAGAACGCGTTTATGTAACGCTCAATGGGTACCGCAATGACGATTTTACGAGTTATGTGTATGTTTCAGAAGATGCAGGGCAAACTTGGAAAAGTATAGCGAACAATCTTCCTGCAAGTCCAGTCAATGTGATTTTAGAAGACAGCGTTTTGGATAGCGTGTTGTATGTAGGAACTGACAATGGTCTTTACATTTCTGTTGACGGCGGTGCTTCTTGGCAAGATTTCTCAAACGGAATGCCTCCAGTGGCGGTGCACGATTTGGTGATTCAAAAGAAAGCCAAAGATTTAATTGTGGGGACACACGGTCGTTCTGTATATAAAGTGAGTTTGAAACAAGTGCAAGAATTGAAAAAGGAGGTTTTAGACAAAACTCTTTATGTGTATGAAGTTAAAAGCACAACCAAATCCGAAAGATGGGGTTCGAAACGTGGCGCTTGGGGTGACGAGTTTATTCCAAAAAATGAACTTTGGTTTTATACCAATTCCGCTGGAAATGTAAGTGTTCAATTAGAAAATGCTTCTAAAGAAATAGTGTATTCAACCACTGTTGCCGCTCAAAAAGGATTGAACAAAGTGGTTTATGATTTAGCAATCGACAAAACTGCGGCCGACAAATGGATGGCAAAAGATAAAAAGCTAAAAATAACGCCTGCTAAAAACGGCAAGTATTATTTGCCAGTAGCTAAATATACTTGGAGCCTTGCAAAAGACAAAGAGAAAGCGACAACACCTTTCGAAATTGTTGCGCCTAAATAAAGAGGTCTGTTTGAAAAATCAACCATAATTTCCGATGGTTTTACGTTGAAAGGTTATGATAACTAACTTGTTTTTGAACCATATAAGGCATTTAAGGTCAATGAAGTTAGGTGAAAAGTAGTAACTCTAATTTGTGTATACTTTTTATACTTTTACTAAAACCAAAAGAGGGCTTTTGACTCATATTTACAACTCTTATATGGCCTTAAATGCCTTATATGGTTAAAAATTTTGCGAACCTAGCGTAAACCTTTGCGAACCTAGCGGTTAAATTTCAACAAAGATTTTTCGCATTGACACGATTAAGAACAAAAACAAAAGGCACGATTCCAAGTTGGTTTCGTGCCTTTTTTTGGCAAACATCTTTAACAATTATACTAAATAAAAATACATTTTAGTCCAAAAGAGCTCAGGTATAATGCCGATATAGTATGAAAATAGTTCAATTTTTATTGGACTATATTGACCCGAGCGTTAGCGAACAGGCGAAGCAATACATAATCGGTATAAACATCTAAAATATTTTTAAAATTGTGCCACTTCTGTTGAGTCTTTCATTGCTGTTGTAGAGGCTTTTCCCGTAGTAACCGTATTTTGAACGGCATCAAAATAGCTCGTTCCCACAAAACCTTGGTGTTTTACGGCTCTAAAACCGTGTTGTTGCAAAGCAAATTCTCTTTCTTGCAATTCAGAGTAGCCCGCCATACCTCTTTCTTTGTAAGCTTTAGACAATTCAAACATACTCGTGTTCAAAGCGTGGAATCCAGCCAAAGTAATGAATTGGAATTTATACCCCATAGCCGCCAAGTCTTCTCTAAAGGTTTCCATTTCAGCAACGGATAGTTTCGCCGCCCAGTTGAACGAAGGCGAACAGTTGTAAGCCAACATTTTTCCTGGATATTTCGCGTGAATAGCATCGGCAAATTGTTTTGCGTAAGCCAAATCAGGATTGCTGGTTTCCATCCAAATCAAATCAGCATACGGCGCATAACTCAACCCACGGTCAATACCTTGCTCCACACCACAGTTTACATAGAAGAAGCCTTCGTCTGTTTTTTCTCCCGTGATGAATTTGGCATCTCTTGGGTCTATATCGCTTGTCAATAAGTTTGCAGCATCCGCATCCGTTCTTGCTACAATCAAGGTTGGCGTTCCCATTACGTCGGCAGCCAAACGTGCAGCGATTAATTTATTGATGGCTTCTTGCGTAGGAACCAAAACTTTTCCGCCCAAGTGGCCACATTTTTTAGCAGAACTCAATTGGTCTTCAAAGTGTACGCCCGCTGCTCCCGCTTCAATCATTGATTTCATCAATTCAAAAGCGTTCAAGTTTCCTCCAAAACCTGCTTCAGCATCGGCAACAATCGGAACCAGATAGTCTTTTTTGTCTGCGGTTTTGTTCACCACTTGAATTTGGTCAGCGCGCAACAAAGCGTTGTTGATTCTTTTTACAACCAAGGGTACACTGTTGGCAGGATACAATGATTGGTCAGGATACATTTCGCCAGCCACATTCGCATCGGCCGCCACTTGCCAGCCGCTCAAGTAAATCGCTTCTAGTCCAGCCTCCACTTCTTGAATGGCTTGATTACCAGTCAATGCACCTAATCCGGCAACAAAATCCTGCGATTTCAATCGGTTCCAAAGTTTCGTAGCGCCCATTCTAGCGATACTGTGTTCAATTTGATACGAACCTTGCAATTGTACCACTTCTTCAGCGGTGTAAGGACGTTCAATGCCTTCCCATCTTGGGTTTGTTAACCAATCAGTTACTAATTCTTGAATGCGTGTCTCGGTGGTTTTCATAATTTTTGATTTAAGTTTTTTGGTTTATTTTGATTAAATAGTTTTGAAGGGAGAATTTATTTTGACACCACATAGAAGCATAGAGTTTATAGATTTTTTATAGAAGTAAATAGACGTTTTACTTTTCACATAGCCATCCTATGTGAGAAATAGCACTATTTCTATCTAATTCTTTTTCAAATTTGCTGAATCTTTGATTCTATGTGGTTATATTTTTTTGTTTGAAATTCACCCAGCAGGTTAAATATTTTATTCTTCAGGAGCGGCAAGCAAAGGGCTTTTTCAGGAAATAGGGGTTCCCGCTCTCCGTTATATCTCTGTCCTCGCTCGTTCGCGAGTACAGAGGATGCCACTGCGATCGGGGCTAAATGCCAGCAATGTGATTTTTTTTGGCAAAAGGCAATAGCCAAAAGTTAAATGGGATAAGCAATAGCTAAAAGGATTGAATAAATTTTTCAGCAACTGTAAAAACTAATGCCTTATGGCTATTGCCTTTTGCCTGTTACCTAATGCCTTGAACCACTACAAATACTTATACCCCGGTATCGTCAAGAACTCAACAAATTTTTTGTTCACTACCAGTTCGTCTAGTAATTTTTCGGCTAAAATGTAGTTTTCCTCCTCGTGTGCTCGGTCACCCACTTGCTTTCTGATTTTTTCATATTCTTCCAAAGCAATGCGGTGATACAATTTGGTCGTTAATTGTTCACCCGAATCCAACGTCACTTCATTTTGAAGCCATTGCCACAATTGTGACCTTGAGATTTCGGCCGTGGCGGCATCCTCCATCAAGTGATGAATCGCTGCAGCGCCTTGCCCGTTTAGCCAAGAAGTGATGTACAGTACGGCAACATTTACGTTTTTGCGAATCCCTTCTTCGGTAATCGTTCCTACTGGAATTTGCAACAAATCCGCTTCGGTAATGTGCAAATCAGCTCTCTTGATGTGAATATGATTTTTGGTCATCATATTTTCATTAAACACTTTCATCGCTATCGGAACCAAATCAGGATGCGCTACCCAAGTTCCGTCGTGTCCGTTTCTCGCTTCTCTTTCTTTGTCGGCAATTACTTTTTTGAAGGCAATTTCGTTGGCTTCAGGGTCATTCTTAATCGGAATTTGTGCAGCCATTCCGCCCATTGCGTGAATGTTGCGTTTATGACAACGCTGAATCACCAATTTAGAATAAGCATCCATAAATGGAGAAGTCATAGTAACTTGGTCACGGTTTGGTACGATAAAGGCAGGATTGTTTCTGAATTTTTTGATGTATGAAAAAATATAGTCCCAACGCCCGCAATTCAAGCCTACGATATGGTCTCTTAATTCGTAGATGATTTCATCCAACTGAAAACTAGCGGTTATGGTTTCAATCAAAACCGTTGCTTTAAATGTGCCGTGTTGCTCTCCAAGGTATTCTTGTGCAAATTCAAACACTTCGTTCCACCATCTGGCTTCCAAATAATGTTCTAATTTGGGTAAGTAAAAATAAGGAGCCGAACCGTTTCTGGCCAATTGGTCGTGATTGTGAAAAGCATACAACCCAAAGTCAATCAGAGAACCAGAAGCTTCTTCGTCTTCTATTAAGATGTGCTTTTCGTTCAAGTGTAATCCTCTTGGGCGTACAATCAAAACGGCTGTTTTTTCTTTTAGTGCATACTTTTTATTGCGTAAAGGGTCGTCAAGTGTTATAGTTTTATTTACGGCATCTTTTAGGTTTTGTTGCCCTTCCATTATGTTGTCCCAAGTAGGCGAAGTGCTGTCTTCAAAATCGGCCATAAAAGTTTTAGCACCTGAATTTAAAGCATTAATCACCATTTTTCTATCTACTGGTCCAGTGATTTCCACTCGTCTATCGATTAAATCTTTTGGGATTGGAGCTGCTTGCCAGTTGCTTTCTCTAATGCTTTTGGTATCCAAAGGAAAGGTGGGTAACACACCATTATCAAATTGGACTTGTTGTTTTTTGCGGGCTTCTAAAAGTTCCAATCGTTTACTGTTGAAATTTTCGTGTAAAGCCGTCAAAAAATCAATAGCTTCTTCGGTTAAAATGTTGTCGTGTTGTGCAATTTCTTCATTCAAAAATTGCCATTTTTTTTCGGTGGTTTCGGTTAGTGTTTTCATAACTAGTTCATTTTGATATTGCAATACTACAAAAAGTTTTTTACAAAACAAGCGAACGTTCGCAAAAAATGAAAAAAATGTTTTTTGCGTATTTTGGTTTTTTAATTTATCTTTGATTTTATGAACATAGAGAAAGATTATATTAAGTTGATTTTTGGGCTTAAACTCAAGCAGGCTCGAATGAATAAGGATTTGTCTTTATTTGGTTTGGCGAAGATTACAGAGTTGTCCAAATCGTATTTGAACGAAATCGAAAAAGGAAAAAAATATCCCAAAACGGATAAAATTATTCTGCTGGCCGAAAAACTAGAGGTTTCTTATGACCAAATGGTGTCTTTGAAACTCGATAATAATCTGGCTCCTATCGGTGAAATTTTGAAATCGGGCGTGTTAAAAGAAATTCCGTTGGAATTGTTTGGTATCCAAGAAGCCGATTTGATTGATATTATTGCCAATGCGCCTGCAAAAGTGACGGCCTTCATCAGTACGATTATCGAAATTGCACAACATTATAATCTTACGCGAGAAAGTTTCTTTTTGGCGTCTCTGCGTTCGTATCAAGAAGCGCACAATAATTATTTTGAAGATTTAGAAGAAAAGGTATTGCTGTTCTGCAAAGCCTTTCACGTGGATGTAACTACAAATATCTCTATCGAGGAGTTAAAGGCGATTCTAAAAGAGGAATACGGCTATACCATTAAAGAATTGGTGTTTTCCGAACAAGAAGAAATGGGAGATTTACGTTCAATTTATGTACCTACGAGCAAAACCTTATTGCTTTCAGACGAAATTGATGAAGGGCAAAAGGCTTTTGTTTTGGCCAAAGAAATCGCTTATAATTTTATGGAAATTAAAGAGCGTTTGTACACGTTCAGTTGGATTAAATTCGACAATTTTGACCAAGTCTTGAATAATTTTTATGCCTCTTATTTTGCAGGTGCTTTGTTGTTGCCTAGACAAAATCTGATTGATGAATTGAATTTGTTTTTGGCCAAAGAGAATCCAAAACCACAAGAAATGGTGCAATTGATGACGCAATTCAACGTCTCGCCAGAATCCTTCTATCAGCGATTGACGAATATTTTGCCGAAGGATTTCAATTTGAAAAACTTATTTTTCTTGCGTTTGTCTCACAAAATAGGCGCCGATACCTACCAAATCAAAAAGGAGCTACATATTACCAATCAACAAGAACCGCACGCCAACGAAATGAACGAGCATTACTGCCGCAGATGGGTGTCGATTAAAACAATTGAGCAATTGTTAGCACAAGGCAAGACGCATTTTTTTGATGCGCAAGTATCGCGTTACGAAAACAGTAGTAATGAATATTTAGTGTTTTCTTCGGCTACTCCTGATCCGTTTAAGAAAGATTGTTTGAGAAGTATTTCGGTGGGGATTTTAATCACGGCATCGGTAAAGAAAAAGTTCAAATTTTTAGAAGGTGATGTGGTGCCTAGACAATTAGTGGGTGTAACCTGTGAAACTTGTGCCGTGAAAGATTGCCAAGAGCGCGCCTCAGAACCCATTCATCTCAATCAAAAAATACGCAACGAAAATACCGAAGCCATCGTTCAGAAGTATATGGCGAAGTTTAGTTAAAGCTTAGTCTATCTGTTTGTTGTAAGTTAAAAGAGTGTTTTATAAGACAGATTTCATTGATTATGTTGGAAATCAATGAAATCTGTTTTTTTTATAATTTACTTTCTACTCGGCCCATTTGTAATAACGAGCACCTAGTAAGTTGGGATTTTCGTTTTCGATACGGTCCAAAATCCATTCGTTTTGTGGGGTGCGAATGCTTTGTTTTTGTTCTTTTTTGTGGAGTTTCTCGTAGGTTTCAAAATCTATGGCGACACTTTTTTCTAAAGTTTCAAAAAGTGCCACGGGTTGCAAGGCTTTTTTCCAATCCGCTTGAATCGTTCCCTCGAAAACTTTCGATTTTGAACCGCTTCCATAGGCTAAAAAGCCCATTTTTTCGTTGGCAATTTCAGTATTGTTTTCTGAAAAATGTGCCAAAGTCGATAGCAATCCCATAAAAATAGAACCTGTATATAAGTTTCCAATTAAAGAAGAAGCGATTTCAGCAGGTTGCAATTTTTGACTCACAAAATCTTGATAAGCTGGGGTTTTGCTGATTTCTTTGAGCTTGTTTTGGTATTCTTCTGGGGTTTCGTTTCCGGTAATAACGGCTTCGGTTGCATCTAAAGCATAAATTTCGGTCAACATGCGTCGGCCTTGAAAGGCATACGGTAAATGCATTACAATGCTTTTCCAGCTGTTATAAATTGTTTCAGCAGTGTTTTTTGCTTTTTTGAAAGCAAAGTAGGCATCTTTGGTACGGTCCATATAGCATTGGTTCGAATACTGCCCGTCAAACACCGGTTGGTCTTTGTGAATTTCGATTTCGTCTTCCAAATTATCAAACCAAGCCTCGTTGTTGTTATTGCCTGTGATTTTTTGTTTTGAAATTGTTCTGTAAGGTTTAAAAAAGTCAAATACGCCTTTCGTGCTTACGCCCCAATGATTCTCAAAAACTATAATTCTTGGGTTGGCGGAGATTAGCATAGCTACGGCTCCTGCACCTTGGGTGTATTCTCCGGTAGAGTTGAGGTCGTATTTGGCAAAATCAGTAGTAACAACAATTGCTTTTTTGGTGGGATTCAACTGCACGAAATCCAGGCAATTTTGTAGTGCATCCACCCCTCCGATACAAGCAAAAGTAAAATCAGCTGCATCGCAATGCGTTAAACAGTTTTCTCCAAATTTTTGCTCCATCAAGGCTACCAAAAACGAAGCGATAGGTTTAGAACTGTCAATCGCACTTTCGGTTCCAACGTAAATTCTAGCGATATCGTTTAAAGCTATATTTTGATCTTGAATGAGTTTGGTTAAAGCATTGGCACCAAAAACTACAGTATCTTGATGGGCATCGGCGAGAGTCATATTGGTCAATCCGAGTCCTTTTTGCAATTTTGCGGGTTCTATATTTCGAGCTTCTGCTAAGGTTTGTATGGGTAAGTGTATTTTGGCTACATCAAAGGATAGGGCGTCAATTCCGATTTTCATGGTACAAATTTTTGAATTGCAAAGGTAAAATGACAGGAGCCAAATACAATATTTTTATCCTTTTATTCTTCTGAATATGAATTTTTTTTAATAAATAAGAAGAATAAATCGTTTTGATGCTAAATTGCTAATTTTTTCTAAATTTTTACTCTTTCTTCTTGTTTTTTGTTAATTATTTTAGATTTTTTTAAATTTTGTTTAATATGTTTTGATTTTTTATTCCTTATGACTACTTTATGTTAAACACTTTAAAATCATTATAAATAAATAGGAAAGGGTTGTGATTCCTTTTTAATTCCCTTATTTTTGTGTGGAATTTTTATTAATCAATATAAAAAAATATGGCACAAACTACGTTGTTAAAGTCTTCTATTGCTAGAAAAGTGGCAATGGCATTATCGGGACTTTTTTTAATTACTTTCTTGTCATTGCATTTTTTCATCAATATGGTGTCTGTTTTTAGTGCAGATGCTTTTAATGCAATGTCTCACTTTATGGGATACAATCCTTTGATTCAATTTGTAATGCAACCCATACTTATCGCAGGGGTAGTTTTTCACTTTGTAATGGGTATGGTATTAGAATATCAAAACAGAAAAGCAAGACCAGTAAGTTATGTAAAATATGACGGAGCTGCTAATGCTTCTTGGGCTTCAAGGAATATGATTATTTCTGGATTGGTAGTTTTGGCTTTTTTAGGTTTGCATTTCTTCGATTTTTGGATCCATGAAATGACTTATAAATATGTTGAGTCAGGCGCAATCAATGAAACAAGATATTTTGAAGAATTGGTGGCTAAGTTTGAAAGTCCAGTTCGTACTGGTATCTATGTGGTGGCCTTCGTTTTATTAGCGATTCACTTATGGCATGGGTTTAGTTCTTCTTTCCAATCTGTTGGATTTAACAACAAATTCTCGACTACTATTCAAAAATTAGGATATGCATTTGCAATTGTGGTTCCTGTTGGATTCATATTTATTGCTTTATTTCATCATTTTAATCATTAATATCAATCAAAATGAAATTAGATTCTAAAATACCTGAAGGTCACATTTCTAAAAAATGGACAGATTATAAAGATCACTTACGATTAGTTGCTCCAAACAATCGCCCAAAAATTGATATTATCGTTGTGGGTACTGGTTTAGCCGGAGCCTCTGCAGCAGCATCTTTTGCTGAAATGGGTTATAATGTTAAAGCATTTTGTTATCAAGATTCTCCACGTCGTGCACACTCAATTGCAGCTCAAGGAGGTATCAACGCTGCAAAAAATTACCAAAATGACGGAGATAGCACCTTCCGTTTGTTTTATGATACCATCAAAGGAGGAGATTATAGAGCACGTGAGGCAAACGTACACCGTTTGGCTGAAGTGTCTGGAAATATTATTGACCAATGTGTGGCACAAGGAGTTCCTTTTGCGCGTGACTACGGTGGAATGCTAGACAACCGTTCTTTTGGTGGAACACAAGTACAACGTACATTTTATGCCGCAGGACAAACCGGACAACAGTTGTTGTTAGGAGCTTATTCTGCTTTATCTAGACAAATTGGTTTAGGGAAAATCGATATGTACAACCGTCACGAAATGCTAGAATTAGTAAAAGTGAACGGAAAAGCTCGTGGGATCATTGCTCGTAATTTAGTTACTGGAGAGTTAGAAAGACATTCGGCTCACGCGGTAATTATTGCTACGGGAGGATACGGAAATGTATATTTCTTGTCTACAAATGCGATGGGTTCTAACGTAACAGCAGGATGGAAAATCCACAAGCAAGGGGCTTTATTCGCTAATCCATGTTTTGTACAAATTCACCCAACTTGTATTCCAGTACACGGAACCAATCAATCGAAATTGACTTTGATGTCCGAGTCATTAAGAAACTCTGGACGTATCTGGGTACCAAAGAAAAAAGAAGATGCTGAAGCGATTCGTGCAGGTAAAATGAAGCCAACACAAATAGCTGAAGAAGATAGAGATTACTACTTAGAAAGAAAATATCCTGCGTTTGGTAACTTAGTGCCTCGTGATGTAGCATCAAGAGCTGCTAAAGAGGTTTGTGATGCTGGTCACGGTATCGAAGCTAATGATACTAATGAAGGAGTGTATTTGGATTTCTCTTCTGAAATTCAATCCAAAGGAAAACAAGTTGCTTTTGCTAAAGGAAATCATAATCCTTCTCAAGAAGAGATTCTTTCTTTAGGTAAAAAATGGTTGGAAGAAAAATATGGTAACTTGTTCACCATGTACCAAAAAATCACGGACGAAAATCCATACGAAACGCCAATGAAAATTTATCCAGCGGTACACTATACCATGGGTGGTGTTTGGGTTGATTATAATTTAGAGTCAACTATTCCAGGATGTTTTGTAGCTGGAGAAGCGAATTTCTCTGATCACGGAGCCAACCGTTTAGGGGCTTCTGCTTTGATGCAAGGTTTAGCCGATGGTTATTTCGTATTGCCATATACTGTTTCTGATTATTTAGCGGATGACATTCGTACAGGAAAAATCTCTACTGATTTACCTGAATTTGCAGCAGCTGAAAAAAGCGTTAAAGATTCAATAGATAAATTCTTAAACAACAATGGAACAAAATCTGTAGATCATTTCCATAAACGTTTAGGTTTGATTATGTGGAATAAAGTAGGTATGGGGCGTAATGAGAAAGGTTTGACTGAAGCCATTTCTGAAATTGCAGCTTTGAAAGCAGAATTCTACAAAGACGTTTATGTGCCAGGAAGTGCAGATGAGTTGAATCCTGAATTAGAGAAAGCTTTACGTGTGGCTGACTTTATTGAATTAGGACAATTAATGGCAATTGATGCATTGCAACGTTTAGAATCTTGTGGTGGTCACTTCCGTGAAGAATACCAAGATGCTGAAGGTGAAACACTTCGTGATGACGAAAACTTTAAGTTTGTTGGAGCTTGGGAATACAAAGGCGATAACATCAGCGACGAAGTACTTCATAAAGAAGAATTGAAATACGAGTTTATTAAAATAGCCGCTAGAAATTATAAATAGTAATAGCGTTATAATTAGCGGTTAGTAGTAAGTAAACTAAAAGCTAATCACATTAAAAATAAAAAACATGAGTGCAGCAAAAAATATTAATATAACCTTACAAATATGGCGTCAAAAAAACGCTAAAGTTAAGGGAAAGATGGAAACATATAAGTTGAATGATGTTTCTACAGCGAGTTCATTTCTAGAAATGCTAGATCAATTGAACGAGCAATTAGTAAACGAAAGAAAAGAGCCTGTAGCCTTTGATCACGATTGTCGCGAAGGAATTTGCGGAATGTGTTCTTTGTATATCAATGGTCGTGCACACGGACCAGATACAGGAATCACGACTTGTCAATTACACATGAGAATGTTCAACGACGGGGATACTATCGTAATAGAACCATGGAGAAGTGTGGCGTTTCCAGTAGTTAAAGATTTAGTTGTTGATAGATCTTCTTTCGAAAGAATTCAACAAGCAGGAGGATTTGTTTCTGTAAATACTTCAGGAAATACTATCGATGCTAATACCCTTCCTGTACCTAAAGCTGATGCAGACAAAGCTTTTGAAGCGGCTGCTTGTATTGGTTGTGGAGCTTGTGTAGCTACTTGTAAAAATGGTTCAGCGATGTTGTTCGTTGGGGCTAAAGTATCACAATATGCACTTTTACCACAAGGTAAAGTAGAAGCTACGAATCGTGTATTGAACATGGTACGTCAAATGGATGAAGAAGGTTTTGGTAACTGTACCAATACTGGAGCTTGTGAAATTGAATGTCCAAAAGGAATTTCATTAGAGAATATTGCTCGTATGAACAGAGAATATTTATCAGCAAGTTTGAAATAGCAACAAGTATTTTAAAACTTTGTAATCGAAGAGTTATAAAGTTCTCTAAAGATAAAAACGCATTCAATGTAATAGTTGAATGCGTTTTTTATTTGGCATTAATGCTTGATTTATACTTTGAAAATCAATTTGTTTTTGTAAAATAGCCACAGTAAAACTGTCCAGAATAGGGCATATAGCAAGGCAAATGCCAAAGAAGCAGTCTTAGGATTGTTAAAGTAAGGATCAATCCCAAAGTAATATAAAAAATCTAAAAGATTGATTTTTTCGGCTGTCGCTTTTGGATTTTGAAATATATAAAATCATTTCATTGATTTGCAGGAAACAACAAGTATGTCTTCTGACAAAGAAATAATCCAAGAACTAGGTCAAGAAATTATCGAATTGAAATCGATAATCGTTAAGCTTTTGGCAGAAATCGAAGACTTAAAACACCCAAAAAACAGCAAAAACAGTTCCGTTGCTCCATCAAATGACCAAAACAGAGTTTTAAAAAATCAAAGCTTGCGAGTTAGTAGTGGCAAAAAAGTAGGTGGACAAAATGGACACAAAGGAACGACTTTAAAAATGGTTGAAAATCCAGATATAATAATCATTCACGAGCCCGATTTTTGTAACTCTTGTGGCAATACACTCCATGATGCCCCATCAGAATTTATCGGCAGAAGGCAAATTATTGACATTCCGCCGATAAAACCCTAATATACCGAGCATCGTATTTATAAAAAAAAACATGCTCTTGTGGAGTATCTTGCCAAGCCAATTTTCCTAATAATGTCAATTTTACCATTAGCTATGGCACTAATGTTTAGGCTACAATTGCTTACTTGCACACCCGTCAGTATTTGCCTTTTGCTAGAATGAGCGAGTTTTTCTCCGATTTTTGTAACTTGGATATTAGTCAAGGGACGCTGTGCAATTTAGTCGAAAAATTTGCCCAAAAAGCAGCACTTGCTTATGGGATTATTCGAGTGAAAAAAATTAATTTGTTTTGAAATCATAATATTAAATCGAGCCGGAATATCAAAACACAAAACTTTCCATAGTACCAGACACACAAATGCAATGCCTTTACTTGAAAACGGAGCAGATATTTATACTGTATCTAAGAGATTAGGACATCAAGAAATACGAACAATAGCAATTTATGCTAAAATTGTTGACCAAAAAATGAAAGACGCTGCAAATCTAATTCCACTAATTAAACTTTAATATTCTGATCCACAATTATTTCACTTTAAATAAATAAAAGCATAAGATTAAAAGATTTTTCTTATAAAAAATGATTCTAACTGATTTTTAATTAGATAACGTAAGTTATGTAATTATTACTATTTATTATGAAATATTATTTTTTTGTTTTGTTTTATTGTTTTGTTTTATTGTTTTATGTTTACTTTATTAGACTAATTAATAACAAAAACCTTTAAAATGAAGAAAAAATTATTTTTTTTTACTTTGTTTCTTTTCTCGATTTTTGGATGGTCGCAGAAAAGTAAACAAGATGATTTTTCTATTTCTATTAATGGAAATAGGATTACTACAATTTCAAATTTTACGCATCAATTTAATTTGATTAAAAAAAGCACAGCAAAGCAAAATCCTAAAATTATTTATACATTAATTCAGTTTACAAAAGTACCTACAGTAAATGAAAAAGAAGAATTAAAAAAGAAAGGGATAAATTTGATAAGTTATTTATCTAATAATGCCTATTAAGTAATCAGAATAAAATAATGTCGTATTTTATTGTTTATATGTAGTTAAATTTGTATATTTATCTCATTATGAGATATGTAACCCTAAAAAAAGAAGAGATTGAAGTGTTAGAACACCTTCATCAAAAAAGCCCTAAT
>NZ_JAPZSU010000017.1 GCF_027531905.1 Flavobacterium sp. | reverse complement strand
GCGGCGGGGCTCACCTCTTCCCATTCCGAACAGAGAAGTTAAGCCCGCCTGCGCAGATGGTACTGCAATTTGTGGGAGAGTATGTCGCCGCCTTTCTTTAAAGAACCCCTTCATCTTATGATGAAGGGGTTTTTTTATGCTCTTTTTTTATTTTTATTATATGAAATCAGTATACGAAAACGCTATTTATTGCCATTTTGTTAATTATATCATTTAAATTTGTCTAAAATATTTATCTATGAAAAAAATAATTGCCCTATCATTTCTGTTTGTTTTCTTTAGTTCTTTTGGTCAGCAAAGACCAAAACTTGTCATTGGAATTGTAGTTGATCAAATGAAAGCTGAGTATCTAGATCGGTTTTATGATGATTATTCACAAGATGGTTTTAAACGTTTGATGAATAATGGTTTTGCTTATTACAATATGAACTATAATTATGTGCCTACTTATACAGCTCCCGGACATGCTTCAATTTATACAGGAACCACTCCTGCTACGCACGGTATCATTGGGAATGATTGGTATATTCGGGAAACTGGTAAAAACAGGTATTGTACAGACGATGCGTCTGTAAAAACATTGGTTATAGGAAGTGAAAAAGAAGGGATGATGTCTCCAAAAAATCTTTTTGCAACTACTGTGACTGACGAACTAAAAATGGCAACAAATTTTAGAGGAAAAGTTATTGGTCTTAGTGTTAAAGATAGAGGAGCGATTTTGCCTGCGGGACATTTCGCAAATTGGGCATTTTGGTTTAGTAAATCTGGTGATTTTATTTCGAGTTCTTTTTATGGGGATAAAATGCCTGATTGGGTTACTAAATTTAATAGTGAAAAACGTTATATGAACTACATTCAGAAAGGATGGAGTTTGTTAAAACCAGCTAGTGATTATAATGAGAGTCTTCCTGATGATAATCCTTATGAAGGAAGAATTGATAAATCTAAGGCTCCAGTTTTTCCATATGATTTGAATAAATTATACAAAGAATCTGGCGCAGATATCCTAAGAACTACTCCATTTGGTAATGACTTGTTAGCAGATATTGCTTTGCGAGCTATAGAAAGTGAAAATTTAGGAAAAGATAATGATACCGATTTTTTAACAGTTAGTTTTTCTTCTACAGATTATGTAGGGCATACTTTTGGTCCTAGATCAATGGAGATTCAGGATACTTATTTGCGTTTGGATTTGACCTTGGCTAGGATGTTTGATTATCTTGATAAAAACGTTGGAAAAGATAATTATCTGTTGTTTTTAACAGCAGATCATGCCGCTGCTGAGAATCCTATTTTTTTGAAGGATCGTAAATATGATGTTACGAATGTACCATCAAAAGAAACTTTTAAATCTCTTGAAAAGTTTTCTACCGCAACTTATGGAGTAAACTTAGTATCGAATTATTCAAATTATAATATTTATTTGAATAGGGATTTAGTTAAAACCAAAGGATTAGAGTTAAGCGCTGTAAAACAGGCTTTCAAAACTTTCATTTTAGAATTACCTCATGTGAAAAGAGTATATACTGATGATGAAATTTTAGCATCGTCAGGCGGAGATTATTATTTAGATTTTATTTTTAAAGGATTTGACCCTAAACAGAATGGCGATTTAGTTTTAGTTCAAAAAACGGGTTATATGGAATATAATGAGACAGGAACAACACACGGAACACCTAATAGTTATGATACTAATGTTCCAATGTTGTTTTATGGTTGGAACGTTCCTAAAGGGGAATCATATAAAAAAGTTTACATTACTTCAATAGCCCCTACTTTGTCCAAATTACTTAAAATTACTTTTCCAAATGGCACGGAGGCAGAAGTATTAGAAGAACTTTTGAAGAAAAATTAAATGCTGTAATAAGAAAATAGGCTGTCCGAAATTAATTTTTTGGACAGCCTATTTAATTTTAAATAGTCACTTCTATTTGTAGAGGAATTTGATTTTGAAGTAAATCCTCAAATTTTTCATGAGCTCGAATCAAATGCCCTTTGCCATTTAACCACAAAACTTCTGCTGGTTTATATCGAGAGTTATAGTTTGAAGACATCGAGAAGCAATAAGCTCCAGCGTTGTGAAAAGAAAGAATATCTCCTTCTTTGATTTCAGCGATTCTCCTATTGTTTGCAAAAGTATCTGTTTCACAGATGTAACCTACAACAGAATAGAAACGTTCTTTTCCTTTTGGATTAGAAATATTTTCGATATGGTGTTGAGAACCATAAAGCATTGGTCGAATTAAATGGTTAAAACCGCTATCAATTCCAGCAAAAACAGTTGATGTAGTTTGTTTTACCACATTTACTTTTGTTAAAAAGTAACCAGCTTCACTAACTAAGAATTTTCCAGGTTCAAAAATCAATGTTAAGTCTTTTCCGTATTCAACACAGAAAGCATTAAAACGTTTTGATAATTTTTTACCTAATTCTTCGATGTCTGTTTGTACATCGTCTTTTTTATAAGGTACTTTGAAACCACTACCAAAATCTAAGAATTCAAGATTTTTGAAATTTCTAGCAGCATCAAAAAGAATTTCTGCAGCGTATAAAAATACTTCAATATCTAAGATATCAGAACCTGTATGCATATGGATTCCGACAATGTTCATTTTAGTATTTTCTACTATTCGAACCAAATGTGGTAATTGGTGTATGGATATTCCAAATTTACTATCAATGTGACCTACAGAAATGTTTGTGTTTCCACCAGCCATTACGTGAGGATTGATACGAATACATACAGGAACATTTGGGTGTTTGGTGCCGAATTGTTCTAGTATGGATAAATTATCAATGTTTATTTGAACTCCTAAAGCATTTACTTCTTCTATTTCTTCTAGTGAAACACCATTTGGAGTATAAAATATTTTTTCTGGAGCATATCCTGCATGTAATCCAAGAAGTACTTCTTGAATTGAAACGGTGTCTAAACCTGAACCCATATCTTTTAACAACTGAAGTATAGATACGTTTGACAATGCTTTCATCGCATAATTAATGCGCAGTTTTTCAACCTTAGAAAAAGCTTTTGTTAATCTGTTGAATTGGGATTGAATTTTTTCAGCATCATACACATATAGTGGAGTTCCAAATTGTTCGGCTAATTGAAGTAAGTCTTTTCCTTGCATTGTGATTTATTTTTTTACAAATTTATTACAGTTTCTATCTTCGACCAAATAAAAAACAAAATATAACAAAATATAACAAAATGTTATTATTAAAACTTTTTATTCTTAAAAAATTATTTTTATAACAATGTAAAAAAAATCCCTTGACTTAAAATAATAAAGACAAGGGATTTAAAAAAAAAATGGTTTGTTTATAAGCTAGGTAAATCGCCTTTACCTTTTGTTGGTAAGTTGGTGTATCCCATTAAGAATAAATCAATTTCTCTCGCGGCTTCACGACCTTCTGAGATAGCCCAAACAATCAATGATTGTCCTCTTCTCATATCACCTGCTGTAAAAATATGAGGAACATTAGTTTGGTAGTTATTGGCTTTGAAGTTACTTCTCATATCCAATTCAAGACCAAGTTGTTCTGCTAAAGTTTTTTCGGGTCCTGTAAATCCTAAAGCGAGTAGAGCTAAATCGCATGACCATATTTTTTCTGAACCTTCCTTTTCAATTAATTCAGGACGCTGTCCAGGAACAATTTTCCAAGCAACTTCTACTGTTTTTAGAGCAGTTAGTTCTCCTTTTTCATTAGCAATAAATTCTTTGGTATTGATTAACCAATTTCTATTACAACCTTCTTCGTGTGAAGAAGAAGTTTTTAGTTGTAGTGGCCAAAAAGGCCAAGGTGTAGATTCGCTTCGACCCACTGGAGGTTTTGGCATAATCTCAAAATTGGTAACTGATTTTGCGCCTTGTCTATTTGAAGTTCCAATACAGTCAGATCCTGTATCTCCTCCACCTATTACGATAACATCTTTTCCTGTAGCTTTGATTTGATTAGGAACTTCTTCACCGTATAAAACTTTAGTTTGTTGTGTTAAGAAATCCATAGCTTGCACTACCCCTTTGCTATCGGCTCCTTTGGTAGGTAAACCTCTTCTTTCTGTGGCTCCACCACAAAGAACGATTGAATCAAATTCATTTAATTCCTCTACTGAAAAGTTGACACCAACATTTACATTGGTTTTAAAAACGATACCTTCAGCTTCTAAAATTGCAACACGACGATCTATTATTCCTTTCTCTAATTTGAAATTTGGAATTCCGTAGCGTAACAATCCGCCAATAGCGTTATCTCTTTCAAAAACAGTTACAGTGTGTCCTGCACGATTGAGTTGTTGTGCAGCCGCTAAACCTGCTGGTCCAGAACCTACCACAGCAACTTTTTTACCAGTTCGAACGGAAGGCGGTTGTGGCTTAATCCATCCTTCGGCAAAACCTCTTTCTATAATGTTTTTCTCGATATTTTCGATGGCAACAGGTTCCTTTATAATACCTAGAACGCATGATTTTTCACATGGTGCAGGGCATAATCTTCCTGTAAATTCAGGGAAATTATTCGTTGATTGCAATATTTCTAAGGCACTTTGCCATTCTTCTTGATGTACCATATCATTGAAATCTGGAATTAAATTCCCCAATGGACATGAGCTATGGCAAAACGGGATGCCACAATCCATACATCTTGAACCTTGTTCTTTTATTTTATCTTTTGGTAATGCAATTGTGAATTCATTATAATTGGCAACGCGTTCAACAACAGCTATGTTACCTTCGTCGGCTCTATTAAATTCTTTAAATCCTCCTATTTTTCCCATGACTATTGTGCTATTAATTCTTCAACTTCCTTTTCTGCTGCAATTCGTTGTAATGCTTTTTTGTAATCTGTAGGCATCACTTTTACAAAATGCTTGACTTGGTTGTCCCAATCTGCTAAAATTCTCTTAGCTAATGGACTACTTGTGTATAAAGAATGATTTTTTATCAAACGTTTCATTTTTGTAATGTCTTCTGCTTCTAATGGGTCAAAAGCAACCATTTCCATATTACAAAGGGTTTGGTCGAATTTCTTATTTGGGTCATAAACATAAGCGATACCTCCACTCATACCTGCAGCGAAGTTTCGTCCGGTTTTGCCTAGAACAATTACAGTTCCTCCAGTCATGTATTCACAACCATGGTCTCCAATACCTTCAACCACTGCGGTTGCTCCTGAGTTTCTAACACAGAAACGTTCTCCAGCCATACCATTAATATATGCTTCACCAGTAATAGCTCCATAAAGTGCTACGTTTCCAATAATTATATTTTCCTCTGGTTTGAATGTTGCTGTTGGTGGCACTTTTATAATTAATTTACCTCCAGAAAGTCCTTTACCTAGATAATCATTGCAGTTTCCGTGGATTTTAAATGATAATCCATTGGTGGCAAAAGCTCCGAAACTTTGTCCAGCAGAACCTGTAAAGTCAACTAAAATCGTATCTTCTGGTAGTCCTTGTGCTCCGTATATTTTTGAAATTTCGTTACTCAAAATGGCTCCAACTGAACGATCCGTATTTTTGATGTCAAAGGTTACTCTTGTTCTTTCTTTTCTATAAATAGATGGAATCGCAGCTTTGATAATATCAAAATCTAATACATGCTCTAATTCATGATCTTGAGGCATTGTATTGTGGTTAGGAACTGTTTTTGCTTTTTCTGGTTTATAAAGAATAGTTGACAAATCTAATCCCATCGCTTTGTAATGTTGAATCGCTTTATTTACGTTCAATTTTTGAGATTGTCCTACCATTTCTTTTAAAGTTCTAAAGCCAAGTTGTGCCATAATTTGTCTTAATTCCTCTGCAATGAAGTACATAAAATTAATAACATGTTCTGGAGTACCTTTGAAGTTTTTACGTAGTTCAGGATCTTGAGTTGCAATACCTACTGGACAAGTATTCAAGTGACAAGCACGCATCATAATACAGCCTGAAGCTACTAATGGAGCAGTGGCAAAGCCAAACTCTTCAGCTCCAAGTAAAGCGGCAATAGCAACGTCGCGACCAGTTTTTAACTGTCCATCACACTCTAAAACAACACGGCTTCTTAAATCATTTAGGATTAAAGTTTGTTGGGCTTCAGCCAAACCTAATTCCCACGGGATTCCAGTATGAGTTAAGGATGTTAATGGTGCAGCTCCTGTTCCTCCATCATAACCTGATATTAAGATGACATCAGCTTTTGCCTTAGCAACACCCGCAGCTATGGTTCCAACTCCAACTTCTGATACTAATTTTACATTTACTCTAGCTTCACGGTTGGCATTTTTTAAATCGAAAATCAATTGCGATAAATCTTCAATAGAGTAGATGTCATGGTGTGGCGGAGGAGAGATCAATCCTACATAAGGAGTAGAATTTCTGGTTGCAGCAATCCAAGGTACTACTTTTTCACCTGGTAATTGCCCACCTTCACCTGGTTTAGCTCCTTGAGCCATTTTTATTTGAATCTCTTTGGCATTGGTCAAATAATTAATAGACACTCCGAAACGACCTGAAGCCACTTGCTTGATAGCACTATTTCTTGAGTCACCATTCAATTCTTTTTGGAAACGTTTAGCGTCTTCTCCACCTTCTCCAGAATTACTTTTACCACCAATTCTGTTCATAGCAATCGCTAGATTTTCGTGTGCTTCTTGACTTATAGAACCATATGACATGGCGCCTGTTTTGAATTTTTTTACAATTTCAGTCCAAGGCTCTACTTCGTCAATAGAAATAGGATCCAAATTATTGAATTCAAATAATCCACGAATAGTCATCAAATTAGCACTTTGCTCATTGACCATTTTAGAATATTCGGCATAACTTTCTGGGCTATTCAAACGAACGGCTTGTTGTAGTTTTGAAATGGTCGTTGGATTAAACATGTGTTTTTCACCATTTCGTCTCCATCTGTAAATACCGCCAATTTCGAGCGGTAGCAAGTTGGCTACTTTTGAATTTGGGAATGCTTTTTGGAAACGCTTTTTCACTTCTTTTTCTACTTCCATTAATCCAATACCTTCAATTCTAGATGGAGTGTATGGGAAATATTTGGTTGAGAATGATTTGTTTAAACCTAAAATTTCAAAAATTTGAGCAGCTCTGTACGAGTGTAGCGTAGAGATTCCGATTTTATTCATAATTTTCAAAATCCCTTTTCCGATGGCTTTGTTGTAGTTTTTAATTGCATATTCTGCAGTTATTCCAGCGATGTGGCCTTCTTTAACTTGATTATGAATTATTTCATTTACCATATAAGGATTAATTGCGCTAGCGCCATATCCAAATAAAAGCGCAAAATGATGAGGCTCACGTGGCTCAGCAGATTCAATAACAATTCCAAACTTAGAGCGTACTTTAAGTTGGTTTAAAGTGTGGTGAATATAAGAACAAGCCAATAGCATCGGGATAGGCGCTAGGGTTTCGCTTACTCCACGATCTGAGAGGATGACAATATTGCTTCCTTCAGAAACAGCTTTGAAAGTGGCTTGTACGCATTTCTCTAAGGCACGCTCTAAACCATTAGCTCCTTTTTCTATTTTGTACAACGTAGAAATAGTAACTGATTTGAAATCCTCGTGCTGAATGTTTCTTATTTTATCCAAATCTTCATTAGAAATGATAGGGTTTTGGATTTTTAATTTTTTGCATTGTTTTGCTTCAATGTCAAATATATTGTAGTCTCCACCAATAGCTAAACTAATATCTGTGATGATTTCTTCACGAATTCCATCCAAAGGAGGATTGGTAACTTGAGCAAATAATTGTTTGAAATAGTTATACAATAATTGTGGTTGATCTGATAAAACTGCTAATGGAGTATCATTACCCATAGAGCTAATAGCCTCATTTCCGCTACCACCCATTGGGTTGATTATGGTTTTTAAATCTTCGATTGTATAGCCAAACATACGTTGTCTGGTTTCAAAATCAAGATTCTCAACTGGAATAGGGTTGTCTGTGTAAGGAATACAAGCTAATTGTAAAAGATTTTCATCCAACCATTTTTGGTAAGGACGTTTAGTAACTATGGAATGTTTTACTTCGTCATCCTCGATTATTCTTCCTTCGTTCATATCGACCAAGAACATTTTTCCTGGTTCTAAACGACCATGTTGAATTACATCTTCTGGGTTGATGTCAAGTACACCAATTTCTGAAGACATAATTACAAAACCACTCTTAGTCAAAGTGTATCTTGAAGGACGCAGACCATTTCTATCTAATAGCGCACCAATAACGTTTCCGTCAGTAAATGGTATAGAAGCTGGGCCATCCCAAGGTTCCATAATACAAGAATTGTACTCATAGAATGCTTTTTTCTCAGCACTCATCGTTTGATGTTTTTCCCATGCTTCTGGAACTACCATCATCATGACTTCAGGAAGTGTTCTTCCTGTCATTAGTAGTAGCTCAACAACCATATCCATAGAGGCAGAGTCGGATTTTCCTTCTAAAATGATTGGGAATAATTTTTTTAAATCCTCACCAAAAACATCACTCTTCATAAGTTCCTCTCGAGCTCTCATTCGGCTTACGTTTCCTCTTAATGTGTTAATTTCACCATTGTGACACATATAGCGGAAAGGTTGTGCTAAATCCCATGAAGGGAAAGTATTTGTAGAGAATCGCTGGTGCACTAATGCCAATCGAGTAACTAAATCGCTGTCTAATAAGTCGGTGTAATAACGGCTAATGTCTTCTGGCATTAGCAGTCCTTTATATATAATAGTTGTTGTAGAAAAACTTGAGAAATAAAACATATGACTCTCAGAAGTTTTTGAGCCTCTAACTGCATGTTCTGCTATTTTTCTAGCGGCAAACATTTTGGCGTTGAATTGTTGTTCGGTCAAGTCCAAACCATTTTTGCCAACAAAAACTTGTTTTACCGTAGGTTCTTTTTCGGCAGCGATTTGTCCTAGATTGCTAACATCAACAGGAACATCTCTCCATCCGAGGATTTCTAATTTTTGATCTAAAATTGCTTTTTCAAAAGTAGTTTTGCAAAAATCAACTTGATTGCTACTTTTAGGCATGAATACCATACCAACAGCATATTCTCTAGGCTCAGGAATAGAAAATTCACATACTTTCTTAAAAAATGTGTGCGGAATATCAAAAAGGATTCCTGCTCCATCACCAGTTCTACCATCAGAGCTAACGGCACCACGATGCTCTAATTTAATTAAAATGTCTAATGCCTTGTGAATAATATCGTTAGATTTTATTCCATTCAAATTACAAATGAATCCTGCACCGCAATTGTCGTGTTCAAATTCGGGCAAGTAAAGGCCTTGTTCTTCAATTTTCATGCTTGCTTTTTTTTTACAAAATTATGTATTTCATGAGATAAACGGGTTAATTGCGGTGTTTGGTTGTTATTTTTGTTATAAAATTAAATTTTGCTTGCAAAAATGACAATTGCAAAATTTCGTCCCTAACTAATTATCATTTTCATAATATTTAAGATTGAAAAAGTAGAAATTACTTTCAAAAAGTATCTTTTTTATTTCTAAAAGCAACAACAAAAAAAAATATCACAAATTTTTTACTAACTTTTATTTTTTTACTAAAGTTTATTTGTTTTGTAAGGTTATTTTTAAGTTAAGCTTCTCTTTTTTTAAGAAAAAAAAATAATTCTATTTGAGTTTAATTTTCTATTTTTGTCGCACTTTATTCTGAAACGTTTTCAGAGTTCGGTCAAATATTATATACTATGAACATACACGAATATCAAGGAAAAGAAATTTTAGCAAGCTACGGCGTACGAATTCAACGCGGAATTGTAGCGAATAGCCCTGTAGAAGCTGTTGCTGCTGCAAAACAATTAACTGCCGAAACAGGTACAAGTTGGTATGTTGTTAAAGCTCAAATTCACGCCGGTGGACGTGGAAAAGGTGGTGGTGTAAAACTTGCCAAAGGCTTAGACAAAGTAGAAGGAATTGCTAGCGAAATCATCGGTATGCAGTTGATTACGCCTCAAACTTCTGCCGAAGGTAAAAAAGTACACAAAGTGTTAATCGCTGAAGATGTATATTATCCAGGTGAAAGCGAAACTTCTGAGTTTTATGTTTCTGTTTTATTGAACAGAGCTACTGGCCGTAATATGATTATGTATTCTACAGAAGGTGGAATGGATATCGAAGAAGTAGCTGAGCACACTCCTCATTTAATTTTTACTGAAGAAGTAGATCCATCGGTTGGTTTGCAAGGTTTTCAAGCAAGAAGAATTGCTTTTAACTTAGGGCTTTCTGGAAATGCTTTCAAAGAAATGGTGAAATTCATCGATTCTTTATATAATGCTTACATTGGTTCAGATGCTTCGATGTTCGAAATTAACCCAGTGTTAAAAACATCTGATAATAAAATTATGGCTGTTGATGCTAAAGTAAATATCGATGATAATGCTTTATACAGACAAGCTAAATATGCTGATATGCGTGACATTCGTGAGGAGAACCCAATCGAAGTTGAAGCAAAAGAAGTAGGTTTAAATTATGTAGACCTTGACGGAACTGTTGGATGTATGGTAAACGGAGCTGGTTTGGCTATGGCAACTATGGATTTGATTAAGTATGCTGGTTTTGAGCCTGCAAACTTCTTAGACGTAGGTGGAACAGCTGATGCAAAACGTGTAGAGACTGCTTTCCGTATCATCTTAAAAGACCCAAACGTAAAAGCAATTTTAATCAATATTTTTGGTGGAATTGTTCGTTGTGACCGTGTAGCACAAGGTGTTGTAGATGCTTACAAAAATATGGGTGACGCTATAAAAGTGCCAATCATTGTACGTTTACAAGGAACGAATGCTGCTATTGCAAAAGAATTAATTGATAATTCTGGAATGCCAATTCTTTCTGCAGTTGAGTTTCAAGAAGCTGCTGACCAAGTTAAAGCTGCATTGTCTTAATTTACAATTTAGTTATATATTCAAAAGCCTGTTCAGTTAATGGACAGGCTTTTTTTTAGAAAACTTAGATGCTTTTAAAACTATATTTTTTTGTTATAACTTGTACACATAAAATCATTTCTATCTGACATTTTTTCCTTTCATATATTTGTTGTAAACCAAATAAATGATTACAGTAATTACAAAGTAAATCAGATAAGATCTTGGTTCTCCTTCGCCTGCAACTGTTGTAAACATACGATTCCATCTAATTTTGTTAATTCCTTTTCCATCAGTATTCCAACATAGCCATATAAAAATAGGCTTCCCAATTACATGGTCAAATGGTACAAATCCCCAAAACCTAGCATCAATTGAATTGTCTCTATTATCACCCATCATCCAATAATAATCTTGTTTAAAGGTATAGCTTGTTGCATGTCTGTTATCAATAAAAATCTGATTCCCGCGCACTGAGAGCTGATGCCCTTCATATTCAGTGATTATTCTTTTGTAAAGGGGTAAAATTTTTAAATTTATGTCAATTGTCTTTCCTTTTTCAGGAATGTAAATCGGCCCAAAAAAATCAGCATTCCAATTGTAATTCATATTATGAGGAAATACTTTAAAATCTTGATCTCCTTTATTTTTTTTTCTCAATTCAAGGCTTTGAATATATGGATTGTTTCTTGCATTAGTAATAGCTTCTTCTGTTGCTTGAACAAAATATTCTTTGGAATTATAATCAAAAGCTATTCCATCGGTTATATCATATAACTTTAAAATATTGCATGCCTCCTCATAAGATAAGAATTGACCTTTGAATTTAACAATATAGGAAAATTGTAATTTTGTTCTTTCAGATAATTTAGTTTGTTTTCCATCAATAAATACATAACCATTTCTAACTTCCAAACTGTCTCCAGGAATTCCTACACAGCGTTTCACAAGATTTGTTTTCTTATCAATAGGTTTATAATAATTTCTGTCAGGAGAAAAATTATCCATATCCCTAAGTGTATCTGCCGGTTGATTGAATACCACAATATCATTACGTTCTATTTTTTGAAAACCTGGTAATCTTAAATAAGGTAATTGAAACATATTTATTATCGAAGTTTCTTTTTTAGAAATGTCATCACTAAATAAATATGATTTACTTTTTAAAAATGGAATACTATCATGCACCATTGGCAAAGCTATTGTTGTCATTGGTATTCTTGCTCCATAATGAAATTTGCTGACAAATAAAAAATCTCCAACTAATAATGACTTTTCCATAGAAGAGGACGGAATTGTAAAAGGTTGTATGATATAGGTATGAACAATAGTTGCTACGATTACAGCAAACAATAGTGAGCTTATAGTTTCACCGAGTGTTCCTTTTGGTTTTAAGTCTCTGTCTTTAATGTATATTAGTTTGTTGGTGTTATAATTCAAATAAAGAATATAAAACCCAAGAGATAAGATTACTATGAAAGTATCTGTCGTTTTATTTTTACCAAAACTACGTATTGTTTCAACCCAAATAACCGGTAGTATTATTAAATTAATTATTGGAATTAGAAGTAAAAAAAGCCACCATTTAGGTCTATTAATTATTTGCATTAATAGCATGGTATTATAAATTGGGATTAATGCTTCCCATGCTTTTCTACCTGCTTTTACATATAATTTAAAGGTGCCTATAAAATAAATACATTGAACAATAACGAATAATAGAAACAGTTTAGTCATAAGAATAATTTAATAATTTAGGCAAAACTCGTTTAAATTATTGCTTTCAACTACTAAATTCATGATTCTAGCAAACAAAATTAAGTATTTAATTATGTTTTTTTGCTGTACGATTCTCGATACTCAAGTGGGGTCGTATTTGTAAGATTCTTAAATGTAATATTAAAAGATGAAATGCTATTAAAACCACTTTCAAATGCAATTGCAGCAATTTTGTAATTATGATAATTAGGGTTTGTTAATTTTTTTTTAGCTTGTTCAATACGATATTTTGCAATGTATTGTGAGTAGTTTGTATTTTCAATTTGATTGATAATTTGAGATAGTTGCTTAGAAGAAATATTCATTCTGTCAGCTAATTTTACTAAAGTTAACTCTGGGTCTAAAAACAATTTATCAATTTCCATAAATTGTTTAAGTTGTTTTGAATACTCACTTGCCTTTTTATCATCTAAAGTTGAATTGGTATATTTCTTTTTTTCAACATCAAATATCCACAAATTGTTATTTCCTAAAATTGCCAAAGAAACTATTATGAATGAAAATAAGTAAGTACTACTCGGATAAAAAGAAAGAATATCAAAGAAGATTAGTATTGCATGAATAAACATTAAAGTTGTTGCTAATATAAAAGCAATTAGCCATTTTTTGATTTTTATATTTTTTTGTGAAACTTCATGAAAGCTTGGGTTTGTTAATAGCCAATAAAAAGTATAAAAACAGTAAGTTAAACCGTGTAAGAATAAGATAAAATAAAAGGCTCTTAAGTTAGCGATGCTATCATTTGAGATGAACAAACTAAAAAAAGTTACTAAAACAAATGGAGCATAATGTAGGAAGTAATTTATCTTTTTTAAAGAATTATTACTTGTATATAAAAGTTTTACGTAAAACCATAAACTGGGACCAATTAATAAAAATAAGCCTAAAAATAGGGTGAGAATGCGATCGTTAATAGCATAATAATTGTGAAATAATGCTTTTCCTGTACGTAAGCTAAAAGTTAAAAGATAAATAGCCAAAAATAAATTTGCTTTGGAATTTTTATTTGTTTTGGTGCTGAGTATTATCCCAAAGAAAAAACCCAAAACAATGCCGATACTGCTAATTAATAATTCAAAGCGATTAAAAAATTCTGTTTCAAAATTCATCAAACAAAGAAACTAAAATCTTATTTATTTTACAATTCATTTATCCTTTATTGACTGTTCAAAAAAGCTGGTATTTTGAGTGTCATGATGAAAATATAGGATAAAAAAATCATGAGTTAGAGATTATTTGGGTGTTTTTTCGTTACAATTGTTCGTTGTGACCGTGTAGCACAAGGTGTTGTAGATGCTTACAAAAATATGGGTGACGCTATAAAAGTGCCAATCATTGTACGTTTACAAGGAACTAATGCTGCTATTGCAAAAGAATTAATTGATAATTCTGGAATGCCAATTCTTTCTGCAGTTGAGTTTCAAGAAGCTGCAGATCAAGTAAAAGCGGCATTGTCTTAATTTACAATTTAGTTATATATTCAAAAGCCTGTTCAGTTAATGAACAGGTTTTTTTATTGGTTTCAAATTGAGTTCAAGCCTATGCACTTTGAGTGCATTTTACATTAGCTCTAAAAATTGTATTACCGCAAATTCGCAAATTTTAAAATAGTCATAATTGGAGTAATTTGCGAATTTGCGGTAAAAATTTGGAGTCTAGTTTTTTGTGGCTTAATTTCCGATGTTTTGAAGTTCATCCGATTCGTAAATGGTGTAGCCTTTTACGTTGGACTGTGCCAAAAGATATAAGGCTCTGGCAACTGTAGAGCTTTCTATTGGGCGGTATTTTTTTAAGCTTCCTTGGAGTAGGAAAGAAAAACCTTTTGAGAAAAAAGCACCTATTTTTTCTCCTAATCTAAATTCTGAGCGTTGTCCTAGTAATAATGAAGGTCTAACAATGACAGTGGTTTCAAAATTAGCTTTGGCTAATTGAGTTTCCATTTCTCCTTTGGTTTTTAAATAGAAGTTGTTTGAGTCTTTGTTGGCGCCTAAAGAAGAAACAATCAAGAATTGCTTTATGTTGTTAGTTTTTGCAATGTTTGAAAATGCAATAGGATATTCGTAATCTACTTTTCGAAAGGCGGATTGACTTCCCGCTTTTTTGATGGTGGTACCAATGGTGCAAAATACATCATCGCCTTTCACCAAATGTTGATAGGTCTCGGGTGCATCGAAATTGATGATGTGTTGTTCTAGTTTGGGATGTGATTTTCCAGATTCTCGTTTTACAAAAATGACAACTTTTTGGTAGTGTTCACTTTCTAAAAGTACATCTACTAGTTGGGAACCAATAAGTCCCGTACTGCCAATAACTAGCGCCGTTTTCATTATGATTTTTTATTCTTTCCGTTGTTGAATTTTACTTTTTCAACTACTTGAATTTTTGGAGCAGCCGCTTTATTGCTTTTTTTGAAAGGTTTTTTGCTTGCTGGTTTCTTGTCTCCGCGGCTTTGTTCTGCATCTTTTGGTTTGGCTTTGAACTCTGGACGTTTTGCAGCTCCGTCTTTTGCTGGGATTTCAGCTCTATGTTTAGCTAAAACTTCAGTAGGTATTTTTGGGTTTTCTTTGGTGCCTCGTAAATGGATTACCAATCCGTTAAGGAAATTGCGCAATACTTGGTCGCCACATTCCATATAGTTGGGATGTTTTTCATCACGGAAAAAGGCACCTAATTCTGATTTTGATATTCTGAAATCTACTAATTCTAGGATTTCAACGATTTGGTCGTCACGCAACATTAAGGCTACGCGTAATTTTTTGAAAATATCGTTGTTGGTCATATTCTTTTAATTTTTTACAAAGGTACAGTTTAAAAATAGAGCGACGTTATATTCGAGTCTGAATTCAGGGTGCTCTCTCGAAAAAATGAAGATGCATTGCTATAATTATCATTAATTGGCTGCTTTTTTTAAACATTTAAGGCATATAAGTTTTTATAATTTTTGGCGTGTTTTATAGGAGTAAAATAGAAGGACATATAAGGAAAACAGGTGAATCGGTATGGATTTTTTAATTTGAAAAGTATTAAGGTTGGAGTCTTTAAGTATTTCAGACTAAAACTATCAATTTATGTTTACAAGAAGGCAAGATGTTTCCTTTTAGTCCCGGTAGTAGCCTACCGTCTGGACACAAATATTTTTATGTTAAAATGGCACGCGGATTAGGCAGATTATCGCCGATTTTTGGTTGTATATTAAAAATATTATTTATAAACTTAATGTTTTTTCAACACATTTTTTTAAAAGACAACAAATT
>NZ_JAPZSU010000041.1 GCF_027531905.1 Flavobacterium sp. | reverse complement strand
ACCCAAAACCCAAAACCCAAAACCCAAAACCCAAAACCCAAAACCCAAAACCCAAAACCCAAAACCCAAAACCCAAAACCCAAAACCCAAAACCCAAAACCCAAAACCCAAAACCCAAAACCCAAAACCCAAAACCAAATGGAAAAACAAAAAAACAGCACGCTAGAAGTAATCAAAAAAGGTTTTATCGATTGCTTAAAGATTACACTAGTATTTACGCTTGTTTTTTCGTTGTTGCAAGGAGATTTCAGTCCTCAAAGTCTACTCACCACTTTTTTAGTTAGTGCTCTATATTCTTACGGAATTGGTTTTGGAAACGGACTCATCAATGATATTTTGGACCGTAGATGGAATTGGTTAGAGCAAACCAATTTGAGAGTGTATTTTGGGATTTTTTGCACCATTTTGTACACCGTTCCCGTAGTTTTAGGGATAGACTATTTGACTTTTGTAGTGTTTTCAAAACTAGAAGTTTCGGAGTTTTTTAACAACAGAATGGTTTGGGTGCATATGTTTTATATCATTCTTTCCTTGGGAGTTTCGACCTTTATGCACGCACGTAGTTTTATGCTCAATTGGAAACAAGCTTCTAAAAAAGAAGTATTCGAACAAAAGATTATTGCAGGAACAGCTTCGGCTAAATTTGAAACCTTAAAAAATCAAATCGACCCACATTTTCTTTTCAATAGTTTGAATGTGTTAAGCTCGCTGATTGAGGAAAATCCAGATAATGCCCAACGATTCACTACTTCTTTGTCTAAAATTTACCGCTATGTGTTGGAACAAAAAGATAAAGAATTGGTATCGGTAGCCGAGGAATTGAGTTTTGCAACTACGTATATGAAATTGCTGAAAATGCGCTTTGAAAACAGTTTGTTTTATGAGGTGACTGCCGAAGTTCAAAATCAAGATGCCAAAGTAGTACCGCTTTCACTGCAATTGTTATTAGAAAATACCGTAAAACACAATGTGGTTAGCGAGCAAAGACCTCTACACATCCGAATTTATATTGAAAATGATTATTTGGTGATTCAGAATGATTTTCAAAAGAAAGAAGTATTGCAAGACCGCCAAGGTGTTGGATTACAAAACATCATCAATCGATACGCCATCATTACCAAACGAAAAGTACTGATTGAACAAAACGAACAAACATTTACCGTTAAAATACCCATTTTAACCCAACAAATAACTGTTATGGAAACGACATTAAATTACAGAGAAAACAATGCGTACTACCGCGCAAAAAAGAGAGTAGAGGAATTAAAAGGATTTTATGGCAACCTGATTTCGTATTGTGTAGTGATTCCCATTTTAATTTATGTGAATCTTACTTTTGTCCCGCAATTTCATTGGTTTTGGTTCTCCGCTGGAGGCTGGGGATTCGGTTTGATTATGCACGGTTTCAAAGTTTTTGGTTACAGCTCTAGCTGGGAAGAACGAAAAATTCAAGAGATTTTAAGAAAAGAAGACGAACAACAAAAATGGAAATAAAGATGGAACGAATAGATACCAATCAAGAACAAGAAGCTTTGGTTCAAATGGCCAAAGAGAGAGTGAAAAAACTGAAAGATTTTTATTTTCACATGATATTTTTTATGTTAGGCGTAGTAATCTATGTTTTGAAAACGTATTATGGTGCACCTTTGAACTTTTTTCCCATACGTTACATCAACGGTTTTGTGATGGCGATTTGGACGACCTTTTTTGCTATTCAAGCGGTTCAATTGTTTTTTACCGAAGTAATCTTGGGTAAATCTTGGGAAGAAAAGCAAATTAAAAAAATGATTGAAAAGAACAACGAAAAACAAATTTGGAAATAATTATGGAAGCGAAGTATCAAGAAGAAGACAGATATTATCAAGCCAAGAAAAGAGTGGAGGATTTAAAAGGATTTTACGGAAATTTGACCTCTTACATTGTAGTGAATATATTTTTAGCAGTAATTAATTTGTTGACCTCGCCAGGATATTTATGGTTTTTTTGGCCTTTACTAGGTTGGGGTGTAGGCGTGTTCTTTCACGCGATGAAAGTGTTCAATTGGATGCCTATTTTCGGTAAAGAATGGGAAGAGCAAAAAATCAAAGAGTTTATGGAAAAAGAAAAACAATCCAGTAACGATTGGAAATAAAAAATTATATGGCTGTCCGCTTATATGTACCAACAATTCAACTATGGAACACGGATGACACGGATGGTTCGGATTTTTGCTGATTTATATATGAAAACCCGTTTAAATCTGCGTCATCTGCGTGCCATTTTTAATATTGAAACAGGTAACGGATTGTCAAAAAAAATTAAATAGCAAATAAGATGGAAAATAAACAAAACGGTTCTACTGGGTTTTGTGTGAATATCCATTTAAGTCACCGTGAAAAAAAAGAATAGCTGTTCTAAAATTTTGCTTGTTTCTATATCCTCTACCGATTCGTTTTAGCTCTTCAATTGCACCGTTAATTCTTTCTGCTCTGG
>NZ_JAPZSU010000034.1 GCF_027531905.1 Flavobacterium sp. | reverse complement strand
CTAGTTTTTCTTCATCAATTTCTAATTTTGATAATTTCCAGCCGTCTTGAATCGGTAAAATAATTTTCTCTAGTATCGTTTTTATATCGTATTCCATTTTGTAAATTTAACCTTTTCACAAAATATCCAGTAGAAACAAAACAATAAATCAGATCATTTTTTAATCAGCATATTGTTCAATAAAATTGTGAATCACTATTGGAAAAGGAAAGGTTTTTAATTGTTCAGAGGTCACTCCATCAACCAAAGCATCATCAAGCGTTACTTTCCAAAACTTGACATACAAATGCTGATGCGATAATTTATGCACGATACTAATTGGGTTTACTTCTTGAATACTTACCACAGAAGAACCAAATGAGACATTCTCCTGAATCAAAGGCGCAATGGTTTCGAATCCTTCTTCTTTTTTAGTTTCAATCAAAGGGAACTCATATAAGTTGTACCAAATACCTTTATCGGTTCGCTGTTGTATTTTGGTATTTCCATTTTTATCAGTTACTACTATATAATTAAAGTAACGATGACTCACTTTTAACTTTTTGGATTTTACCGGCAACTCGTGAACCTTTCCTTTTTGCAAAGCGACACAGCTGGTGTTAAAAATACAATCCCCACAATTCGGACTTTTGGGCACACATTGCAACGCGCCAAACTCCATTATTGCTTGGTTAAAAAGCGCAGGTTGTTCTTTGGGCAACAATTCGGCAGCCAAAGCAGTAAATTCTTTTTTAGTTTTGCCTAAACTTATATCTGATTCTATTCCAAAATACCGAGACAACACCCGAAACACGTTCCCATCAACCACAGGTACAGGTTCATTATAAGCAAAGGATGCGATTGCTGCTGCTGTATATTCACCAACCCCCTTTAATTCCAAAAGACCAGCGTAAGAATTCGGAAAAACACCGTCTAATTCATTCACTATATATTGTGCGGTTTGATGTAAATTCCTAGCTCGTGAATAATAGCCTAATCCCTGCCACAATTTCAACACTTTTTGCTCATCGGACTGGGCTAAATCATAAATTGTAGGAAAATTTTCTAAATAAGCATAAAAATAAGGCATTCCTTGGGCGACACGCGTCTGTTGAAGTATTATTTCTGATAGCCAAATTGGGTATGGATTAGTCGTATTTCGCCATGGTAAATCGCGTTTGCTTTGTAAATACCATTGAATTAAGGAGTTATAAAATGTCATTGTAAATTATTTGTAAGCAAAAGTAAAAGTTTATGTAATTAAATTTTAACGAATTAGGTTGATTTATTGTTTTTTAAATTCGTATATTTGCAACCTCAAAAAAAATAGTACAACATATTAAAAAGGAAAGAAAATGACGAAAGCAGATATCGTAGCGAAGATTTCAGAAAAATTAGGTCTTGAAAAAGGAGATGTTCAAGCAACAGTTGAGACTTTTATGAATGAAGTTAAAACTTCATTAGAAACTGGAGACAATGTGTATCTAAGAGGTTTTGGAAGTTTTATAGTAAAAACTAGAGCTGAAAAAACAGGAAGAAATATTTCTAAAAACACCACTATTAAAATCCCTGCTCACAACATTCCAGCTTTTAAACCAGCTAAAGTGTTTGTAGAAGGTGTAAAAACAAATAACGAAGCAAAATAATCTATTAATTAATCATAAAATCTTCAGGATATGCCAAGTGGTAAAAAAAGAAAGAGACATAAGGTAGCGACGCACAAACGTAAAAAAAGAGCGAGAGCTAACCGTCATAAAAAGAAAAAGTAGTTTTAAACTACTTTTTTCTTTTTAAAAGTTCATTGAAATTTGAATTTCAGACATTAGATTTTAGACTTCAGATTGCCGCTTAAACTGCATACTGCCCTCTAAATACTGACGACTGAAAATTCATCCGGGTCAAAACCTGTTAAATATTGTTTAATCCATCCTTACAATTCAGTTATGAGTTATAAGTTATGAGTTATGAGTTGTAAAACTGAAAACTGAAAACCGAAACTGAAAACTTTAACGTATGGATAAAAATGTACAGCGTGAATAAAGAATTAATTATTCGTTCTAGTTCTGATGCCGTAGATTTTGCCTTATTAAAAGATGGAAAACTAATTGAATTACACAAGGAACAAGAAACAAGCAACTTTCAAGTAGGCGATATTTTTATAGCCAAAATAAGAAAACCAGTTGCAGGCTTAAATGCTGCTTTTGTAAATGTTGGCTACGAAAAAGACGCCTTTTTACATTATCATGATTTAGGTCCAAACCTTGCTTCCCAACTGAAATTCATAAAACTTGTAAGCGCAGGTAAAATAAAAGATTTCTCTCTAAAAAACTTTCAATTTGAAAAAGAGATTGATAAAGACGGCACCATTACTGATGTCTTGAATGCCAATCAATCTGTTTTAGTACAAGTAGTAAAAGAACCGATATCAACCAAAGGACCAAGAATTAGTGCAGAACTATCCTTGGCCGGACGCTTTATCGTTTTGGTCCCTTTTTCGGATCGGGTTTCTATTTCTCAAAAAATAGAAGACAAAAAAGAAAAAGATCGACTAAAAAAACTCGTACAATCCATCAAACCAAAAGGCTTTGGCGTTATTGTTCGCACAGTAGCCGAAGGCAAAAATACAGCCGAATTAGAAAAAGATTTGCAGAACCTGCTCAGCAGATGGACTGCAATGTGTAAGAAATTACCAACTGCTCATCATCCGTCAAAAGTGTTAGGCGAGCTCAACAGAGCCTCTTCTATCCTTCGCGACGTGTTTAATGATACCTTTAGTGGAATTCAAATAGATGATGAAGAGTTGTACCAACAAACAAAGGATTATTTGCAAGAAATTGCACCATCCAAACAATCAATCGTAAAGTTTTATCAATCGAAAGACACACCAATCTTCGAGAAATATAACATAGAGAGACAAATCAAGACTTCCTTCGGAAAAACCGTTTCCATGAGCAAAGGAGCTTATTTAATCATCGAACATACGGAAGCCCTTCACGTTATAGACGTAAATAGCGGCAACCGTTCGAACAAAGCTACCAATCAAGAAGACACCGCCATGGAAGTAAACATGATCGCCGCCGCCGAAATCGCAAGACAATTGCGTTTGAGAGATATGGGCGGAATCATTGTAGTTGATTTTATCGATATGGCCAATCCCGAAAATCGCAAAGTTTTATTCGACTTCCTTAGAGAAGAGATGAGCGATGATAAAGCTAAACACAAGATCTTACCTCCTAGTAAATTTGGATTAGTCCAAATCACTAGACAAAGAGTAAGACCAGAAGTCAACATCAAAACTCGTGAAGAGGATCCCAATAATGAACATGGCGAAATTGAAGCGCCAATTTTAATCATTGACAAAATCACTTCCGATTTAGAACGGCTTCTAAAAACCCACAAAAAAGTAGTGCTCAATGTACACCCTTTTGTGGCTGCTTACCTCAGTAAAGGTTTTCCATCATTGCGTTCAAAATGGTTTTTTGAACACAAAAAATGGGTAAAAATTATACCACGTGACGCTTACACGTATTTAGAATATCATTTCTACGACAAAAAAGGAAATGTTATTACAGACTAAAACAAACAAAACCGCTTTTCGTAAGATTAGCGGTTTTTTTGTGACTAAAAATAGTACTATTAGTTCAAAACATACTCTAATCTAACCGTAATTCGAGCCGTTTTATTTTTACTAAAAGTATCATTATTACCACCGTAACTATCTTCAGCAGTAGAACCCTGACCCGTAATTTGAAAAACACCCATACTCGCACTCTTTAATTTACCCAAACTACCCTCTGCTGTTTTTACAATTTTGACAGCACGCTCATTTGCATCTTTAGTAGCTTTTTCAATTAAACTCTGTTTTAAACTTGGCAAATTGGAATATGTATATTGAATAGAATTTGAAGTGAGTTCTATCCCTGAATTAATCAATTCAGAAGTTTTACTAGAAACATCTTCGATACGCCTCATTAAATCAGGGTTCTTTTTAGCTAAAAAAGTGATATTTTGAGTAGCTTCATAACCATCAAAAACTTGTTCAGAATTAATGTATTCGCTATTTGCATTTTGAATTTATACTTCTCTAAACTTCTTTTGAAAATTCACCGCTCCAAATGAAAACTCATTCGATTTAAAACCTTTGGCTATAAAAAAATTAGCTACTATTTTTTGATCTGAAATGATTTTATTGTAAGCGGTTTTGATATCAAAACTACTTGCCGTAAAACTTCCAGACCATAAAATTTCGTCTGAAATAAAATCTTTAGCCCCAAGACCGATTACCGAAATTGAATCTAAATTTTCATTTCTATTTTTAAAAGATTGCCCTAAAATAAAGGCTGTAATCACAATAGAAACACCAATAATAGTAGCTGTTTTAATTTTAATATGCATCATAAAAATTAGATTTATTGAGTTATACGCTTAGTTATTTATTTTTGATAATCAAACAGTTAAGCACCTGTATTAAGTATGAAAACCAAAACTATTGCACCGATTTATAGCAATCAGCAACCAAATCATTATAAAGATTTGATAATAAGTTGTTTATATAATTATTTAAATATTCAAGTCAATAGATTTAAAATAAATTGATACTGTATTTTATGTAATTGGGCAATGACGTAAATATAAAAATTAAAACAAAAGCTTCGCTACAAATTCACATTCTTTTCGCTAAAAAAACGTTTCATAAAAAATGCTAATTAATAGTTCTCAGGAGCATATTGGAGAATAATTTTAAAAAACTACTCTTTTATAATCTCAATCTTCCTCCTAATTTCGTTTCCAAATTCATCTACAACCGTTATGTAATGAAATCCTGTCGTTGCCGAAATAGGCATTTCGTGAAAGGTTTTGGTACTGCCTTTAAACACTTTATCAACGTACCAAAATAGCTTACTTTCTCTTTGAGAATGGGCTACTTTTAAAATCACTGGCTGAACTTCACTATTGAAATTCTTCGTAAGATAGATTTTGCTATTCGTTTTCGGATAAATAAAATCCATTGTAGCGGTTTGTGTTCCCATACAATCATTCCGAAATGGTGGCAAGGGCAAATACTCAATATGCTGACTTTTGTAATACCAAGCCATTACGGGTGGCAAAATAAACCAGTTTTTGGTCACTATATTTTCAATGTTTTCGCAACTGCTATTCACTTGAAATTGCAATGTTTTATCCAAATGCACCGTTTTGTGATACGGACAAATGGAAGTGTTTTTCCCTTTCTTCGGAACGAGTTGTTTTATGGTTGGACAACCGTCTTTGGCCAAATGACCACTCAAACCACACACCTCAACCTCTTCTAAATCCTTAAATGGTGTATCAAACCATCGTTGTCTAGGCAACAAATTAAAAACATCAAACAAAATTGGAGCTGCGCTGCTAACTCCCGTCAAGATTGGCCTACCCTCGCCTGTTGCGTTCCCAACCCACACGCCTACAACGTATCTTGCATTGCTACCTATCGCCCACGCATCACGGTTCCCAAAACTTGTTCCCGTTTTCCAAGCAATTTTGAGTGAACTGTCGTAAAACTTCCAAGCCTCATCTCCTTCGGGGCGATTGACTTGTTCCATTGCATTATAGGTAAGCCAAATCGATCCTGCTCCCAAGATGTTCTTTTGTCGGGTTTCATCGCCAAAATCAACTTGAAAAGTATCATCATAGTTTAGTTCGGAAAATTCATTGCTTCTATATTGCCCTTGATTCGCATTAAAATAATTCAAAGTGGAAGATAAACCTGCGTAGGTTCGGCACAAATCCCATAAATTACTTTCGGCACCACCCAAAATAAGCGACAAACCGTAATGATCTGGCGGTTTTGAAATATCCCTTAATTTGAATCGCTGTAATTCTTCATAAAATTTATTGACCCCAAAATCCTGCAACATTAATACGGAAGGTATGTTCAAGGAACGAGACAAAGCCCGATGTGCCGGAACTGCTCCATCAAAGGTAAGGTTGAAATTTTGTGGCGTATAGCCCGCAATTTGCGTTGGAATATCAGCTACTAATGTATTGGGCAACAACTCTCCATCATCGAGCATGCCGGCGTATAAAAGCGGTTTCAGAATACTTCCGGTACTTCTTGGTGCATCAATAATATCCACATCTTTTTGATGATTGCCGTCTGTAGGTGAATTACCCACATAGCTCATCACTTTTCTATTGGACACATCAATTACCAAAATAGCCAAATTATGCACTTCATTTTGCTTGTATTGGTTGTAATAATACTTTGAAATTTGATTGACTCTGTTTTGTAACCCAATTTCTATTGTTGTTTTCACCCGAGTTCCTGCTTGATTCTTGGCAACACGTTGCAATAAATGAGGGGCAATTTGAGGTAAATCAAACGGTTTTTGAGGCAAAGGTTCGGCTATCGAAAGTTCGTAAGTCTGCTGATCAATTATTCCTTCTTGATTTAATTTCAACAAAAGTCTGTTGCGCTTGCTTAATAATTTGATTTGGTTCTTTCCTGGATAAATCAAACTAGGCGCATTGGGCAAAACAGCCAAGGTTGCGCTTTCTGCCCAAGACAATTGATGGGACTGCACACCAAAATACCGCCAAGAAGCCATCTCCAACCCTACCACATTTCCTCCAAACGGAGCGTGAGCAGCATACAATTCTAAAATCTCATTTTTAGAATAGCCCAATTCTAATCGGGTAGCGAGAATGAGTTCAATTATTTTTTCGAAATAGGTTCTTCCTTTTCCGTTTCTGGACAAACGAATGACTTGTTGTGTCAAAGTACTTCCTCCACGAACCACTTTGGCGGCTTGCCTATTTTGCTGAAAAGCATTGACCATCGCCACAGGATTGAATCCAGGATGTTTGTAGAAATATTCGTCTTCAAAATAGACAATACATTTTTTAAATTTATCGGGAACGCTGTCTTGTGCAGGAAATCGCCATTGTCCATCGAGGGCAATTTTGGCACCAAGCAATTCTCCTTCCTTGCTTTCAATCACCGTAGCATAAGGCTCTTGAAACAAAGTTCGTGGCAACGAAAAATAATAAACCACCAACAGCAAAAAGGCTATTGATGATTTAATTTTATTCGTTTTTATCCAATTGATGATGCGTTGCAGGAACGCTATGAGTTTGTTTTTCAAAGTTATTTTATTTAACCGCAAGGGTCGCAAAGTTATACGCAAAGTTCGCGAAGAAGAATAATACATCTTCTATTTCACCACCTGAACCCAAAATCCTTTGGTTCTTGCCAAAAACGTATTATCATACATCGCTTCGCATTGCAATCCTGGCAGATAATAAGTTCCTAGATATGAGGCATTCAGCAATATTCTAAACGTTTTGGTTTCACCTGATTTTAATCCAAAATAGAAATTGGTTCTGTCATCGCGAATATCAATGTAATCAGCAACGTTATTGGTTGCGTCTCCATAATCAGTGAAGCGCGTATTTACAATTTCGAAACCTGAAGGTAGAATTTGTGATAATGCTACATTTTCGACGTGTTCATTTTTCTGATTTCTAACCGTTACCTCAGCGATGAATTCTGTTCCTTGATTGATTTTAGAGACATTGATGACGCCTCCTTTTCTGTTCTTGAACACAATCGAAGCCGAAACATTGCTTTGAATCGCTTTTTCTTGTCCAATTGGAAGAATTCCTGTGTTCAGCACACGAACAAACAATCTATTTTTTTGATTGTTCTTCAAAGTCACACTATTCGAACCCGATTTGACCACCAGACTTCGATCAGCGATGGTTTTCATCGTTTTAATTGATTGCGCTTTTCCGTCTTTACTGAACTGCACATCGATTCCTTTCGGACCATTGCTCACGGAAAATTTAGCCATGGCATACAAACCATACGCTGTAGTTTGCGTGCTCATCCATTGGTCACTAGACATATTTTTGGCCAATTTTGTTGCCATTGCAAATGCTTTTTGCTTTTGCCCAAGCAATAACAATGTTTCGAGAGCCATGGCACGATTTCTATCAGCAGAACCATAATAGTAATACGTATAATTGGAATTATCATCTATAGAAGTATTCAACAACAACGACAAACCTGCTGCTTTTTGTCCCGCCAATACATAAGCCGAAGCCAAACGCAATTTACTTTCGTTCGAGATTCCTTTGGTTTCACGCAATCTATTCATCGAAGACAAATCAGGAGCTCCTGCCAAAGCCAAAGTATACAAACGGTAGGACTGTGCCAAATCATTTCCATAACTCGGTTCAAATCGCCATTGTTTGGCTTCTTTTTGCTGATACGAAATCCATTTAGTCTTGAAATTGATTGGCAAGAAATACCCTTTTTTCTCTGCTTCAATCATAAAATGTCCGGCATACGACGAACCCCAATCATCAGCAACGGTTCCTCCTTGCCAATACGATAATCCGCCATTCGACAATTGAAAACCTCCTAAACGCAAGATTCCTGCTGTGATATTTTTTTGAATTAATTGCTGACGCGTAGCATCCAAATCAACAATATCATTTAAGTACAACTGTGGAAAAACAGACGAGGTCGTTTGCTCCACACAACCATGCGGATATTGAATCAGATATTGTAAACGACCATTTAAATTAATGGTTGGCATCGACGAAACCTCTAATTTTGCTTTATTACTTCCCGCAACACCAAATGTTTTCCAAGAAATTGTTTTAGAACTGTTGGGTTCCAAAATCACATCGGTAAACGTATTGGTCACTGGATTTGGATTGGTCATATCAATTTCTACATCATACACGGATTTCTCCTTGCCCGAAGTCGCCACAATTTGCACTTTCCCAATTCCGGTGACAGAACCCACAGCCAAATTGAAATAAGCCATTTTTTCGTCGGGTTGTGCAAAAGAAAGTCTTTGAGTGGCACTGCCAATAACTTTTAATCCGTTATTCGTCTTAATCTGAACGGTCACATTTTTGATGTTTTTTTCCATGGCAAAAACAGTCACCGGAATCGTTACCTTTTCAGATGGAGAAATCTTTCTAGGCAATGAAGCCAACACCATCAAAGGACTGCGAACTGGAGTCGCCTTTTCAACACTTCCATACGCACTTGTAGTTGCATCGCCAGCCACGATCATTGTTTTGACAGAACCAATGTATTTTGGTAATTTTATTTGATGGGTTTTGGTTTCTCCTTTCTCCAATTTAAAAGGTCCCATATAAATCACAACCGGTTTAAAACGATTGGCTTTTTTAGCTTTTCCACCACCTAAATCTTGGTCACCTCCAATACTGAAAATCTGATTCACTTTTCCGCCATACGCTCCAATCACATCATCGTAAATATCCCAGGTTTTTACGCCTAAAGCTTCACGAACATAGAAACTATCCCAGGCATTTGGCGCTTTGAAACGAGTTAAATCCAATAAACCTTCATCTACAATGGCTATGGTATAAGTCATTGCTTTTCCAGTTTGTTCACTCACTTTTAAAGCAAATGATTGCTCGGGACGTAACACATCTGGCATTACTAATTTGGGAGCAAGAATGGTGTTTTTATCAATCACTTCGATTGGTACAATTCCATACATACGGATTGGCAAATCATTCTTGGTTGTAGCATGTGGTTGCAGCAGCGTAATATTAAAATAAACATTCGGTGCCATCGCAGCAGTAATCGGAATAGTTACTCTTGTTTCTCCTTTTTGAGTCTTAGCCCAAAGCGTTTGCACTACTTTTGAGCCATTTTCGATAGAGATAAAAGCACGTCCGCCTTCGCTAGATGGGAAAGAGATTTGTGCCTTTTCGCCCACGGCATACTTCTCCTTATCTGTAGAAAAAATCAACATATTGGCCGTTGATGCATCGGTGTTTTTCGTTTTTCCAGACCACATTGGCCAATCAATATTTACGGTCAATGCTGTTGCGTGGCCTCCAACCTCATCAGCAACTCGAATTAAATAACGCCCCCACTCTTCATCCGTCAAGGCAAATCGAACATTTCCTTTTCCATTGGCATCTGTGTTTATTCTAAAAGTTTTATACGAAGTCGTAGCATCATCAGCGTTATAATTCGATAAATTATCACTTGATGCATCCCACCACCAGCGCCATTCTACTTTGTAAACTTTGACTTCCAGATTTTTTACTGCTTTTGGTCTTCCGTTTTCATCTACGGTAACGATATCAAATTGATTCATTTTACGGGTTTCTAACATTCCGTATTTGTTAGGCTCAGGTGATTTGATCCCGATATAAGTGTTATACGGAGAATAGGTCGTCGCCATAACATCAGTGCTAAAATCGCCGCCTTCCTCATAAACTTTAGTAATAAACGCCGCTTTCAGCATTCCTGGAGCTTCTCCTTGTATTTTGGGGTCTATTGTTACCTTCGCTTTTCCGGTAGCGTCTAATTTACCTGAGAAAACGGTAATTTCTTCGGTGCTGAATTTTCGAACCAAATCATCAAAAACATACTTCTCATAGTTTTTGAAAGCCGTGATTTGTTGCGAAAATTTGGCTTGCATTTCAACATTCAAATTTTTGGCGACCGCTCCGTGAAGCCACGCTACTTCTAGATTACTCGTATTGGGATAAGAAGAAGAAAGTACAGCTCGTTTGAAACTGTTTTTAATTTTTAAACGATTCGGTTTGATGGTTTCGATTTTAATACTTTTATAAAACTTGGCACCTCCCACGCTAACCATTGCTTCCCAATTTCCGGTGTGCGCATCACTTTCAGTTGGAACAGTAAACGCATAATGATGCCACTCATTTGCTTTTTGAACTGTTTGATAGGTCACTTTTCCATTTGGATCAGCTAATCTAAATTTTATAGGATGCCCCAACGGAATTTTATTCGAAGCATCATTCAAAATGAACGACAAATACAAATTATCTCCAGGTCGCCAAACGCCTCGTTCCCCATAAATGAAGCCTTTGAGACCTTTTTGCAAAGTCTCGCCAGATACGTTAAAATTACTTACCGATAAAGAATGCCCATCATCAAGTTTTACATAAGTGGACTGCGTTCCGTAAGTCACAATCGCAAAATAAGCAAAAGTATCCAGCTGAAAACTAGCAATTCCTTCGCTACTTGTTGCTCCAGTTGCTAATTTTTGTTGCTGAAAACTGTACAAATCTACCCTTGCATTTGCAATGGGTTCAGTGGTAATAATATTGCTTACGGCAAATAAATACGATTTATTTTCTCCTCTTTTGGCAATTACACCCACATCCGAGGCTAAAATATTCGTTCCTATTTTGGCATTATAAAAATAGGAGCTTGTACATGGATCCTGACTTTCTCTCCATTCATAATCGTCATAGTAGTAATCATCATAAGGGTTTTCACTGTAATTTACATCTTTTTCATCTATTTCTTCTTCCTCTGCATTTTCACTTTCGTCACCAGATGAAGCGTCGCATTTATATAAAGAATACGCCTTTTTATACGAAAACTCTACCCTGTAAATAGCGCCTGGTTCTGGCGTTATAATCTTGGATAAATCCAAAGCAAAAGTGTTCCATTTACTCAGATTAACCAAGCCATGTTCGTTAAGATTGAGTGTCGATTTGGCGATAGGTTGCGCTACTCTTTTCAGATTTCGTGCACCATTTAATTCATTATCCTGCAAAAATTGAAGAATGTTGTTTTTGTATATTTTATACACCTTCACATCGACAGCACTTAGATTTGCCGCTTCAAAGTTGAGTTTTAGATTACTGGAACTTGGTAAGATCGTTCCATTTTTGATAAATCGAACATTGGGTTTTATTTCATCAAACGAAATTTTTTCAGCATAATTCTCGTTCAACTTTTTCCCATATTCGCTTTCTATGCCTTGAAACACCTCTAAGAGTAATTCCCCTGTGAGTTTTTGAGAAGCATCAACAGCTTCGGTTGCTACGACTTCTACAATTTCTTGAGATTCTTCAACAACTGTAGTGTCTGAAACCACAACTGTAGAGTCAGTGACAATACCTTCGGAAACCGGCTCAGAAACCACTTCAACTGGTTTTTCTACAACTCTCTCTTTATCAAAATAGATCTTCAACTCGTTTCCTTGTGTAGAAAACTTTAAATTATTAGTATTTTGAATCGCCACCAACCCTTTAAAATCCTGTCCTTTTTCTAGTGGCTCAGAAAAATTGATGGACAAAGATTGATCGTCTCCTTCTTGTATTTCGGTCTTAACTACTTTGAATTCATTCAGGGCAGTAATTGGAAAATCGATGGTTCCTTTTTGATCTATATCAAAATCGCTTCCATCATAAGCTATCTCAAGATTACTTTTTGAATCTAATCTTTGAATGCTATCAATTCTGAATTTAAATTCTTTCCCAACTGTGGTCGATTTTTCAAAAACCAGCTGTAAATTTTCTCCATTATGTTCGGCTTCTACTAATTTTTTTGCAGTTTCTAAATCAATATTGTCCGCAGTTTTCAACACACAATTCAAATATTGGTAGTCTTTACTATACGATTGAACGTCGAGTGTGTTAACGATAAAATCCTGTTTAATGGTTTTTACCGTAAAATTGAAATTGGAAAGTTCCTTGTTTTTTTCAGCTACTTTTGGATCTAGCTTATCCAAATGCAAAGTCACTTGGTATTCCGTACCTGATTCTAATTTTTTTTCAGGAATAAAAGCGATGGTATTGTTCGAAAGCGCGATCACTTTTCCATCAACACTTGGAGAAATATCGAATAAATCTTGATCTAAAACCTGATTTACCTTCCAATTATTTTCTTCGAATGCCAAAACCACCCGAATATCCGATTGTGCCGAGACAATTCCACCAGTAAAACTGACGATATACTCTTTGAATAATGAAAAATCAGAATTAAAATCGGCGGCAGATTTTCTTCCACACGCTTGAAACAAAAAAAACACACAAAACACATAAATTAATCCTTTTACTTTCACTTTTATCTAGAGTTAATAGGTTACAAACTAAAATTATAGCAACATTTTGCAATTAAAACGATAACTGTAAAAGCGCTATTATATTGTAGTAAAAGTATCGTATTTAATTTATTATTTTAAGCAGTAGATTATTTAGGGGTAAATTTATTTTGAAAAGTCTTTTTTGGGAGCTATTTCCAGCTATCCACTCTATCTTTTCCTGCCTAAAGAAGGCAGTAAAAGGATGCCGTTCCTATCTGGGCTAGGGCTTTAAGGAATTCAATTACTTTCTTTTTTCTGCAAAAAACCGCTTCATCAAATCCGCTGCTTCTTCTGCCAAAACACCGCGAACCACAGTAGTTTTGGGATGCAATTGAGTGCCCATTTTTTCATATCCTCGATGCAAATCGCTAGCACCAAAAACAATTTTAGAAATTTGACTCCAATACAAAGCTCCTGCGCACATTTGGCAAGGTTCTAAAGTCACATACAAAGTACAATCTTTCAAATATTTTCCGCCTAAGAAATTAGCCGCTGCGGTTATGGCTTGCATCTCGGCATGAGCGGTAACATCGTTGAGAAGTTCTGTCAAATTATGCGTTCGAGCAATGACTTTATCGGCCACAACAATAATGGCTCCCACAGGGATTTCGCCTTTTGCAAAAGCCATTTCAGCTTCTTGTAATGCTTTTTTCATGAAATATTCGTCGGTGAAAATGTTTATCATAAAACAAAAATACACTTTTGAAGTAATTTTGGTTAATTTTATAAACCGAAAAACTTTGTATGGAAAGAAAATATAAGATCACGATTCCTGAACCTTGTCACGAAGATTGGAATAAAATGTCTCCCAATGACGATGGTCGTTTTTGCATGAGTTGCGCTAAAACAGTTGTAGATTTTACAACAATGTTACCGAAAGAGGTACAACATTTTTTTCTTCAAAAACAGAACAAACAAATCTGTGGAAGAATGAGAAAATCGCAATTAGACACTATAACTATTCAAATTCCGAGTCATGTTTTATATACTCAAACACAGTATCAGAAAATCTTTTTATTGGCTTTGTTAATAGCAATGGGCTCAACACTATTTAGTTGCACAGATAAAAAAGGAAACAAACAAAAAATCGACAAAGTTAAAGTTGTGAATGAACCAAAACCAGCAACCGACCGAATTACTGTTGGCGATGTAAAATACAATCCAAATGACCCTTCTCATGTTCCGCCACCTCCACCACCTCCTAAAATAGATCAAGTTAAATTTGTGAAACCAATTGTAAGACCCGAAGACAAAAGCGAAATAAATAAAATTAAAGATCCCTACATAGACGATACGATTTATGGGGGTATGGGAATTTGTGTTTATCCTGAATACATTGGTGGATTTCAACAATTTTATACTTACATCAAAGATAATTATCAGTTTCCTAAAGAAGCAAAAAAAATAAGCGGAACTATTTCAGCTACCTTTAAAATATTAAAAGACGGCAAGTTAGATTCTATCGAGGTAACAAAAGATCCAGGTTTTGGAACTAAACAAGAGTTAATAAAAATTTTAAAAAACACGAAAAAATGGTTGCCTGGTGAAGAATTTGGAAAAAAGAAAGAATATAAATTTCAATTGAATATCAGCATTAAACTTGATACACTTAAAAGAACATTTTTTAGAAGAAAAGTTAATTCGAAAATTGATTCTATCGAAATTAAACGAATTACTAAGTTCGAAGACGATTATTCTAAACATTAAAAACCGTAAATTCGCTTTTTTAATGATTAAATGAAAACCAACCTACTCGAACATATAAATAACCCCTTAGATTTACGCCAACTTAACGAAGCGCAACTCCCTCATTTGGCGCAAGAATTACGTGACTTTATCATCAATATTGTCGCCACCAAAGAAGGACATCTTGGTGCCAGTCTTGGCGTGGTTGAATTGACCATTGCGCTGCATTATGTGTTTGACACCCCCAATGATTTATTACTTTGGGATGTAGGACATCAAGCCTATGGTCATAAAATCCTGACCGAAAGAAAAGCTGTTTTTCATACCAACCGACGATTGAATGGTATTTCTGGATTCCCAAAACGAAGCGAGAGTATTTATGATGCCTTTGGCGTAGGCCACTCATCAACCTCAATTTCTGCAGCATTAGGAATGGCGATTGCTTCCAACTTAAAAGGAGATTTCGAAAAACAACATATTGCTGTAATTGGCGATGCTTCAATCGCTTCAGGAATGGCTTTTGAAGGACTCAATCATGCGGGAGTAACCGACGCTAATTTATTAGTCATTTTGAACGACAACGCTATCGGAATCGACCCAAGTGTTGGCGCGCTAAAAGAATATTTAACTGCGGTAAAAGAAGGAAAAAATCATCGACAAAATAATATGATTAAGTCTCTGAATTTTGATTATTCAGGGCCAATTGACGGTCACGATCTTACTACAGTTATTAAAGAATTAAAACGCTTAAAAAAGGTAAAAGGCCCAAAGTTTCTTCATGTTATCACCACCAAAGGCAAAGGACTACAACAAGCCGAAGACAACCAAGTGCAATACCATGCGCCAGGAAAATTTGATGCTTCAACAGGAGATTTACTGCCTAAATCAGAAGAGCATTTACCTCCAAAATACCAAGATGTTTTTGGTTTAACACTTTTGGATTTAGCCAAAAAGAATGAAAAAATCATCGGAATAACACCCGCTATGCCTTCGGGTAGTTCCTTGAAGTTTATGATGGATGAAATTCCAAGTCGGGCTTTTGATGTTGGCATTGCTGAACAACATGCCGTAACGCTAGCCGCTGGTATGGCTACGCAAGGCATGATAGTTTATTGTAACATCTATTCTACTTTTTTACAAAGAGCGTATGATCAAGTGATTCATGATGTAGCTTTACAAAACTTACCTGTTATTTTTTGTTTGGATAGAGCAGGATTGGTTGGCGAAGACGGAGCTACCCATCATGGTATATTTGACTTAGCTTATTTGAGATGTATTCCAAATTTAATTGTTTACGCTCCGCTGAACGAAATTGAGCTACAGAATATTTTGTATACCGTACAATTAGGAATCGACCAGCCCATTGCCATTCGTTATCCTAGAGGTAGAGGTGAATTCATACACTGGAAATCTACTTACAAAAAAATTCCGTTGGGAAAGGGCAATTGTTTAAAAGAAGGAACTGAAATTGCCATTCTTTCTACTGGAACCATCGGTAATAATGTGAAAAAGGCGCTTGAACAATTGGAAAATAAAACCTACTTTGCTCATTATGATTTTGGCTTTGTAAAACCTTTAGACGAAATACTTTTACATGCTATTTTTAACCAATTTGAAACCATAATTACAGTTGAAGATGGAGCGATAACGGGAGGTTTTGGCTCTGCCATACTCGAATTTTCTGCTTCGAATAACTATCAGAAGACGATTAAAACACTTGGAATACCCGATATTTTTGTCGAACAAGGAACGATAAATGAATTACAAAACGCTTGCAAAATTGACATTAAAAGCCTAAAAGACTTTTTTTCAACCTTCAAAATCAGTTAATTTGCATTTATTAAAACACTAATAATGAAATTTTTATCAATACCACTTTTATTATTTATAATTAGTTTTTCTTTTCAAAGTTTTGCACAAGAAACCACAACGGTACCAGAAACTACAAACGACTCCATTATCCTCTTATCACCTACAGCTGGGCCTACTTTTCGTCCTTTTGTAATTCCGACTTCATTGCCTCCGATAAAAGCGCCAACGATTCGAAAGACCTCTGTAAATACGTTGGGGATTTCAAACTGGATTAAAAAAAATAAACTTGGCTTTGATATCACACAAATAGCTTTTGTCAATTGGAATGCTGGAGGTACCAGTTCTATTTCTGGATTAGTAAAAGGTAATTTTACAAGAGTCTATACTAGAGAAAATTATAAATGGCAAAATGAATTGATTGTGCGCTATGGTCTCAATAAACAAGACGGGATTGAATTACGAAAAACAGATGATGCCGTTTTGATCAACTCCACTTTTGGTTACAGAAAAGACACCTTGACCAATTGGTACTATTCTGCAAAATTTAATTTCAATACGCAATTCACTGATGGTTACTCCTATCCAAATACAGAAATAGCTATTTCTAGAGCTTTTGCTCCAGCATACGTATTTATAGGTTTAGGAGCTGAAAAGATAGATAAAAAAAAGAATTACTCATATTACATCTCTCCGTTTACATCAAAAACAACTTTAGTTTTAGATCAAAGATTGGCTGACCAAGGTGCCTTTGGGGTAGACAAAGCCATTTATGATACCAATGGAAATCTTTTAGTAAGAGGAAAAAAAACAAGAACAGAATTGGGTTTATTGTTCACAGGTCAGATGAAAAAAGAAGTCTTCAAAAATATTAATTTAGACAATAGATTGACACTATACTCAGATTATATCAACAATTTCGGAAATATTGATATTGACTGGAATATACAATTTGAACTCGTGGTCAACAAATATGTAAAGGCTAATATTGGTACACATCTAATTTATGATGATGACATCAAATCCAAACGAGAAGAAAATGGGGTTCAAATTACCGAAGGCCCCAAAGTACAGCTAAAACAGGCTTTAGGAGTGGGTATCGTTTATGAGTTCTAATTTTTATTTTTGGGCTCCTTGTAACGTTTCATAAAGACGCAAAGCATTGCCATCGGTTAGTAAAGAAACATAATGACAAATATGTAGTAATCTTTCATATAGGTTTTCTTTATCTAAAAGATGCTTTTCTGGAAGCATTTTTAAAATTAGTTGGTCGTAATTGGAAGCCTTACCTTCAAATTTATTATTGAAAGCAACAATAAATTTATCCAATAGCGTCTGAATGATTTGATATCCTACCAACTCTTTTTCTATCACTTCTCTACTCTGATAAATATTCTTGACACTAATTTTGATGATATCATCCATTTGTGCTTTATATTTGCTTTTATCCATTATTGCAAATGGAAAATTTCCCTTCAAAATACTATTTTCGTTTTCGATAAAAACTTTTACAGCATCATTTATTAAGCTTCCTATAGCCAAGGCACGTAAGTAACTAATTCGATCTTCTTTGGTTGCTAAGGTCTTGTATTTAGAAGCATCAATACTATCTTTTACCAATTTGATTAAATATTCTAAAGCAAAATCTTCTGAAATCAATCCCAAGTTGATTCCGTCTTCAAAATCAATTATAGTATAACAAATATCATCAGCTGCTTCGACCAAGTAAGCCAAAGGATGTCTTTCGAAACCAATGTCTGGTTTATTTTTGTTGGGAATCATTCCCATTTCTAGAGCAACTTCTTGAAAAAAATCTTTATCGGTTTGAAAAAAACCATATTTCTTATCCGCAATCGCTTTCGTTGGTTTTTTCGGCAAACTCTCTTTCGGGTATTTCATAAAAGCCCCTAACGTAGCAAACGAAAGTCGAATCCCTCCTTCGACTCCTGGACGAGAGCTATTCAATACTGAAAAACCATTAGCATTACCTTCAAAATCTACCAAATCCTGCCATTGCTTAGGAGTCAATTGATTTTTATATTGTTGTCCTTTTCCAATTGAAAAATACTCTCCAATTGCTTTTTCACCAGAATGCCCAAACGGTGGATTGCCAATGTCGTGTGCGAGAGAAGCCGCAGCAACAATGGCTCCAAAATCATTCATTTGATAGCCATGAATGTCTTGTAAATAAGGATATTTTTCGATTATTTTTTTTCCAACCAATCGTCCTAAAGAACGTCCTACCACGGAAACCTCTAAACTGTGCGTCAAACGTGTATGCACAAAATCGGTTTTAGATAATGGAATCACCTGAGTTTTGTCTTGCAAACTTCTGAAAGCAGACGAAAAAATGATGCGGTCATAATCTACCTCAAACCCCAAACGAGTTTCATCTTGTTCGATTCGCAAACGCTTTCCTGTGTCGCCTTGACGTTTTAATGATAATAGTTGTTCCCAGTTCATTTTATTTTGTGCATGATTAGTTGTCAAATATACAAATACGATTGGTTTTATATTTCTATTCGGATAAATCCTGAGGATGATTCGCAATAGCTTCTTGAATCACATTATTTTTCACTGATTGTAGTAAATGGTTTTTTGCTTCAGCAAAAGTAATGTCGTACAAGCGTTCCATTTTTTGAAATTGAAGTGGATACTTTTGAAGCAACGTATCGTAATACCTATCTAAAACGGCTGAGTTAGGTGCAGTAAACTCAAGTTGTAGTTCAAAGCGACGCACTAAAGCCTCATCTATCATTTGAATTTGATTCGTAGCAGCAATTAAAACAGAGCGACTCGGAAAACTATCAATCAACTGAATAATGGAATTGACCACGCGTTTCATCTCTGTATTGTCTTTGTTGTCGTAATCCCTTATTTGTCCTAAAGAATCGAACTCGTCAAAAAATAACACCGCACTTTCGTACTGTACTTCTTTAAATAAACCTTCGATATTTTTGGAGGTTTCTCCTAATTTAGACGAAACAATTCTAGAAAGGTTAACAATAATTAGCTTCTTGTTTAATTTTTTAGAGCTGTAAAGTTATCTACTTGTTTTAATTGTTTGTAAACCAATAGGCTTTTGATTAATCATTCTTTTAATTAGATTGTCAAATATGGTTTGCTTGTGTATTGACCTGTTTAATCGATAGCTGTACTCGTCTAAA
>NZ_JAPZSU010000045.1 GCF_027531905.1 Flavobacterium sp. | reverse complement strand
AAATTTGTTGTCTTTTAAAAAAATGTGTAGAAAAAACATAAGTTTTATAAATAATATTTTAAAATACAACCAAAAATCAGTGATAATCTGCCTAATCTGCGTGCCATTTTAACATAAAAATATTTGTGTCCAGACGGTAGGGGAGTAGCGGCATCCTTTGCTTTTTTCTTTTAAAAAGCAAAGATACAGCGGATCACGGGACGATGTAGCCTAAAATGCTTTTGCTGGCTGCTTCTAGAGTAAAAGAATGGAGTGGTTTGTGGGTGAGTTTTCTTCAAATCAATTACATTTGTTATTCAATACTAAGGAAGCAATGAAAAGAATACTTATCACTGGAGCAGCTGGATTTTTGGGATCGCATTTGTGTGATCGTTTTATTAACGAGGGATATCACGTAATTGGGATGGATAACTTGATTACGGGAGATTTAAAAAATATCGAGCATTTATTTAAATTAGAACATTTTGAATTTTACCATCACGATATTACCAAGTTTGTGCATGTTCCTGGTAAGTTAGATTATATTTTGCATTTTGCTTCACCAGCAAGTCCTATTGATTATTTAAAAATCCCGATTCAAACCCTAAAAGTGGGCTCATTAGGCACTCATAATTTATTGGGATTGGCGAGAGTCAAAAAAGCCCGAATTCTTATCGCATCCACTTCAGAGGTATACGGAGATCCTTTAGTACATCCACAAACGGAGGAATATTATGGGAATGTCAATACTATTGGTCCTCGTGGTGTGTATGATGAGGCGAAACGTTTTCAGGAATCGATTACGATGGCGTACCATACGTTTCACGGAGTTGAAACTAGAATTGTTCGTATTTTCAATACTTACGGACCAAGAATGCGTCTCAATGACGGGCGTGTGATTCCAGCATTTATTGGACAAGCCATTCGAGGCGAAGACTTGACTATTTTTGGTGATGGGATGCAAACGCGTTCGTTTTGTTATGTAGACGATCAAGTAGAAGGCATTTTTAGATTGTTGCATTCGGATTATGTATATCCTGTAAATATTGGAAATCCAGACGAAATTACGATTAAAGATTTTGCCGAGGAAATCATCAAACTAACGGGCACTTCTCAAAAAGTGGTGTACCATCCATTGCCAATCAACGATCCTTTGCAGCGTCAACCCGATACTACCAAAGCCAAAGAATTATTGGGTTGGGAGGCCAAAGTGAATCGTGCTGAAGGAATGAAAATTACCTATGATTATTTCAAATCGCTATCCAAAGAAGAGTTATCTAAGGAAGAACACAAGGATTTTTCGAAATATATATTTTAATTCCAAAGCCTCATTCTCATCATCAGTGAAGACCAAAACCGGTAGATATTCAGGATACATTCGACCCTTTTCCTATGTTTTGGACTGTGGAATCATTTTAGTAGCCGCTATTTATTGTACCGATTTACCATTGCTGTCGTATAATCCTATTGCCTTAATTATGGCTTGGTTGGTTATTGCATCGACCTTAGGATTTTATGAAGTATATCGGTATACTAAAGTTATTGCTATACTGAACTGCGCTTTCAAGCAGTGGATGCTATTTTCACTGTTTTCGTTAGCCGTAATTTTTATCAATAACTCTAGTGCAAGTATTCAAAAGACGCTCTTTTTTAGTTCAATTATCATTGCGGTGGTATTGTTTTTTAAGTTGGCGATTTATTTTTTTCTTCAAAAATTCAGAGTACTTTTTGGAGGTAATTTTAGAAAAGTGGTCCTTTTAGGTAGTGCAAAAAACATTGCGCCATTGCAGCATTTTTTTACCGAAAACCCAGATTATGGTTATGTTTTAGAAAAAGTATTCGACTTAGAACATCATCGCAAAGATCATATTATAGAGAGTTGCGAGTATGTTTTAACCCATAAAATCGACGAGATGTACTGCGCGATGGACGACTTGAGCCAAAAACAAATATCTGATTTGGTTGATTTTGCCGATAATAATCTAAAAACTTTGAAGTTTATTCCCAATGAAAAACAAATCCTTTCTCGCAACTTTGTCTTCGATTATTACGATTATATTCCTGTGATATCTTTGCGAACTATTGTTTTAGATAGCGATTTGAATAAAGCTATCAAAAGAGGTTTTGATCTTGTTTTTTCCTCACTCGTCATCATCGGAATTATCTCTTGGCTTACCCCAATTTTGGCCATCATAATCAAACTAGAGTCTAAAGGCCCCTTGTTTTTTGTGCAAAAAAGAAACGGGCTCAACTATCACGAATTTGATTGTTACAAGTTTCGTTCTATGAATTTGAATCCAGAAGCCCATATTGAGCAAGTTTCCAAAAACGACCCAAGAATTACTCGGGTAGGACGATTTTTGCGAAAAACCAGCATCGACGAGTTGCCGCAATTTATTAATGTTTTTTTGGGACAAATGTCGGTAGTGGGGCCAAGACCACATATGGTGAGCCATACCGAAATGTATGCGCAACGCGTCAATAAGTTTATGGTGCGTCATTTTGTAAAACCCGGCATTACAGGTTTGGCACAAACCAAAGGCTATCGCGGCGAGGTAGAAAAAGAAACGGATATCATCAACCGAGTGAAATATGATATTTTTTATATGGAAAATTGGTCAATTTTGTTGGACATTAAAATCATTTTAACGACAATTTTCAACACCATCAAAGGCGAGGATAAAGCGTATTAAAATACTTTTTCTTTTATCAATTGTTGGATTTGTAAGTCTAAATTGAACTCTTTTTGTGCGGTCGAGTAGACCTCTTTTTTCATATGCTGAATATAGGTTTTTCCTGTAGTTGAAATTTCATTGAGCATCGAATTTAATTGATCAAAATCGCCAACTGGAGCTACCCAACCTAATTTGTTTTCATAGACAATGGTCTCTCCTTCGCCGCCACCAAAGTAGAGAACTGGAAATCCTAAAGCACCATATTCAAAAATTTTGGAAGGAACGGAACCATATATTCTTGTTTTTAAAGGAATAATTGCAATGTCAAAACTCTTTATTTTTTCGTGTAATAGGTGACGATCTAGCATTCCATGAAAAATTATTTTTTTATCAGGATTTTTTTCCAAGAAGTCTTCAAGTGCTAGTTTTTCGGCACCATCTCCAAAAATGTGTAATTCGATATTGAGTCCCTCTAGCTTTATTTTTTGGCACAATTCTAAAACCCCTTGGGCAACACCTAATAATCCTGCGTAAAAAAATTTAATGGGTTCATTTACATTGGAATCCATTTGAGTTTCTTCCCTTTGGTGATCGGGAAAGTTGCGATATAAATAGCATTTTTTATCTGGAAATTGTTCTTTTATATGCGTGATAATTTCGTTCGATTGCCCTAAAATCACTTCAGCTTTGGCATAAATAAAGTGTTCAAAAAACAAGGAAACTTTATGCGAAATACTTCCTTGTTGTATTGCTTTTAACTCAATGGCTGCTGTTGGCCATAAGTCGGAAACATTCAATACAATGGTTTTTCTTTTCAACCATAGCGCAACAACCGAGACAAACGATAGCAAAAGTGGGGGCGACTGTACAATCACTTTTTGAGGTGTTTTTTTGAAGATTAAATTCAAAAAAAGCATACTCGAAAAGGATAAAACCGAAAGTGTTCTTTTGAAAATATTTTTGCTGACACTCGGATAAATCCAAAGACGTTTGACGGTAATGTTTTGTCTGTTTTCTATAACAGAGAATTTTCCTTTATACTCAGGAAACAATTCGCCTTTGGGGTAATTTCCCAAGGGGCAAAGAACTGTTACTTTATAATTATTTTGACTCAGTTTCAAAGCCAATTGCTCAATCCTATTGGCGGCGGCTCCTTTTTCTGGTGGATAATAATTGGATATAATGAGAATGTCTTTCATTAGATTTGAAGTAAAATAGCAACAATTCGTTCCGAAGCTTTTCCGTCCCAAAGCTCTGGAATTCCAGGCACTTTTTTAGCCTTGTCTTGAGCATCTAAAAACGTTGTATAGTGTTTTTCTAGACTTTCAATAGAAGTACCTACCAAAGTATTAGTTCCAATAGTTTGGGTTTCTGGGCGTTCCGTATTATTTCTCATGGTAAAACAAGGAATCCCTAAAACCGTTGTTTCTTCTGAAATACCTCCTGAATCAGTAATCACAGCAAAACAGTTTTTGATGAGAAACATAAAGTTCAGATACCCTTGTGGCTCCACAAAAAGAATGTTTTTTAGTTCTAAATTTCTTTCTCCCAAAATTGCCTTGGTTCGTGGATGAATTGGAAAAATTATTTTTTTATCTGCTGCCATTTTATCAATACCTTGAAGTAATTGAATCAGAGATTGTTCTTCATCTACATTGGAGGGACGGTGAAGCGTAAGTACAATATAACCTCCAGTTTCTAACTGTAATTCCCTCCAAAAAATCGGTTCTACTATTCGATTCAAATTTTGATACAAGGTATCTATCATCACATTTCCAACAAAATGAACATTTGATTTTTCGACTCCGTTTTTCAATAAATTTTCAGATGCTGAGGTGGAAGTTGTAAAGAAATAATCCGTAATACTATCGGTTACGATTCGGTTGATTTCTTCGGGCATGGTCATATCTCCCGAACGGATTCCAGCCTCAACATGCGCAACTTTTATATTTTGTTTTTTGGCTACAATCGCACAAGCCATCGTCGAATTGACATCACCCACCACCAAAACTAAATCGCAAGGATTGGCCATGACTTCTTTTTCAAAAGCGATTAGGATGGCAGCCGTTTGTTCTGCTTGCGAACCACTTTTTACCTCCAAATTTGCATTAGGTTTTGGAATATTTAGTTCTTCAAAAAAAGTGTCGCTTAAATTTTTGTCATAATGCTGTCCGGTATGAATTAGCCGATACGATATTTTGTATCCTTCTTTTTGTTTTTTTTCGATTGCTTTTATTAACGGAGCAATCTTAATGAAGTTAGGTCTTGCTCCTGCAATTATGGTGATTTTCATTTTTTGTCTAGTGTTTATACCCAATCGTTGTTCTCTTGGGTTCGCTCTCTTTTTTCTCAGTCAACTCATCCAAATAGGAGAAAACCAATTCAATATTTTTGTCGTGATTTTCTAATTTTTTTTGAATTTGAAGGATGTCGATTTTTAATTCTGTGGTGTCCAAAAGCATTTGTCTTACTTTGGCAAAGATGCGCATAATTTGGATATTTACCTGAATGGCTTTGTCGCTTTTTAAAACACTCGATAACATCAAAACGCCGTGTTCAGTAAAAGCATAAGGTAATTTTCTAGTTCCACCCCAACTTGAAGTCGCAATTTGCGACTTCAAGTTTTGAAATTCAAGTTCAGTTAATTGAAACATAAAATCTTCCGGAAATCGAGCTATGTTCCTTTTTACTTGTTCGTTTAATCTTTTGGTTTCAATACTATAAAGTTCAGACAAATCACGATCCAGCATCACTTTTTGGTTACGGATAAAGCATGTTTTGTTAGCAATTGTTTCTTCCGAAAGTAGCGAATTGATAGTCATAGGTTCTCTTTTGAAAACACTAATATACGATTTTATTTACTTTTTAAAAATGTAGTAAACTGCTTCAATTTGCCACGATGGCTTCGTTCAAGCTTTTCTTTTCGAGTGAAAGTAAAAATCAATCCACTTTCTAAATACAAGGCAATCGCACTTTCAATTTTTTGAATTTGTGCTGTGGTCAATTCGGTTGGACTTACATATTCAATTTCAAACGAATCGATTTGGGTTTGTTTGATGATAAATTCTTTGATAGTACCGTCGTCTTCTATGATGCTTTTGGTCACATAATAAAAAGTCAACCCCGGAGATTTTTTACCGCTGGGTAATTGTGCCACATCATTGGTTCGCCCAATTAGTTGTTTGAGAATAGGTTTTTTTGCAGTACTTTTTTCATCCAAAACACCAATGTCACCCAAGTCATAGCGAATAAAAGGATGCGCTTTATTGAAGAGAGAAGTAATCACAATTCGCCCAGGAGTACCATTAGGAACCGCTTGATTGTTCTCGTCCAAAATCTCTACAAATAAAGTTTCAGCGTTGACTTGCCATTCTCCGTCTTGATTTTCAAAGGCAATCAAATCTAGCTCAGAGGCACCGTATTCATTAACTACTGGGATTCCAAATTGCTTTTCTAATAAGGTTTTGTCTTCTGGGAAAAGCATTTCTGAAGTGACTACACACATCTTCAGCGTTGAACAAATCGTTTTGAGCACTATGTTTTTTTGCTGTAAAAATTTGGCAAACAAAACAATCGAAGAGGTATAGCCATTGATATAATCGAATTTTTTGGTCTCGAATTCTTTCAAAAAACCTTCTAAAATGGTATCCGATAAATCAAAAATCGGAAAGCGATAGCGATGACTCAAAAAGTCTTTGAGTCGTTCTTTTCTATACCCCAAAAAATCCATCGGAATGCCATAAAATCTAGCTTGATAAGAGCTGTTAAAATCGATACCGTGCCAACCAAATCGTGTAATATTCGATGCCCAAGTTAGTGCATGGGCGTATTTGTCTTTGGCAAAAACAAAAGGAGTTCCACTTGAGCCAGAGGTTTTATTGAGATAAACATTTTGGGTTGTATAACCTTTCGACAAACGTTCCGCCAATGGTTTTTGAAGATGATGTTTGTTCAAAACAGGTAAATCTTTCCAGTTTTCAATGGTTGTTTTGCCAACCAATGTTTTATAAAAAGCATTGTTCTCTAAATGATACGCCACAATTTCCTTCTTTTTTTGGGCTAAAAAGGCCTGGTGTTCGGTATCGGATAATTTAAAAATGGCATCCAATTCAAATTTTGCTTTACGAATCGGGAAACCATTAAGTCGAAGGGTTAGATTAAAAAGGGGGATCATTTATTCAAAAAAGGCTTTAAACTCAAACGTGTTTATTATGGTTACTTTAGGGAACTCAATCTTCTTTAAAATTGAAAAATCTGCATCATGTGTTACAATAAAATCTGCATTTGATGATATGGCACAATCCACAAATTTATTATCATCTGGATCTTTTAATAAATTGAATTTATAATAATTGGTTATTAACTCAACATTTGGTAAATTTTCTAAAAGGCCTAGTGCACTCTCACTAGCTAAAGTTCCCATTTGTTGATCAATGATTTCAGCATATTCAGCTAAAATTTCAGTAGTTATACAGAGGATGTAATTTCCTTCTAATAAATTTTTAAAAATCCAATGCAATTTTGATTTGGTTGATATGGAAACTAAAAGAACATTTGTATCTAAGACTACTTTTTTCAAATGGATTTATTTAGATTTACGCATTTTGGTATGCAATTTTTTATCCATTAATTCATCATTCCAATTTAGTTCTTCCCAAACTTTATCTGCTTGAACAGTAAGTCTTTCTGCGAAAAATAAGGCTATAGTTTTTTTAAGTGCAATCAAATCACTTTCGGTCAATTGATGAGAGAAAGTTTTTAAAAGTTCTAGTTGAACATTTGTAAAGGGTTGTTTTAAAACGGATTGCATGGTCTAAAGTTGAAGGTGTTAAACGCTATTGTAAACCAAATTTTAAATTCAAAAGTAGTTAAAAAAATTATTATTTCAATTCAAAACAAGCTATTTTTGCACCACTTCTTCACTAGGAGAAAAATCAACACAATAAACCACTACAACATGAATATTTTACTATTAGGTTCAGGCGGAAGAGAACACGCTTTTGCTTGGAAAATGACTCAAAGTCCACTTTGTGACACGCTATTTGTAGCGCCTGGAAATGCAGGAACAGCAAAGATAGCAACCAATTTAGATTTTAGCGCTACAGATTTTGAAGCCATCAAAGCCGTGGTGCTCAAAGAAAACATAGAGATGGTAGTCGTAGGACCAGAAGACCCATTAGTAAAAGGTGTGTATGATTTCTTTTTGAATGATGCCGATTTAAAACACATCCCTGTTATTGGTCCATCAAAATTGGGAGCGCAACTTGAAGGAAGTAAGGAATTTGCCAAAGAATTCATGATGAAGCACCAAGTTCCTACTGCAGCTTACGATAGTTTTACAGCCGAAACCGTAGAAAAAGGATGCGAATTTCTGGCGATACTTCAACCGCCTTACGTTTTAAAAGCAGACGGACTAGCTGCTGGAAAAGGTGTTTTAATCATTCAGGATTTAGCCGAAGCCCAAACCGAATTACGCAACATGTTGGTAGGCCAAAAATTTGGCCCTGCGAGTTCAAAGGTAGTTATCGAGGAATTTTTGGATGGAATAGAATTGAGTTGTTTTGTATTAACCGATGGTAAAAGTTACAAAATTTTGCCTACTGCAAAAGATTACAAACGCATTGGTGAAGGAGACACAGGATTGAATACTGGCGGAATGGGAGCGGTTTCTCCTGTGCCTTACGTAGATGCTGTTTTGATGGAAAAAATCGAAACACGAATTGTACAACCTACTATTGCTGGTTTGCAAAAAGATGGCATTCCGTACAAAGGTTTTGTATTCATTGGTTTGATTAACGTGAATAACGAACCTATTGTAATTGAGTATAATGTTCGTATGGGTGACCCAGAAACAGAAGTAGTGGTACCACGTTTGAAATCGGATATAGTGGAGTTGTTTTTGGCAGTAGCCAATGAAAAATTAGACGAATTCAATTTAGAAGTTGATGAAAGAAGCGCTACTACCGTAATGATAGTTTCAGGAGGTTATCCAGAAGATTTCGAGAAAGGGAAAGTAATTTCAGGTTTAGAAAATGTAGAAAACGCTATTGTTTTCCACGCGGGTACCAAATTAGACAACGGAGCTGTTGTTACTAATGGTGGACGAGTGATGGCCATTACTTCTTACGGAAATAATTTTCAAGAAGCTTTGCAGCAATCTTATGACAATGTATCTAAAATTCAATTCGAGAAAATGAATTATAGAAAAGATATAGGATTTGACTTAGTGTAAAAGTCACCATAGAAAAGCCCAGTAGTAAAACAGTAACTACTGGGCTTTTTTTATTTTAGCCGTAAAATAGAAATAAACTATTTTAAGAAAGAGTGTGCAGTCGTGTCTTGGTTTTCAGTTCCTGCTTCGTCAAAAATTTGTAATTGTTTGATCCAATATACAATGGCAGCAGAACAAATAATCATAAAAATCCAGTTGATGAAATTGGCACCAAACCAAGAAATAAGTTCAAATTCACGTAACCAATCTAGTGGTTTGAATAAAATGTCTACAAATAAAAATTGAATTGCTTCGAAAAATGCTTTCATAATTTATATAAATTAAGGATGTGTTGTGTTTTTTTAGAGTAGCGAAAGAGTAAAAGCAATCAAAAAAATGAAGAATCTTTAGTCACTTGCGCCATTCCTTTTTAAACAAGTATTATATTTACAGTCACAAAAGTATAAAATATCCTTATGATTACAAGTGTTTTTAAAAAATCTACACCATTAAATTATTCGTTAGTAGTAATTTTAATGTTGTTTTTCTTTTTATTGTATCAATTTCAAGAAATAATTTGGCTCGAATCCCTGCTTTTGATTATACAAAAGGCATTTATTTTTTTGCTTTTAGTAGGGACACTTTTTATTACCAATTTTATATGTAAAAAAAACGGACTCACTAAAGACAGTACCTACACGGTTTTCTTTTTCTTTTTATACCTCCTTTTTTTTCCTTCTTTGTTTGATAATCTAAAAATTATAGTAGCAAATTCATTCTTGCTTTTAGCGTTGCGACGATTACTTTCTTTACAGTCTTTAAAAGAATCCAAGGAGAAAATATTTGATGCTTCCTTATGGATTTTGTTGGCTTCAATGATACAACCCTGGTGCGTTTTGTTTATGTTTTTGGTTTTTATGTCGGTGCTTTTTCATGTTTCTAACGACTACCGAAACTGGGTTTTACCCTTTATTGCATTGATGGTTGTAGTGATTGGTTTTATGGTTTATGCCACCTTTCAGGCGGTAACTGTCGAAGAATTTTGGTCGAATAAATTGTATGTAGATTTATCCTTAGCCTATTATACAAACAATTATCAAAATTGGGCTTTTGCAATCTTTATGACTGTAACGCTTTTCATGGTAATTATTATGCTATCGTCTTATTCTAGCAAACCTCAATTATTGCATAGTTCATATATAAAAATGATTACTTTTTTCGTAATTGCGATGACTGTCTTTTTTATTTCTCCTGATAAAAACAACGACCTATTGCTTTTTGCGTTTGCCCCTTTGGCCATGATGGGAACCAATACTTTAGAAGTATTTCAACAGCAATTAAAACAAGAATTAATTTTGGGTGTTCTGATTGTTTGTAGTTTATTTACTTTTTTCACACAACTATAATTGGCTCTACTCTGAATGGTGCGGGTTTTACTATTTTAAATTGTTTTATTCTAACACAAGCAACTTCTATTTTTGAACCATTTAAGGCATTTAAGGTCATATAAGTTTGATAAACATACCGCTCTATTTCTTACACAACTCTTACTATCCCTACTACAACGAATTAATAGACCTACATTTAAAATAGGTAATGGTACATTTTTTGTAATCTTATATGACCTTACATACCTCCTGTGTTCTTTTTTTTGCTTGAGTGTTTACCCTCACAGTTGAGGTAGAACCCTATAATTTAGGGCCGTAAGCCAAATCGCCTGCATCTCCTAGCCCCGGAACGATATAGCTTTTTTCGTTTAATTTTTCGTCGATTGCTCCAATCCATAAATGGCAAGTGCTGGGCAAATGTTCCTTTAAGTAAGCAATTCCTTCTGGTGCAGCAATAACTACGGCAATGTGAAGCGCCGCTGGTGATTTCTTTTCTACTAATTTTTTATAAACAGCAACGATAGATTGTCCCGTGGCAAGCATCGGATCTACAAGAAGGATGTTCTTTCCTTCAATATCGGCTACGGCTTGATATTCGACCAAAATGTCAAAGGAATCATCATTGTTCGGATGATGACGGTACGCAGAAATAAATCCATTTTCGGCTGCGTCAAAGTAGTTCAAAAAGCCCTGATGTAAGGTTAACCCAGCTCGAAGTATGGAACAAATAACAAGAGGATCTTTGATTTTTGTGGTCGCTTTTGTTCCCAAAGGTGTCGAAATGCTAACGTCTTCATAGGCGACCACTTTACTTACTTCATAAGCCATAATTTCGCCAATGCGTTCAATATTTCTTCGAAAACGAAGGCTATCATTTTGGACGGAAACATCGCGGATTTGTGCTAAAAAATGATTTAAAACACTATTGGATTCCGATAAATTATGGATTTGCATGATAAGCGAATTTAATAGTTAATTTTATGTATAATTTTCAATACAATAAATGTATAAAAAGTATCTTTGTCTTTATAAAATAAAACAAATGTTTTCAAAATTAGCGTATTCTGTATTTGAGCAAAGCATCAAAGATTATCATCAGTTTGATAGTGTTGATCAACCTATAAATAACCCTTTTCCAAAAGAAAAGTTCGAGCATTTATTATACTTGAAAAACTGGATAGATACTGTACAATGGCATTATGAAGACATCATCCGTGATCCGAATATTGATCCTGTGGCAGCTTTGACTTTGAAAAGAAAAATCGATGCTTCCAATCAAGAGCGCACTGATATGGTAGAATACATTGACAGCTATTTTCTTCAAAAATACAGTGGTGTAGTGGTAAAAGATTCCGCTAAAATCAATTCTGAAAGTCCAGCTTGGGCGTTTGATCGTTTATCAATTTTGGCGTTGAAAATCTATCACATGAACGAAGAAGCCACTCGTGCTGAAGCTTCTCAAGAACACAGAGACAAGTGTCAAACCAAGTTAAATATTCTTTTAGAACAAAGAACTGATTTATCTAAAGCCATCGATGATTTGTTGCAAGATATTGAAAACGGTGACAAATTTATGAAAGTGTACAAACAAATGAAAATGTACAACGACGATGAATTGAATCCTGTTTTGTATCAAAATAAAAAGTAAAACAAAATAATTGAACCATTAAGAAAGTAAGAAAATTTAGTAAGGCTTTATGAACTTATTTTCTTATTGGTTTTTTAATTCCGTAGATTTAATTGTCAAGAAAAATTCAACATATTGTCGTGATGAGGCTTTCGGCTATGGGAGACGTGGCGATGACCGTTCCTGTTATTCGCGCTTTTGCTCAGCAATATCCCAATGTGAAAATTACAATGGTTTCTCGACCTTTTTTTCAACCCTTTTTTGACGGTATTCCTAACCTAACTTTTTTTGCTTTTGATGAAAAAGTAAAACACAAAGGTTTTTTGGGACGATTTCGGCTTTTTCGAGAGTTGTATGCTTTGAAAATTGACGCTTTTGTGGATTTACATGATGTAATTCGTTCCCAAGGCATACGCACCCTTTTTGAGCTGTTTGGTAAACAAGTGCTAGCCGTAGATAAAGGCAGAGCAGCCAAAAAAGCCTTAACACGATCCAAAAATAAGGTTTTCAAACCCCTAGCGACGATGTTTGAAAGACATAGCCAAGTTTTTGAAGCACTGGGTTTTGCGATAGATTTATCAAATCCTATTTTTCCTGAAAAAGCAGTTTTGTCCGAAGAAATTTTGAAAATCATTGGTAATCCGACTCAAAAATTAATTGGTGTTGCTCCTTTTGCACAATATGAATCGAAAGTGTTTCCTTTGGATCTAATGCAGGAAGTCATTTCAAAATTAGCCAAGAATCCAGAGCAAACGATTTTACTTTTTGGTGGAGGAAAAAAGGAGATTGAAGTTTTGGATGCTTTGGCAAAGCCTTTTGGTAATGTAATCAACATTGCAGGGCAACTTAAGTTAACACAAGAACTGCAACTGATTAGCAACCTTGATATCATGTTGTCTATGGATTCTGGCAATGCACATATTGCTGCAATGTTAGGCATAAAAGTCATTACACTTTGGGGCGCAACCCATCCTTTTGCCGGTTTTTCGCCCTTTAATCAACCGTTAGAAAACGCCTTGGTTGCTGATCGAAATTTGTTTCCAAAGTTACCCACTTCGGTCTATGGAAATAAAAAAGTAAAAGGCTATGAGGATGCTATGCGAACGATTTTGCCTGATGATGTAGTATGGAATATTTTAAAATTGTTATAAGCAAGTAAATAGAATAATGTGCTTAGTTAAGACTCATTTTTCCTGAGCTTTTATTGAAAGAATAATTTTATCAATTTTTTAACTAAGTGCTTTTAATTAATTGGTGTTAAATATACTATCTTTAGAAACTATAAGTCAAATCTGACAAAAAAATTCAATTAAACCGAGTAGAGCATTTTTTAAGATGCTTTGTGCCTCGTGAAATTTAAATACAATTAAACAGAAACTATTTATGCAAAGAATTGCAGCTTTGTTCCTAATTTCATTTTCAGCTTTTGCTCAACAAACCAAATTTTAGTTGGCAGATATTTTAAACAAATAAGGAGAACATTTAACAACCTAATTTATAAATCTTATGAAAAACTATTTTTTAATTATTTTTTTTGCATTCAATTTTTGCTTCGGTCAACAAAATGAAAAATTTGAAGTATATATAATAAAAGGAACAAAATTAGAAAACGGAATCGAAGTGCGAAAGGATATTTTTATTGACACTTTAGGCGTAGTAAAAAATAACATAAATAGTGAAACTTTTAAAATTGACGCTGCAAAATTTAATGAATCTATTAATACCTTTTTATCAAATGAAAACTTTGAAAGACATGAAGCCGATACATACAATAATAGAATGATTTTCACATCAAGGCTACCAGGAGTAAATATAAATATCAGCATAACTAAATTATCAGATTTATAGAAGATTACTAAAACAGATAAAGCTTATTATTCATATTACAAATTTTACCCGAACGAAGAAAATAATAACAAAAGAGAGATTGAATACGATATAGAAAGATTTCTTAATTTACCTGAATTTATTAGGCTTAAAGAGCTACTACATTAAAAGGACACATGCTAACCGCTGTTGGAAATATGGCAGGTTTGGCTAAATTTAAAGTAGTTGTTATACTTGTAAAATTATTGATTAACAGAAAGTTTAGACATATATAAGTCTCCATATCTCCAAGAGGCTAAACGCTGTAAGTAATAATAAATTCCAAATTCCAACAGTATTTAGTTTGGAATTTGGAATTTTTTTATTGTGATTTTATGAATTTGGAATTTCATCAAAGATAAATCTTCTCGTCTCGACAGCGTTCTAGGATATAGCTTTTCAAATTCGAAATAGTGGCTTGATAATTAGGCGCTTCGTAGCCAAAGCGCTCGTGTTCCATTTGTTCTTTTTCGATTGCGTTGCAACCTTTGAGTACTTCTTTGAGCATGTCGAGCATCGCCAATTCCTTATTTTTGGCTTGTTGAAATTTGAATTCTACAATTTCATCTTGCAAGGCCTCGCAATAGTCCATTAATTCCACTACTTCAGGCTCGTCCAAAAGATAGTCTTTGTTTTTAAAAATTTCTCGTATGGATTTCATAAAACGCTGCTAATTTCAATTATTCACCTTTTGGGAGTTAGTGGGCTTACACATCATCAAAATCCACACGAAGTGTCGCCGAAGTCGGATAGGCTTGACAACTTAAAATTAAACCTTCGGCAATTTCATCATCAGAAAGAATAGAATTTTTCTTCATTTCGGCAGTACCTTCAGTCACACGGCATAAACAGCTGCTGCAAATTCCGCCTTGACAAGAATAAGGAGCATCGATGCCTTGTTTTAGAGCTGCTTCGAGTAGGGTTTGTTTGGCCGACATCTCAAAAGTGGTTGCTTCATCGTCTACCACAACAGTAATAGTTGTGTGGCCTTCTCCAGCTGTGGAAATCGTTTTTTCTTGGGTAGAAGAAGTAAATAATTCAAATTTGATGGCTGATTCTTTTACATTTTTCTCTTTTAAGATGGTAGAAACGGTTGTAATCATTTCTTCTGGACCACACAAAAAGTACTTGTCAAAATTCAAAGCCTCATGTTTTTGCGTAAGCACAGCATTGACAACCGATTTGTCAATTCGTCCAAAAAAGCCTTCTCCAGCGTGTACTTTGCTGTAAACGTAATGTACAAAAAGACGTCCTACATATTGCAATTGCAAGTCGTGTAATTCTTGATGAAAGATGGTTTCTTCCGGAGTTTTATTACCGTAAACCAGCACGAAGGAACTTTTGGGTTCACTTTTTAAGACCGATTTTAAGATAGAAAGTACAGGAGTGATTCCGCTACCTGCTACAAAAGCGGCGTAGTTTCTTTGACGCTCGGCATCAGGAGAGAAGGTGAATTTCCCTTCAGGTTCTCCTACTTCGAGTACGTCTCCCGCTTTTAATCGGCTATTGGCAAATTGGGAGAATAGTCCGTTTTTTACCGCTTTTACTGCAATGCGTAATTCACCACTTTCAGGAGCAGCACAAATAGAATAGGCCCTGCGAATCTCTTGATTGTCTAGGGTTAAACGCAAGTTAAGGTATTGTCCTGCGGTAAAAGTATAATTAGAGGTAAGTTCTTCTGGGACATTAAAAAGTATAGAAACCGCATCTTTGGTTTCGCGTTTTACTTCTTTGATGAGGAGTTTTAAAAAGGAAGGCATAAGTGTATTTTTTTTACAAAGATAGCAAAGACCATAACTTGGATAGCGCAACCGATTAAAATTTTTATACCTAATTGTATTATGTATAAGAATCTTATGTATATTTGGAATTTAAAATAGATTTTCTAATTCTTCAAAACATGAAAAACTCGCAGTTATACAAAGGCAGTCTCAACACTATTATTATGAAGTTGTTGGAAGAAAATGGCAAAATGTATGGATACGAAATTACCCAGAAAGTGAAGGCGTTAACCCAAGGAGAATTGACCATTACAGAAGGTGCCTTGTACCCAGCGTTGCACAAATTGGAAGCCGAAGGATTGCTTGATGTAGAAATAGAACGAGTAGACAACCGCTTGAGAAAGTATTATAAACTCACCGAAAAAGGAACGACAGAAACCGTTAATCGATTGGCGGAGTTGGAGGATTTTATCCGAAACATGCAAAGTTTAGTGAACCCAAAATTAGCCATTTAACTTTTTAAATCATGAATCTAACCACCGAACAAATCAACCAAATAGACACTTTTCTAGAAAGAAATGATGTTAAATACCTTGACATTAAGTTAGAATTACTGGATCACATTGCTTCGCAGATTGAAGCGTTAATAAGTGACCAAAATAGCTCTTTTGAAGAAGCCTTCACCATAATTACAACCCATTGGAAACCTAGATTCCGCTCAAGTTCTAGTTTTTTAATTGGTGTAGTTTATTCATTTCCTAAAATTGTACTAGACCGTTTGGTAGCAAGGGTGAAAAAATATACTTTGTTTCTATTTTGTTTTGGGGTTCTTTTTTGTATTCCAATGGTTTATTATAAGGATTATGGTCGTCTAATTCTAGCCCCATTTGATGGACTGTTTACGACATTGACTATTCTATTAAGTATGGTTTTTTATTTTTTATTGATTAAGATAAACATTCATTCCAAATCGACGAGTTATCGTTTTTTGGTCAATCAATCTGCTCCAGTTATTATTCTTATAATGTTTTTCAATATAGTGCTAGATCAAGAGGTGATAGAATTAAAGCTTTTTTATACACTATTAATTTTATTTCAAGCCACTATAGCTTTTCAAAATTATAGATTGCACACTAGTTTTATAAAAAAATTGACAAAAGCATGAAACTAACCGCCGAACAAATTAACTACATCGAGAATTACATTCAATCCTTTGATATTAAATGGTTCGAAATTCAAGTGGAATTAACCGACCACATGGTTGCTATTATGGAAGAAATCTGGGAGCAAGACCCCGAATTGACTTTTCATCAGGTCAAACACCAAGCAGAACAGCGTTTTGGTAGCGGCTATTTTAAAACAATAGTGGCAGAGCGAAAAACGATTTTGCATAAAGAATACAACAGGCAACAACGTAAAAGGGTAGTCGAGTTTCTAAGATTTCCCAAAATCATAACAAGTATACTTTTAGGAGTTGTAGCGTATCAAGTTTCTTTTTATTTTGAAAGTCCTGCTAAATACGTTTCGGGACTTTTTGGGTTGTTATTCTTGTCTGCAGTACCGATGTCTTATTCTTGGTTTAAGAATCGAAAAATAGATGGAAAGCGTTTTTTAGCAGTAGAGTTTTCTGTTTTCTATTTAGGATCACTTACTTTTCCAGAACTAGGATTAAATATTGCAATCAACTTTAAGGAGGAATTACAACAGAATCATTTATTTCTACTGCCATTCATCTGTTTTTGGGTCTTAGGATTTTTGTTTTGTATTACTGCTGTTCATTTGCAAAACAATATTATTAATACCATCAAAAAGCAATACCAACTTTCCTAAATTTACTATGATACTCACCACCGAACAAATTAATTACATCGAGAATTACATTCAATCCTTTGATATTAAATGGTACGAAATTCAAGTGGAACTAACCGACCACATGGTTGCTATAATGGAAGAAATTTGGGAGCAAGACCCCGAATTGACTTTTCATCAGGTCAAGTACCAAGCAGAACAGCGTTTTGGTAGCGGCTATTTTAAAACAATAGTGGCAGAGCGAAAAACGATTTTGCATAAAGAATACAACAGGCAACAACGAAAAATGGTAGGTGAGTTTTTAAGATTTCCCAAAATTATTGCAAGTATTTTATTAGGAGTTGTAGCGTATCAAGTTTCTTTTTATTTCGAAAATCCTGCTAAATACGTTTCGGGACTTTTTGGAGGCTTGTTTATTTTCACTTTAGCAACGTTTTATTCTTGGTTTAAGAATCGTAAAATGGATGGAAAACGTTTTTTAGGTGTGGAGATTTCTTCGAGTTTGGTTTCAACAGGACCTCTTTTGGGTATTAGTTTGGCTAATGTCATAAAGGACGAGATTATCTACAACTCCAAATTAGTAATTCCTTTTATTGGTCTTTGGGTACTGCTTTTTTTGTTTTGTATCACGGGAATTCATATTCAAACAACTATCTTAAAAACCATCAAAAAGCAATACCAACTTTCCTAAATTTATTATGAAACTAACCACCGAACAAATCGACCAATTATATAGGTTCACACGCCAACATTATGTAGAATGGTATGATCTCCAAACTGAATTGGTGGATCATTTGGCGAATGCAATTGAGGAACAATGGCAAGAAAACCCAAAACTTTCATTTGATCAAGCCTTACAAAACGAATTCAAAAAATTTGGCGTTTTTGGCTTTATGGATGTCGTTGAAGGCAAACAACGATTTTTGCAAAAGAAATACAATCAGATCGTTTGGTCGATAGTGAAGACTTTTTTTACGCTACCCAAAATTATGGGAACAATTGGCGCCACTGGCTTACTGTTTTTATTGTTTCGCGAGAGTCAGTACAACGGCGATTGGATGTTGCTTTTCTATGGTTTATTGGTAATATTTGCTTTGTATGGTATGATCTCGAATCGGTTGAAACGAAAAAAACAAATTCATAATCAAGAAAAACGATGGTTGTTTGAAGATATTTTAAACCAATACGGGGGTTTTGCGGGCGCAATTGTTTTGCCGCTAAATATCTTTTTACAACTCTTTAATCGGGCGGAACATTATATAAGCAATACCTATGTTATGGGTTTCGCCAGTTTCTTTTTGGTACTGATGACTATTTTGATGTACGTTATCTTTTTTGAAATTCCTTCAAAGTCTAAAAAATACCTTTTACAGACCTATCCAGAATATTCTTTGGCTAATTTTTGAAGGCTATTGCCATGAATGTTTAAAAAAAGAACCAAAATTTTTCACCATTAAGAAATGAAGAAAAAATAAGTTTTCTTAGACTTTATGAACCTTATTAGCTTAATGGTTCAAAAAATAAATAAATTTTAATTTATTAAAAGTTACATGATCGATTGTGAAACCTTGTAACGTTTTACATCTTTTGTTTACTTACTCTTCAACTAAACCCAAATAACTATGTTTTTACGTTTTATTTACCTCGAGTGGAAAGCCTTTTTGCGTTCAGCTTCCTTTGGAACGAGCTTGGCGATGCGAATTTTAATGGGCTTTTTGATTGCTTATTTTACTTTATTGTTTTTGGCACTAGGCATTGGCGGCTTTTACGGTCTTAAAGAAATGCATTTAGACCCATTAGTAACCATCAATAAATTTTTGGTCTACTATTTTCTGTTTGATTTGGCCTTTCGATTACTACTTCAAAAAATCCCGGTGCTCAACATTCGTCCTTTGCTGGTGTTACCGATTAAGAGACCTACGATTGTGCATTTTTCTTTAGGAAAGACTGTCTTATCTTTTTTCAATATTTTACACGCTTTTCTTTTTATTCCTTTAAGTATCGTTTTGATCTATGAAGGGTATGATGTGGCGTCGGTAGTGTTTTGGCATTTGGGCATTTTTGCCTTGGTGTACATCAATAATTTTTTGAATATTATATTGAGTAATAAAGATCAATTATTTGGTGTTTTTCTAGCCATAGTTGCGGCACTTGGTGGATTACAATATTACGGATATTTTGATGTAACGGTATATAGCGCTCCATTTTTCGAGGCTTTATTTCATTCAATGGGAATATTTCTTGTACCATTACTAATTTTAGGAGTGTTGTATTACTTCACCTTTATCTATTTCAAAAACGAATTATACCTCGACGCAGGTTTGGCCGTAAAAGGGGAAATCGCCAAAACCGAAGACCTTACTTGGTTGAATCAATTTGGTACTTTGGGAACGTTCTTGAAGAATGATATTAAATTGATCAAAAGAAACAAACGTTCCAAAACAACGGTCCTTATGAGTGTACTCTTTTTGTTTTATGGATTGATTTTCTTTGGCAATCCTACACAGCCTGAAGTAATGCACATTTTTGCAGGAATTTTTGTTTCGGGTGGCTTTTTATTCACCTTTGGGCAATTTGTACCCAGTTGGGATAGCTCGTATTATCAATTAATGATGACGCAAAATATTCCGTATCGTGGTTATTTGAATTCCAAATGGTGGTTAATTGTTATTGCCACTTTTGCGTCTACGATTTTGGCTAGTTTCTATCTTTACTTTGGATGGCAAATATATTTGACCATTGTAGCTGGTGCGATTTACAACATCGGAATCAATTCTCATTTGGTACTTTTGGGAGGGGCTTTTACCAAAACGCCTATCGATTTGGCACAAAGTCAAGGCGCCTTTGGCGACAAAAAAGCATTCAACATAAACACCATGTTGCTCTCTATTCCAAAATTAGTTTTGCCTTTGCTTTTGTATGCCTTGGGGAAATATTTTGGCGGACAAGCATTCGGTTTGGCCGCAGTAGCCCTTGCTGGAGTCATTGGTTTTGCTATGAGAAACTGGGTGTTCCTTCAAATTGAAAAAATTTACAAAAGAGAAAAATACAAAACCATTGCGGCTTACAAACAAAAATAGCCCCCCAACCCCCGAAGGGGGAGTTTAAAAATAATTAACAATTAAAACCCAGCTTACCCCAGCTGTTCCCCTTTTGGGGGTTAGGGGGCATATATGATACAAGTACAAAAACTTTCAAAATCATACAACGGAACTACCGTTTTAAAAATAGACCAATTAGAAATTCCAAAAGGAGAAAGTTTTGGTTTGGTCGGAAATAATGGCGCTGGAAAAACTACTTTTTTCAGCCTAGTACTAGATTTAATTCACCCAACAACTGGTGCTGTTATCAACAATGGTGTTCAAGTAAATACTAGCGAAAGTTGGAAACCTTTTACAGGTTCTTTTTTGGACGAAAGCTTTTTGATTGGGTATTTAACACCCGAAGAATACTTTTATTTTATTGGCGATTTACGCGGACAAAACAAAGCCGATATAGATGCCTTATTAGCCAAGCACGAAGAGTTTTTCAATGGCGAAATCTTGAAAAACAAAAAATACCTTAGAGATTTGTCTAAAGGAAACCAAAAGAAAGTTGGGATCATTGCAACTTTAATAGGCAATCCCGAAGTCGTTATTTTAGATGAACCTTTTGCCAACTTAGACCCAACGACCGTAAACCGATTGAAAAAAATTATCAAAGAATTGGCTCAAAATCCTGAAGTAACTGTTTTAGTTTCTAGCCACGATTTGTTGCATACTGTGGAGGTTTGTAACCGAATTGTCGCTTTGAACAAAGGAGAAGTTGTCAAAGATATTCAAACATCGACAGAGACTTTGGCTGAGTTAGAAGCGTTTTTTGCGGTTTAAATTCGAATATTTCAAAAAGAAACGTATTTTTACCAGTCATTATACTAAAATAATGTTTTTCAAGTTAAAAGATAAAACGTTTCCTATTGAAGACTACCAGTTATAAGCCCTTTTATGCTCTACTTTTTTTCGTTTTCTTGATAGCTTGCTCTACCAAGAAGAATACTTTTTTGGCCAGAAATTCGCATGCGTTGAGTACGCGGTATAATATTTTGTACAACGGACAAATAGGCTTAGACAAAGGGGTAAATGGGCTGGTAACAGGTGATAAAGATAATTTTTGGGAGTTGTTGCCAATTGAAAGAATGCAATTTTCAGAAAGTGTCGCTCCTGACGATAAAACCAAAAATGCCGACTTTGAATTGGCAGAAACCAAAGCCACCAAAGCCATTCAAAAGCACTCGATGAATATTGGTGGGCGCGAGGTCAATTATCAAATGGACGAAGCCTATCTTTTGCTAGGAAAAGCAAGGTATTACGATCAGCGTTTTGTGCCAGCTTTAGATGCTTTCAATTATATTTTATACAAATATCCAGAAAGTGATAAAATATACGAAGCCAAAGTTTGGCGCGAAAAAGCCAATATGCGTTTGGGCAATGATGCATTAGTGTTAAAAAACATCAATAAATTACTTAAAGACAAGGAGTTCAAAGACCAACCTTTTGCGGATGCCAATGCACTTTTGGCTGAGGCATTTTTGAATTTAGAACAAAAAGATAGCGCGGTCGCCAAACTTAAAATAGCGGTAGATTTTACTAAAAGTAACGAAGAAAAAGCCCGTTATCGTTTTATTTTGGGGCAATTGTATCAAGAATTAGGAAAAAAAGACAGTGCGCTTTTTTGTTATGATGCAGTAATAGCTATGAATCGCAGTGCCAAGAGAGAGTACATTATTCAGTCTTATGCCAGAAAAGCGCAACTATTTGATTACAAGACAGGCAATCCCGACGCTTTTGTTGCCATTTATAAAGAACTAATTAAGGATCGTGAAAATCGTATTTTTTTAGATTTGATTTACCACAATATGGCGTTGTTTTATGACCATTATAATAAACCAGATTCGGCTACCATTTTCTATAAAACTTCATTAAAAGCTCAACCCAAAGACCCTTATTTAGTAGCGTCCAATTATAGAAACATTGGAACTATTTATTTCAAAGCCACCAATTATCCTTTGGCGGCCAAATATTATGATAGTACGTTAGTAAAACTCAATCCAAAAACAAGAGAGTTTTATAAAATTCAAAAAAAGCGTAAAGATTTAGACCAAGCGATTTTATTAGAAACTAGTACCAAAAGAAACGATAGTATTTTAAAAGTAGTCGCGCTGTCTCCTTCAGAGCGCAACGCCTATTATGAAAAACATATCGTTGCCATTAAAAAGCAAGATTCTATAAAACGAGTCTTGGAGGAAAAACAAAAACAAAAATTAGCCAACATCGAAAGCAATTTGACAGGTTCTGATCCAGGTGCAGTGCCATCGGGTCCAGGTTTGGTAACTACAAAAGCATTTTTGCCTCCGAGTGATAATCAACAAGCAGAATCGGCAAATACCTTTTATTTTTACAATCCAAAAACGGTGGCCTTCGGGAAATTAGAATTTAGAAAAGCGTATGGAAATCGCGCTTTGGTTGAAAATTGGTTGTTCTCGAATGTAAAAAAAGGAGACAATGAAACCTCAAACGATACAATAAATGATGATAGTGCAGCCGCTGAGAAAACAGTTGAAGATCCTCGTTATACAGTACCGTTTTATCTAAAGCAATTACCTACTCAAGCTTCGGCGATTGACAGTATTACTAAAGAAAGAAATACGGGATATTATCAATTAGGTGTGGTTTACAAAGAAAAATTCAAAGAATACGACTTGGCCAGTACTAAGTTGGAACAATTACTCAGCTTTCATCCTGATGTAAAATTGATTCCACCTACTCAGTACAATTTGTATAAGATTTATGAAATCACCAATAAAGAAAAAGCTGCATCGGTTAAAAACGCTATCAGTACCCAGTTCCCGGATTCCAGATATGCTAGAATAATAATGAATCCTACTTTTGATGGCTCGAAAGACAAAGATTCTCCAGAGAATAAATATAAAGAGTGTTACGAATGGTTTAAGAATGAAAAATTTACGTCGGTAATTGCGCGTTGTAATACGATGATTGCTCAGTTGACAGGAGAAGAAATTGTGGCCAAGTTTGAGTTACTCAAGGCGAATGCTTTGGCTAAAACAAAAGGGTTGTCCGCCTACAAAGAAGCCATGCAATATGTAGCCGATACCTATGCAAATACCGAAGAAGGAAAAAAAGCAGAAGAGATTATCACCACACAAATTCCCATTTTGGAACGAATGGCTTTTAGTACGGTAGATACTAAAAAGTGGAAGATTATCTTTAGAATTCCTATCGAAGATTATAAGCAAGAACGAGCCATCGAAAAGCAAGTTTTAGAATTTATGGCTAAAGAAAACTTGGAAAACCTATATTATACTTGTGATAATTATACCGATAGCGAACGTATTTTATGCGTACACGGATTTAGATCAGAAGTGTATGCTAATGATGTATCGGTTATCTTTAATAAAAAAGGCTTGCCTGCCGTAAAAAAAATAGCCATTCCAATTACTGATGAGAATTACAAGATCGTCCAAATGAAAAAGAATTTAGACGCCTATTTAACCACAAAAACGCCCTAAGTGATGTTCGACAAAAAAAACAAACCACCCTACACCGATTTATTAGGTAAAACCAATAGAATTGTAGAAGCTACTCAAATTAAAGGAGATGTTTTTTCTCATGCTGATTTTAGATTAGATGGAGAATTGATTGGGAATTTTACTTCCAATGGCAAATTAGTGATTGGCCCTTCTGGAAAAGTAATTGGTGAAATTGTTTGTAAAAATGTCGACATCGAAGGTATTTTTAACGGGAAAATAACGGCGCATGAATTACTGAATATAAAAGCGACAGCTACAGTTGAAGGCGATGTATGTGTTGGAAAGTTAGCTATAGAACCAGGCGCTCTTTTTACGGCAACCTGTGTTATGAAAAATCCTGAAATTAACCATCCTGATGGAACCCAATCCAAATAAACGAAAACCCAATAAATGGTTAACTTTAATCAATATCCCTATTCAAATGGGAATATTGATTTTTTTATTTGCTTACTTAGGGCATTGGTTAGATGAAAATCATCCGAGTCCAAAAGTGTATTACGTCAAAATTTTTGTAATTGTTGGAGTTTTCTTAGCAATGTACAATGTGTACCGACAAGTAAATGAAATCAATAAAAATCAATAAATGAATACCTCTTTTTTTAAAAAAATCATTCCCCTTTTGTTAGCAATACTAATTGCCTTTGCAGTTCATCAAGGTTTGTTTTTTGTATTAAAAATTAACACACAAAACTTTATCTATTCCTTGCCAGAACTTTATGCTTGGTTTACTTTGTTTACACTACTAGTGGTTTTTGTTTTGTTATTGGTTAAGAGGAAAAGTTTAGATAATGTAGGAATGAGTTTTCTGTTGGTAACGAGTATAAAAATGGTCTTTTGTTACCTAATTTTACGTCCTATATTAAAAGTAGCAACTCTTCAAAATTCCGTTGAGAAAATTAACTTTTTTGCACTTTTTATTCTCTTTTTATTACTAGAAACACTGTTCACTATTCACTTAGTAAATGAAAAACAAAAATAGGGTATTGAAAAAGCCAAATCCGCAAAAAATTATTTTTTATATTCTTTTGCATATTAATAAAAAATGTACCTTTGCACCAAATTTCAGAAACGTAATAAATTAAGATAATTAACTGTTATGGTGATTTCAAACAAACCACTTCGATTTTTAGTAGCAATTTTAGTAGCATTTCTTCCTTTACTATCTACAGCAAACCCTGTTGTTGATAGTACTAAAGTAGAAGTAGTAGCAGAGGGTCATGAAGGAGCTGTAGCGCATGAAGGAGCTCAGGCTGAACCAAAAGATGTCAAAACCGAAATCAAAGAATTCATCAATCACCACTTATTAGATTCACATTCTTTTAATTTTAATGCTAATAAAGAAACAGGAGAACACTACGGTTTCTCATTACCAATTATTCTTTGGGATAATGGTTTGCAAGTATTTTCTTCAGCTGCATTTCACCACGGTCCTGTAGCAGATGTTGCAGAGCACAACGGAAACTTCTACAAATTACACCACGAAAAAATTTATAAAACCGATGCTAAAGGTACACTTACTGAAGCGCACGGTCATCCAACAAATGTTCAGCCATTAGATTTGTCAATTACTAAAAGTGTAGTTGGTATTTTATTTGTAGCTATTTTGATGTTGGTATTGTTCTCAAGTTTAGCAAAATCGTATGCTAAAAATGGAGGAATTGCAAAAGGAGCAGGTCGTTTCTTTGAACCATTAGTAATCTATGTAAGAGACGAGATTGCTATCCCGAACATTGGAGAGAAAGGGTATAAAAAGTATATGAGTTATTTATTGACTATTTTCTTCTTCATCTTTTTCTTGAACATTTTAGGATTAACTCCGTTTGGATTCAATGTAACAGGTAATATTGCAATTACTTTTTCATTAGCTATCTTGACGTATTTAATTACAACATTTACCGCTAACAAAAATTATTGGGCACATATTTTCTGGATGCCAGGAGTACCTACCCCAATGAAATTTATCTTAGCGCCTATCGAATTATTAGGAACAATCATTAAACCATTTTCATTGATGATACGTTTGTATGCTAACATTTTAGCAGGTCACGTAGTATTGATGAGTATCATTGGGTTGATGTTTATTTTCAAAAGCTGGATTGGAAGCACTTTGTCATTCGGATTGGCATTTGCACTTTCTATTCTAGAAATATTAGTAGCGTTTCTTCAAGCGTATATCTTCACTATGTTGTCTGCTCTTTATTTTGGAGCTGGTAACGAAGAACACCACCACGAAGAAGCACACCACTAAAATGTTCTTTGTTTATCGTTTAGTGTTTGTTGTTTCCAAACAATAAACAATTAACCATAAACTATGAACTTAAAATTGAATGTTTAATTTTTAATATATATATATTATGCAAATTCCAACTATTGTAGGAGCAGGATTAATTGTAATCGGAGCAGGTTTAGGTATTGGTAAAATTGGTGGTTCAGCAATGGACGCTATTGCTCGTCAACCAGAAGCTTCTGGAAAAATCCAAACAGCTATGCTTATTGCAGCTGCACTTATTGAAGGTATTGGTTTCGCTGCGTTATTCGCATCTTAATTAAAGACTAAAAAGCAATAGTTACAACGGTTGGTTGTGACTATTGTTTTAAAATTAAAACATTAAAATTAAATAATAGAGATAAAAATGGATAAGTTAATAAATGATTTTTCGTTTGGTTTGTTTATTTGGCAAATAGTAATTTTTGTTGGATTAATCCTTTTGTTGAAAAAATTTGCTTGGAAACCAATTCTTGATGCGGTAAACGAAAGAGAAGAAGGAATCAAAAATGCTTTAGAATCTGCAGAAAATGCAAAAAAAGAAATGCAAGATTTGCAAGCAGACAACCAACGTATTTTACAAGAAGCGAGAGTAGAGCGTGACAGTATGCTTAAAGAAGCTCGTGAAATGAAAGAAAAAATCGTTGCTGATGCCAAAAATGAAGCTCAAGCTCAAGGTCAAAAAATGATTGAGCAAGCAAAAGCGGCAATCGAAAGTGAAAAAAATGCAGCTATGAATGAGTTGAAATTACAAGTTTCTACTTTGTCATTGAGTATTGCAGAAAAAGTATTAAAAGACGAATTATCTAACAAAGAAGCTCAAACTAAATTGGTTGAGAAAATGTTAGGAGACGTTAAATTGAACTAATTATGGCAGGTACAAGAGCAGCAATTCGATATTCGAAAGCAATTCTAGACATTGCCAATGCAAAGCAAGTAGCTGAAGCAGTAAACAATGATATGAAGTTGATAGGTGATACTATTGCTTCTAATTTGGAATTAAGCACTTTCATTCAAAACCCAACTTTAAAAGTTGAGGTTAAAGAGCAAGCGCTTTTAGAAGTTTTTAGTTCTGTTAATGGTGTTACTAAAAGTTTGTTTCATCTATTATTTGAAAATAAAAGGTTCGAAATTCTAGAAGGTATTACTTCAGAATACAATAAATTATTTGATAGTATGAATGGGGTAGAAGTTGCGAATGTAACAACTGCTATCGCTATGGATGCTGCTTTAGAAGCTAAAGTATTGGCTAAAATTGCAACCCTTTCAGATAAAAAAATTCAAATTGAAAATACAATAGATCCTTCTATTATTGGAGGTTTTGTTTTAAGAATAGGTGACAAGCAATACAATGCTTCTGTTGCTAACAAATTGCAAGTTTTAAAAAGAGAATTAAGTAACTAGTTTTATCACACATTTAAGTGTCTAAATTATAAAGTAAGATGGCGGAAATCAAACCTGCTGAAATTTCAGCAATATTAAAGAAGCAAGTTGAAAGTTTTGAATCTGGTGCTACACTAGAAGAAGTAGGAACAGTACTTAATGTTGGAGATGGTATTGCTCGTGTTTACGGGCTATCTAATGTTCAATATGGTGAGTTAGTTGAATTTGAAAATGGGTTAGAAGCAATCGTTTTGAACCTAGAAGAAGACAACGTAGGGGTGGTACTTTTAGGACCATCAACTGGAATCAAAGAAGGTTCTACTGCCAAAAGAACACAACGTATTGCTTCTCTTAAAACAGGAGAAGGAATGGTAGGACGTGTAGTAAACACTTTAGGTCAGCCAATTGATGGTAAAGGACCAATTACAGGTGAATTATACGAAATGCCATTAGAAAGAAAAGCTCCTGGAGTTATCTTCCGTCAGCCAGTAACTGAACCATTACAAACAGGTGTAAAAGCAGTTGATGCTATGATTCCTGTAGGACGTGGACAACGTGAGTTAGTTATTGGTGACCGTCAAACTGGTAAATCAACAGTTTGTATTGATACTATCTTAAATCAAAAGGAATTTTACGATGCAGGTCAACCTGTATTCTGTATCTATGTAGCTATTGGTCAAAAAGCTTCTACTGTTGCTGGAATTGCAAAAATGTTAGAAGAAAAAGGAGCAATGGCTTATACAGTGATTGTTGCAGCTAATGCTTCTGACCCAGCGCCAATGCAAGTTTATGCCCCTTTCGCAGGTGCTGCAATTGGTGAATACTTTAGAGATTCAGGTCGTCCAGCTTTAATTGTTTATGATGACTTATCTAAACAAGCGGTAGCTTACCGTGAGGTATCTCTTTTGTTAAGAAGACCTCCAGGACGTGAGGCTTACCCTGGTGACGTATTCTACTTACACTCTCGTTTATTAGAAAGAGCTTGTAAAGTAATTGCTGATGACTCTATCGCTAAAAACATGAATGACTTACCAGATTCTTTAAAAGGAATCGTTAAAGGTGGTGGTTCATTAACAGCTTTACCAATTATCGAAACACAAGCGGGTGACGTATCTGCGTATATCCCAACAAACGTAATTTCGATTACAGATGGTCAAATTTTCTTGGATGGAGATTTGTTCAACTCTGGGGTTCGTCCAGCGATTAACGTAGGTATTTCTGTATCTCGTGTGGGTGGTAACGCTCAAATTAAATCAATGAAAAAAGTAGCAGGTACTTTGAAATTAGACCAAGCCCAATTCCGCGAATTGGAAGCGTTTGCTAAATTCGGTTCTGATTTGGATGCTGTTACTTTAAACGTAATTGAAAAAGGAAAAAGAAACGTTGAAATCTTGAAACAAGGTTTGAACGACCCTTATACTGTTGAAGACCAAGTAGCAATTATCTACGCAGGTTCTAAAAACTTGTTGAGAAATGTTCCTGTTGATAAAGTAAAAGAATTCGAAAAAGATTTCTTAGAATATATGAACAACAAAAACAGAGCAACTTTGGATGCTTTGAAAGCAGGAAAATTGACAGACGAAATTACAGATGTAATCGAAGCTGCAGCAAAAGAAATTTCAGCAAAATATAATTAAAAAGTATTAAGTATTGAGTATCAAGAATTAAGATCTCTTGATACTTAATACTTAAATCTTAATACTCAAAAAAAATGGCTAATTTAAAGGAAATCCGTAATAGAATTGTTTCCATCTCATCTACGATGCAAATTACATCGGCGATGAAAATGGTTTCTGCTGCAAAGTTGAAAAAAGCACAAGATGCCATCACTGCGATGCGTCCTTATGCTGAAAAACAAACGGAATTACTACAAAACCTTTCTGCTACCTTAGACGGTGATGTAGGAGGTGAGTATACTACACAAAGAGAAATCAAAAAAGTGTTATTGGTAGCTATTACTTCTAACCGTGGTTTGTGTGGTGCTTTTAATTCTAACGTAATCAAGGAAGTTAAAGTACGTGCAGACTATTATGCAGGAAAACAAGTGGATGTTTTTGCTATTGGTAAAAAAGGAAATGATGTTTTGGGTAAAAGTTTTGCAGTAGTTGGTAACGAGAGTAAAGTTTTTGATGCCTTAAGTTTTGAGAACGTTGCTACAATTGCTGATAATTTAACACAACAATTTATTGGAGGTAATTATGACAGAATTGAATTGGTTTACAACCAATTTAAAAACGCTGCTACTCAAATTGTTCAAACGGAACAATTTTTGCCTTTAGCACCAATTAAAGCTGATAAAGCGGTTACTCCAGGAGATTATATTTTTGAGCCTTCAAAAGAAGAAATCGTGTTGACTTTGATTCCTAAATCATTGAAAACGCAATTATATAAAGGAATTAGAGATTCATTCGCTTCAGAACATGGCGCTCGTATGACCGCAATGCACAAAGCAACTGATAATGCTACAGAATTACGTGACCAATTGAAGTTAACGTATAACAAAGCCCGTCAAGCTGCCATTACTAGCGAGATTTTAGAGATCGTAGGTGGAGCAGAAGCTTTGAATGGATAGAAATTTCATTATTGAAAAAACAAAAAGAGCTAACTTATGTTGGCTCTTTTTGTTTTTAATATTTCTTATGATTCCACTTTAATACTTGTTGTTTTTGCTTTGGTTTTTCATTTGTCGTAACCAAGCTTTTTACTGCTAAAATAGAATCTATTTTTTTCTGATTATAAATGACTAACCAAGAATAAGACTTTGTTTTTTTATTTTCCCATAGAGAAGTTGCTATTTCTTCTTCTATGATGGGTAAGGCCATTTTTCCTTTTTTTTGTGAATAAGCTAAAGTAGAAAGTATAGAAAATAGTAGTAAAGAAAGTAATTTTTTATTCATGGTTTAATTTTGGGTTTGTTTGTCTGTACTGTAACTAAAATTGTGCCAATGGCATTTTTTAGTTAAAAACCGTAAGAATTAGATTTAAAATAGTTTTGATGTTATTCAAATAGCTTGCAAACATATTGTAGAATGAACTACTTTAATGTTTTATTGATTTCCAAAAATTCCTCCTCCCAAATCTTTCCAACTCATCTCTTTTTCTCTAATTTTACATTTTTAAAATTACCTATGGAAATCAAAATTAGAGAATTGCACACTAAAGAAGAGATGCTTGCTCGTATTGACATGATGCGTCACTTGTACCCCACTTTTACTATTGAAAAATACGATAGTTATCTTACCGAAATGATTCCGCATAACTATAAACAGCTTGCTGTTTTTGAAGGCGAAGTTTGTTTAGGTATTACGGGTTTTTGGCAAGGGTATAAATTATGGTCTGGGAAGTATATCGAAATCGATAATTTTGTAGTGCATCCCGACCATCGTGCCAAAGGTATTGGAAAAATGATGACCGATTATATTGATGCTAAAGCCAAAGCTACGAACTGCACTATGATAGTTTTGGATGCATTTACAGGAAACTTCAATGCGCATCGTTTTTATTACAACCAAGGGTACGTGCCCAAAGGCTTTCATTTTTTGAAAATCATCAACGAAGAGGGGCTTTCGTAAAATTTTAAACCATTTAAGGCATATAAGGTCATTTAAGTTTTTTCTTTGTGAACCTTGTGTAAGTCTTTGTGCTCTTTGTGGTTAAATTTAACACCAAAGCAAACGGCTAGTATTTTTATATGACCTTAAATGCCCTTATATGGTTCAAATAACAGTTGCTATCCCAAAAAGACTTCAATGGCTTCAATGTTTAAATAAAACCGTAATCTATGCGGTTAAATTTTTTTATTAAGTCAACCTTGAATTCGCTATTTTTGTTTTCTTAAGTCAAATCAAAACCAAACTACTTTGGGATTATATAAAAGTCTATTCAAACAAACTGCGATATACGGACTAGCAACCGTTTTGCCTCGTATGCTCAGTTTTTTATTGGTGCGCTTGTACACCGGAATTTTACCAACAGCAGAGTATGGCGAAGTTTCTATCGTTCTCTCTTGGATGGTTTTTTTCAACGTAATTTTATCCTACGGTATGGAAACCGCTTTTTTCCGTTTCTACAGTTCCGAAACCGATAAAGAAAACGTCATTGCTACCAGTACCATTTCTATTTTTTGGTCTTCCATTTTGTTTTTGTTTGGCGCCTTAATTTTTAGAAACACCTTAGCTTCCTGGGCGCATGTAGATGTGCAGTACATTACTTTTACCATTTGGATTTTGGTTTTAGATGCCTTGGTGATTATCCCTTTTTCAAAATTAAGGGCTAACAAACGCCCAATGATGTATGCTATTATCAAAATAGGGAATGTAGTCGTAAACTTGGCACTCAACCTGTATTTTTTATTGGTTTTACCTAAAATTTATGCCGATAGTCCCGACTCTTTTTTAGGGAATATGTATATCGATAATTTCGAAATTGGATATATTTTCGTTTCTAATTTGTTGGCGAGTTTACTCACTTTTGTGGTACTTTCACCTAATTATGTATCCTTGAAACGCAATTTTGATGTTGCACTTTGGAAAAAAATGATGCGTTATGGTTTGCCTATTTTAATTGCAGGCATTGCTTTTGCCGTAAATGAACATTTCGATAAAATTTTATTGGAAAATTTATTGCCTGCTAACATTGCCAAATCCGAAGTAGGTGTGTATTCTGCGTGTTATAAATTAGGGCTTTTTATGGTGCTTTTTGCTACCGCGTTCCGACTGGGTATTGAGCCGTTTTTCTTTAGCCATGCTAGTAACGAGAATGCCCCACAAACCTATGCGATGATTACCAAGTATTTTGTCATTTTTGGTTCGTTGATTCTTTTGGGAGTTATAGTTTTTGCAGATATTTTAAAACTTTTATTACTAAAGGACGAATCGTATTGGGAGGCAATGAAAGTGGTTCCGTTGATTATCTTGGCCAACTTCTTTTTGGGGATTTACAACAATCTTTCGGTTTGGTATAAGTTAACAGATAAAACGATTATTGGAGCCTACATTTCTATTGTTGGCGCCATTTTAACACTGATTTTAAACTATATTTTAATTCCAAAATACAGCTATTATGGCTCGGCCATTGCTACGATTTCAGCATACGGAAGCATGATGTTAATTTCCTATATTTTAGGCAATAAATACTATCCTATTCCTTATGATATGGAAAAAATTGGAGCTTATTTGGGTATTTCAATTTTGTTTTCGGTGATTTCTTTTTATGGATTTAGAGAGAATTATTTCGTAGGAATCCCGTTATTGCTGGCGTTTCTTTATTTCATTTATCACAATGAGAAAACCACAATTTTAAATATTATTAAACGAAAAAAATAAGAAGGAGCTATTTCCTGCTGTACGCTATATCTGTGGTCCTGAACCCCAGGACCACAGGATGCCGCTTCCATCAGGGCTAGGGCCAAGTAGTAATCAAGACTTTTAGATTTAAAAAATGAACATCAACATCATCAATACATCCGCACACGAATTGCCTCATTACGAAACCATCGCTTCGGCGGGAATGGATTTGCGTGCGAATATAACCGAACCCATTACCTTGCTACCTTTAGAAAGAGCTATCGTAAAAACAGGATTGTTTATTGAATTACCCATAGGTTACGAAGCACAAGTAAGACCTCGTAGTGGCTTGGCGGCCAAAAACGGAATCACCGTTCTCAATGCCCCAGGAACAATTGATGCTGATTATAGAGGGGAAATTGGTGTGATTTTAGTAAATTTATCCAATGAGACTTTCGTAATCCAAAACGGAGAACGTATTGCTCAATTGGTAATCGCCAAACACGAACGCGCCGAGTGGGTTGTAGTCAATGAATTATCAGAGACATCTAGAGGCGCTGGAGGCTTTGGTAGCACAGGAGTAAAATAGTAAACAGTGTTCAGCTTTTAGTGTTCAGTTCGCAGTCTTCAAAGACAGTGTTTGAACAAAAGTTGGTATATAATAATCAGAAGAGTATTTTGTTTTATCTTAATACTTAATTCTAAAATCTTAATACAAATTTATAATGAAAATAATAGTACCAATGGCCGGGCGTGGGTCTCGTTTACGACCACACTCTTTAATTGTTCCAAAACCATTAATCCCTGTTGCAGGCAAACCAATCGTTCATCGATTAGTAGAAGATATTGCCAAAATTTTAAAACAACCGATAGAAGAAATTGCTTTTATTTTAGGAGACGAAGCTTTTTTTGGAGATGATGTCGTGTCGAGTTTACAAGAATTAGCACAAGGATTAGGTGCCAAAGCTTCCATCTATCGTCAGGATTTACCGCTGGGAACTGGCCACGCCATCATGTGTGCCAAAGAATCGCTATCCGGCCCAGCTGTGATTGCTTACGCAGACACTTTGATTCGTGCTGATTTTGATTTGGATCCTGAGGCTGATGCTGTAATTTGGGTAAAACAAGTTGATCAACCAGAAGCCTATGGAGTAGTTAAACTTAATGAGCAACAGGAGATTATTGAATTGGTCGAAAAGCCAAAAGAGTTCGTTAGTGATCTTGCAGTTATCGGAATTTATTATTTCAAAGAAGTTGGAATTTTAAAACAAGAATTACAAAACGTATTGGATAACAACATCCAAAATGGTGGTGAATATCAAATCAATGATGGGATCAAAGGAATGATGGCCAAGGGGAAAGTATTCAAAACTGGCAGCGTAGACGAATGGATGGATTGCGGAAACAAAAACGTTACTGTAGAGACTAACGGACGTATGCTTGGATTTTTGCATCAAGATGGTGTTAATTTGATTGATCCTTCAGTAAAAGTAGAGAATGCTACTATTATTCCTCCTTGTTTTGTAGGGGAGAATGTTGTTTTGTCAAACGTAACGATTGGACCTAATGTATCGCTAGGAAAAGGCTGTCATATAAGTAACTCTACCATCAAAAACAGTTTGATTCAAACGCATGCACACATCCAAAATGCAACTTTAGATAATGCAATGATTGGAAATCACGTTACCTTTGATGGAAATTTTACCAGCATTAGTATTGGAGATTATTCGGTTTTAGAATAAAAAAACAACAAAAATGAATCGTCGAATTGTAGTATTCTTGGTTTTGGTATTCTTTGCAATTCCTACTTGGGTTCAGGCACAAACTGAACCAGAAGAGATTGCTATGGTCAATAACGAGTACCAAGACGCGTTCTATGAAGCTTTGTTGCAAAAAGGAATTGAGAATTATGATAAAGCCATCGTAGCTCTTGAAAAATGTTTGAAATCACAACCCGATGATGCCGCAGTACATTATGAATTGGGCAAAAATTATTTAGCGTTAAAAAATTATGATAGAGCCTATGCTTCTTTTGAAAAAGCAACTGCCATCGACCCAAAAAATAAATGGTTTTGGGTAGGAATGTACGACGTGACGTATGCCACAAAAAACTATACTAACGGAATTATAGTTTTAAACCAACTCATTGTTTTGGATCCAAAGTTCAAAGAAGATTTGGTGACTTTGTATATGGCGACTACCCAATACGACAAAGCTTTGGCATTAATCCACCAATTGAATGAAACCGTTGGAAAAACGGATCAGCGAGAAGGATATAAAGTCCGAATTTTATCGCAAGGAAAATATCAAAATACTGAGATTGACAATTTGATTGGACAAATTGAGAAATTTCCAAAGGAAGAATCCAATTATATCGATTTGATTTATCGCTACTCCAAAAATAATGAAGTTGAGAAAATGCTTGAAGTAGCCAAGAAGTTAGAACGAGAAATTCCAACTTCGGAGTGGGCGCAAGTAAGTTTGTTTAAATTTCATATCGAAAAAAATGACGGACCGAAAGCGGTTCAATCCATGAATGTAGTGTTGTCGAGTAAAAAAATCGATACTAAAATTAAGCATCGGGTACTGAATGAGTTTTTACTCTTCGCTGGAAAAAATCCACAATACGATGCTGACTTAGAAAAAGCTATTGCAACGTTGGAGGCTGATCCAACGGTTCCTGTTGCCAAAGAAGTCGGTAATTTTTATTACAACAAAAAACAATGGGAAAAAGCCGCAAAATATTATGAAAAGGCATTAGTCGCAGATCCTAATTTGCCACTAGAAACGCCTATCTTGTTGCTACAATCTTACACCGAAATGAAACAATTTGAGGTATTGTCCAAAAAGGCACAATCCTTGTTAGAGCGTTATCCATCGCAACCTCATTTTTATTATTATGCTGGTTTGGGATACAACCAATTAAAACAATTTAAAAAAGCAAAAGATGTTTTAGAAACTGGAATAGATTATGTGATTGAGAATCCAGTTTTAGAAGCTAATTTTTATATTCAATTAGGCGAAACATTCAACGGACTTGGAGATATGGCTAAAAAAGACTTCTTTTTTTCCAAAGCCAATCAATTAGTAAAAGAAAAGAAATAATGAAGAAATACGGATTGTTTTTTGTACTCATCGCACTGATTTCATGTAAATCTAAATCGGGATTGGTAGTGAGTGCGCCCAAAGAAATTAAGAACACCAACAGTTCTGTTATCGAAAAATTATACCAAAATAAAAATGATTTTTCGACCTTGTACATCAAATCAAGCGCAAATTATGCTGATGAAAAGATGTCACAAAATGTTACGGCTGAGATTAAGATAAAAAAAGATGAACAAATATTAGTGAGTGTTCGTTTTTTGGGAATTACTATGGCAAAAGCCTTAATTACGCCGTCTGGAGTAAACTATTACGAAAAAATTAATGGAAGTTATTTTGAAGGTGATTTTAAAGGGTTAAGCCAATGGCTGGGAACCGATTTGGATTATTCGAAAATTCAAAATTTGTTAGTAGGACAGGCCATAGACGATTTGACGAAAGGCAAATATAAAGAAACGCTTGAGGCAAATCAAAAGTATAAATTAGAAGATTTGTCTAATGAGAATACCCAAAAATCTTTTTTTATTGATGCCATACAATTCGTTCTTCAAAAGCAAGAAATTGCGCAAGCCAAAGAGGGGAGAAGTATAGAAGTTGCTTATGGTAATTTTGAACAGCATACAAATGTAGCCTTGCCTTCTAATGTTCAAATAGTAGCCCTTCAACCCAAAGGGAAAACCGAAATTAAACTCAATTATAACACCATAACTGTAAACGAAGCACTTTCTTTTCCATATAGTGTCCCAAGTGGGTATAAAAGAATTTTAATTAAGTAAATTTGAATCAAAACATTTTTGACATGCCAAAATTTCTCCTAAGTATATTTTTCTTGTGTTTGACTTCATTGGTTTGGGGACAGGAATCGCAGCAAGAAAAGTTAGAACAACGCAAAGCACAGATTCTTCAAGAAATTAGAGAAAATGAAAGTCAATTGCGGTCTGTTAAGAAAAAAGAAAAATCGGCAGTAACAGTTGTCATCTTGCAAGCCAACAAAATCAAATTACAAGAAAAGTTAATCAAAACCACTGAAAAGCAAGCCAAGGTCTTAGGTAATGACATGTACATTAACCAAGTTAAGATCAATAAACTTAAAAAAGAATTAGAAATACTCAAAGAAGATTATGCTCGAATGATTGTCAAATCCTATAAAAGCAGATCCGAAGAGAGTAGAGCAATGTTTTTGTTGTCCTCTGAAAATTTCTTGCAAGCCTACAAGCGTGCGCAATATATGAAGCAGTATTCGAGTTTTCGAAAAATGCAAGGAGAAGAAATCAAATCCAAATCACTCGAACTACAAGACTACAACGGCCGTTTAGCAGTTCAGAAAAAGGAAAAGCAAAAGATTATTGCCGAAAGAGAAAAAGAGCGCTTAGCATTAGAAAAACAGAAGAAAGAACAATTACGTTTGGTTAATGCCATCAAGAAAGACAAAAACAAAATCATGGCTGCGATTCGTAAAAAACAATCCGAAACCAAAGCCATCGATCGTCAGATTGATCGTTTGATTAGAGAAGCCATTGCCGAGGCTAATAGAAAAGCAGCCAAAGACGGAACAGCAACAGGTGGCTCGTCCTCAAGAATTGCATTAACAGCTGAGGCTAAAATTTTGGCCGATAATTTTAGAGCCAATAAAGGCAAATTGCCTTGGCCAGTAGAAAAAGGATTTGTCTCCTTAGGGTATGGTAAACAGCCACATCCTGTGTACCCAACTCTTGTAATCAACAATAGTGGAGTAGAAATTACTACAGATGCTGGATCTTATGCACGTTCAGTCTTTGCTGGAGAAGTAACGAATATTATGGTACTTTCTCCTGTAAATAAAGCGGTAATGATTCAGCATGGAGATTGTTTTACGGTTTATCAAAACTTGAGTTCTGTATCGGTTTCTAAAGGAGATAAAGTAGGAATTAAACAAAATCTAGGTAAAATTAGAACCAATAGCGAAGGGAAAACCGTACTTAAATTTACGATCTCTCAAAATGCTACGTATAATAATCCTGCGAGTTGGTTGTACAATATGTAATCATTTTTTAAGTTATACTAAATGCACTATTTTCTCTTAAGATTAGATAGTGCTTTTTTTAATTGCTACTTTAGAAATAACTATTTTTGCAAAAAAATAAAGCTTCATGCCTAAGTCTCTTTTTAGTATAGTATTATTTGGTTTTACCACTTTTATATTTGCCCAAAAATCCCAGCAAGAAAATCTAGAACTCCGAAAAGCTAAGATTCAAAAAGAAATTATTGCTAATGAAAAAAAACTATTGACTGTTAAAAAGAAAGAAAAAACGGCAGTAGAAGTTATGGATTTGCAAACGCAAAAAATAAAACTCAAAGAAACTTTAATTCAAACCACGGAAAAACAAACCCATTTGTTAAGCAATGACATGCAGATCAGTGAGTTAAAAATTGATCGTTTGGACAATGAACTGAGTTTACTAAAGACAGATTATGCAGAAATGATTCTCAAATCGTATAAGAGTCGTTCAGAGGAGAGTAGAGCTATGTTTGTTTTATCGTCTTCTAGTTTTTTGCAGGCCTATAAACGGTTGCAATACATGAAACAATATGCCAATTTTCGAAAAGTACAAGGGCAAGAAATACAACTGAAATCCAAAGAATTAATGGGGTATTATGAACAATTAAAATCTCAAAAAATTCAGAAAGAGCGTCTTATTGCCGAGAATGAAAAAGAAAAAAAATCATTAGAAGAAGCCAAGAATGAACAACAGAAAATTGTGAGTTTACTTCAAAAAGACAAAAAGAAGATTGCGGCTGATATCAAAAAGAAGCAGCAAGAAGCTCGAAATATCGACAGAGAAATAGATCGATTAATTCGAAAAGCTATAGCCGAGGCCAATAGAAAAGCAGCTTTGGCTAGAGCCGCAAAAGAAAAAGCACTCAAAGAAAAAGTTGCCAAAGAGAAGGCACTAGCCGATAAATTGGCGAAGGAAAAAGCTTTGGCGGAGAAAATTAAAAATGGCAACACAAAAGACACTAAAACCAAAGAAATAGTGGTTCCTGTTAAAGATAGTCCAAGCAAAGTGGTTGCTATTGCTCCAGTTTCATCAACCAAAATGGAACTGACCTCAGAAAGCAAATTGGTTTCAGATAATTTTAAGGCCAACAAAGGAAGATTGCCCTGGCCAGTAGATCGTGGAGATGTATTTATTGGTTTTGGCACCCAGCCTCACCCAGTATATAAAACCTTAACGATCCAAAATAGCGGATTGTCAATTTCGACATATAATGGTGCACATGCGAGAGCTGTTTTTGCTGGAGAAGTATTCTCGGTAATTGCTATTTCAAATAATAAAGCAGTTATGATTCAACATGGTGATTATTTTACAGTATATCAAAACTTAAGTACGATTAATGTTAGTAAAGGAGACAAAGTGAGTACCAAGCAAAGTTTGGGAACCATACGCACCAATTCTGATGGGAAGACCATTCTAAAATTCACTTTGTGTCAGAATGTTGTTTATGTGAATCCAAGACCTTGGTTATCTCCTAAATAATATTTGATGTAACTTTTCTTGCTTGTTTTTTTTACAATTGGTATTCAAAATTCCTTACTTTTGAGACCATGAGAATGTTGAAAGTATTTTTTTGGATAATTTGGAGGATTTGGTTTTACATTTTGATGGCCATTCCTATACTGGTGATGTTTCCTTTTTTGGTGATCTCGATTCTGACAGAGAGTGGCTATCCCTATTTTTTTAAGATGGCTCGGATTTGGGCAAAGGTTATTTTGTTTGGAATGGGTTTTAGTTACAAAGTAAATCAAGAACCTGTTTTAGAAGCAAAGACGAGTTATATGATTGTAGCGAATCACACCTCGATGGTTGATATCATGTTGATGTTGGCTATCATAAAAAATCCATTTGTTTTTGTTGGAAAGCAGGAATTATCTAAAATTCCTTTATTTGGATTTTTCTACAAAAGAACTTGTATACTTGTAGATAGAGGTTCAGCTAAAAGTAGGAGGGATGTTTTTGAAGCTGCCCAACAAAGGATTAAAAGAGGATTGAGTGTCTGTATTTTTCCTGAAGGTGGTGTTCCAGATGATGAATCAATAGTATTAGACGAGTTTAAAGATGGTGCATTTCGATTAGCTATCGAACACCAAATTCCTATCTTACCTATAACTTTCCCCGATAATAAAAAGCGTTTTTCTTATACTTTTTTTAGTGGTAGTCCTGGATTGATGAGGGCACATATCCATTCTATTGTTGAAACGAATGGATTGACAGGTGAAGCTAGAAAAGAAATAAAAGAAAAAGTTCGTACAATTATTTTAAATAAACTTAAGAATTTTGATAAAGCAGAAAGGTAAATATTAAGTTTTTTCTTGTTTTCATTCTTCTTTATTTTTAAATATTTCGATACAGTATCTAAATTTTTTTAAATATCCGATTCTCAGCGATTTTAAAAATAAGTTTTTTCTTTCTTTTGTGAAAAGATACTATCAAAAAAGCTATCTATTCCTGTAAAAAAGAGGAATAGATAGCTTTTTAGTTTTTTTTGAATGGATTATTCGTTAGCCAATTCTTTGATATGTGCTTTTATTTTCACTTCCAATTCGTCAGCTAATTCAGGATTGTCTTTGATTAAAGTTTTTACAGCATCACGGCCTTGCCCTAATTTGGTTTCACCATAACTAAACCAAGAACCCGCTTTTTTAATAATTTCGAATTCTACAGCTAGATCTAAAATTTCTCCAGTTTTTGAAATTCCTTCTCCATACATAATATCAAATTCAGCTACTTTAAATGGTGGAGCGACTTTGTTTTTTACAATTTTGACTTTGGTACGGTTTCCTAAAACATTTTCTCCGTCTTTAATTTGAGTAGAACGACGAATGTCCAAACGAACGGAAGCATAAAATTTCAAAGCATTACCACCAGTTGTTGTTTCTGGGTTACCAAACATTACACCAATTTTCTCTCTTAATTGGTTGATGAAAAACACAGTACAATGTGTTTTGCTAATAGTTCCTGTTAACTTTCTTAAGGCTTGAGACATCAAACGAGCGTGTAAACCCATTTTTGAATCTCCCATTTCACCTTCAATCTCACTTTTTGGAGTCAAGGCAGCTACCGAGTCAATTACTACAATATCAATTGCTCCAGAACGGATTAGATTTTCCGCAATTTCTAAAGCTTGTTCTCCGTTATCAGGTTGAGAAATAATTAGGTTTTCAATATCTACTCCTAGTTTTTCAGCATAATTTCTGTCAAAGGCATGTTCAGCATCAATAAATGCAGCAATTCCTCCCGCTTTTTGAGCTTCGGCTATGGCGTGAAGGGTTAGCGTAGTTTTACCTGAAGATTCAGGACCATAAATTTCGATGATTCTCCCTTTTGGGTATCCATTAACTCCTAATGCTAAATCTATTCCTAACGAACCGGAAGAGATTGTTTCTACTTCTACAATGGCTTTATCGCCCATTTTCATTACCGTTCCTTTTCCGTAGGTTTTGTCTAATTTGTCAAGCGTAAGTTGTAACGCTTTTAATTTGGCTTCTTTGTCTGAACTCATCTTTTCTTTCATCTAATTTTTTGGGTTATAACTAATTTTTGGCGTATATGATTTTTTATTTATGGAAATAACGAAATATTTTTAAAATAGTTAAGGTAAAAATACATTTTTTTTTAATGCTAATCGCGCACTCTTTTAGTATTCAAAATAAAAAATAGCACGACATGATTTCTTAACTAAATAGTGCCTTCAATTCTGTAGCATCATGAGGATTCATTTTTCCAGCAAGTACCAAACTTAATTGTTTTCTTCGTAAAGCAGCATCAAATCGTTGTTTTTCTAATTCGGTTTCCGGAATAATTGGAGCCACTTCTACAGGTCTTCCAGTATCATCTACGGCCACAAAGGTATAAATTCCTTCGTTTGCCTTATTTCTTTGGCCAGATTCGCGATCTTCAATCCATACATCAATATAGATTTCCATTGAGCTTTTGAATGATCTAGAGATTTTCGCTTCTACAGTAACTACGCTTCCGATAGGTACGGCTCTATTGAAGGCTACATGATTTACAGAAGCAGTTACAACTATTCTTCTAGAATGTCTTCTTGCAGCAATGCTGGCAGCGCGATCCATTCGTGCTAGAAGTTCTCCGCCAAAAAGATTATTTAATGGATTGGTTTCACTTGGTAAAACCAAATCTGTTAAAATGGTTAAAGATTCTGAAGGATGTTTTGGAATCATATAGTATAGGTAAAATATTAAAATTAGTTGAGCAAAAAAACCGCTAGTACTGCTGGAACAAAATAGATTACTATGGTTCTTGCGCCATCATAATCCTTGGCCAAACGTTGTCCAAACAAAAGCATTAATAAGGTAAGACAAGAAAATACAGCGCCATAATATCCGTAAAGTTTTTCGTTAGTTAGATATAATTCGATACTTCCAACAATGCATAAAATTCCTGAGAGTAGTTCTAAAATAAGAACGTTTGCTAAGGCCAAAGGAACTTGTTTTTTTAATGGTGTTTTGGCAAAATGATCTTTAAGCCAAGCTACATTATCCTTCCAGTAGAATATTTTGTCATATCCAGATTGTAGGAATGTGATGGCCAAAAATACAAGTAATAAAAGTGAGGCAGTATTGTGCATGAGCGTTATTTTTTATGAATTAATCGAGTTAATTGGATGGATAAGTCGGTTAAGATTATTTTTGCATTTCCATTTCTTTCAATATGATACAAAGCCTCTGATAGCTGCGTAAAAATAGCATTAATGTTATCGCCATGTATGAAAGGGGCAAAGTTTTCTAATTTAAATTTTTCAACTTTCGGGCTAAGATAGACCAATTCCTGAGCTTGATAATTAAGCAATAAAGCTTGACGAAACATTTCGATACAGAATTCTAAGAATTTTTTTTGTCTTTCTCTTCCTAATTGAGCGATTTGTTCGCTCCACTGAATCAAATCCTGAATTGCAGAAGGATTGCCTTTGGCTTTAAAAGCAGCTCTAACCCAAACCACAAACCATTCTTCAAAGGCTAAATCATCAGCATCTTGATGTAATAGGTGTAGGGCTTTATTGTAATTTCCTTGTGCTTGATGGGCTATATTTTGAGCCAATTTTACATCCAACTTTTGTAAATCAACCAAAGCCTGGGTGATGTCATGCTCTGGAATTCCATTAAAATGAATAGCTTGGCATCTTGAACGGATAGTAGAAATTATGGATTCTTCATTTTCGGTTACCAATAAAAAAATCGTTTTCTCTGGTGGTTCTTCTAACAGTTTTAGTAATTTGTTAGCTGCTGCCGTATTGAGTTTGTCAGCCATCCAAACAATCATTATTTTATGTCCCCCTTCGTAAGCTTTTAATGCTAATGATTTTAGTATTTCTTGCGCATCATCTACTCGTATTTCACCTTGTTTATTTTGGACCCCAAGGAAAGAATACCAATCTAATAAACTTCCATATGGGTTTTGAAGTACGAATGCTCGCCAATCCGTTATAAAATCAATACTTTTTGGCTTACTTTTTACTTCTTCTGTACTAACGGTTGGATAGACAAAATGGAGGTCTGGATGTGCTAAATTTTGAAACTTCAAATGGCAACTTTCATTTCCATTTTGGTTCTCACAATTGGTAGTATTGCAAAGAATATATTGTGCATAGGCTATCGCCATGGAAAGTGTTCCACATCCTTCTGGCCCTACAAACAATTGTGCATGGGGAATTCTTCCGGATTCGGCACTTTTAATTAAATGATTTTTAATGTGTTGTTGACCTAGAATAGATGAAAATAGCATAAAGCAAAGATAATAGAAATTGATTGAGACGAAAATTTTATGGATTAAACTTTATGCGGATTACTTAGGTCGCTTTTATCATTTCCTTTTGTAAATAATTACTGTTTATTAACAATTTGAAATTGTTAAAATTGGGCTTTTTTCATCTATATTCTTGTTAATATTAAGTTAATAAATTACGTATAAATACCTATTAAACAATTTGTTAAGTGCTTTGTTTTATCGACAAAAAACCACTTTTTTTAATTTATGTACTATTTTTTATTCATAAAATTATTGTGAAAAGTTGTGAGTTAAGTAAATTTGTTTATTTTTGTTATTAACATTTTAATTAACAAAAAAGAAAAGCATGAAAGGGAAAATTATTTTTTTTGGGTTAGTATTTTTATTAACTGTAGGAATAGCTTCTGCACAAACTAAAGTTCCTCAGAGTATTATTAGTAGAACAGCTTTAGTAAAAAAATACTATACGAAGCCAGAATTGGAGCAGTTGCAAAAAGGGCCTCTTTTGGAGTTGTACATCGAAAGAATTAAAGTTTTAGTTAAAACGTTGCCATACATTGCATTAGTAAGTAAGCCTGGGGTAACCTTAACTGATTTAGGTATTCCAGAAGATGCTAACAATACTAAAGCATTGACAGTACAGTCAGAAAGTATGAATTCTTTCTTAGACGTTACAGTTGAATTTCAAAGAAAAATGGTACCATACGCAGATAAAGGAAATTTAATTTCTGCTATTTTGTTTTATGAAGAAACTTTAAAATCGTTGAATTCTCTAGGTGAAAACTAGAAGTTGTCTTTAGACTTAACTTCCATTAATTTAACCAAATTGTTTTCAACATTTGTCACTCTTTAAATAGATGTGAAAGATATATCCCCCCCCTAAATCTTAACCTTATGAAAAAAAGTATTCAAGTTTTAGCTTTATTGCTATTGGTTGTTTGTAGTGCAAATGCACAACAAGAGAAAGGCATCATAGGTTCTACAAATTGGTTGAGCAATTGGACAGAATTTAAGCCGGCTAAAGTGGATTATGGTGAAGCCAATCAAATATTGGCCGGTACTATTTCTTCTAACACTAAATTGTTAAAAAAGAATATCTACCTATTGCAAGGTGCAGTTTATGTTACTAATAATGCGGTCTTAACTATTGAACCGGGTACAGTAATTATTGGTGATTTTGATTCAGGAGCCGCTTTAGTAATAACAAAAGGCGCTTCAATCATTGCTGAAGGTTTAGAAACCGATCCTATTGTTTTCACCTCTAATCGTAGTGTTAAAAAAGCTGGTGATTGGGGAGGATTAATAATTTTAGGCGATGCGCCAATAAATAAATTTGGCGGAGTAGCCTCTGTAAATTATGATTTAGATAATGCAATGACTGTTTACGGTGGTAGTAATCCTGCTGCAAATTCTGGAGTTTTACGTTACGTTCGCATTGAATATGCAGGGAAAAAAGTAAAAGGAAGTGGTAACTTTAATGGATTGTTTTTAGGTGGAGTAGGCAACAAAACCACTGTTGAAAATGTTATGGTAAGTTATTGTGCAGGAGATTCTTTTGAAGTATATGGTGGTGATGTTGTAATGAGTAAAATGATTTCATTAAAATCTAACGGAATTGACTATAAGTTTAATTATGGTGTTCAATGTAAAATAGATAATTCCTTAGCGATACGATCTTCTTATATATCTAGTAATACTTCAGCATCAAGATGTTTTGAATTAGCTTCTTATGATCAAAAAAGCGAAGTTGATTTTAATAAAAAACAGACCAACATCGTAGCAAGTAATATGACATTTGTTAACGATAGTGATGATTTAGCAGCTGACATGCAAAATGGTTTGATTAAAGATGCCGTGCGTGTTGCAGAAAACACCTTTTTAGAATTAAAGAAAAGTGTGATTTCAGGCTTTAACCCTGCTGTAGTTTTAGATGCCAAAATGGAAGTTACAGCGCCGAATTTGAAAAAAATTAAATTAGAACAATTATACATTAACTTCTGTAAAGGAAATATTTTTACCGAGTTTAACCCTGAGAATGAGGAGTTAGAAAATTGGTATGGCAATAGTGCCTTTTTTAATGTATATGATAAAAAGAACAACGCTGAGGCATTTATTGATTTCTCAAATGAAAAAAGACCTGATTTCAGATTAAGAATTTCAAAAATTACAGCATCAAACAACAACTAGACTGTTTTTAAAAAAATAAAAACTTTGGTTGCACCCCAACAATCGAAGTTTTTATTTTTTTATTCAAAAACCTTGTAAAACCACAGATTTAAAACATGAAAAGGTACAATAAGGTCTTTTTTTTGGTACAATTTTTTTTTTATTTTTCAATTGGTTTTTTCCCATTTGTAAATAAAATTCAGGCACAAATCGCAATTGGAAAACCTACTTTCCCGTTTACTCAGATCTGTGCCAATCCATCATTCAATACTTTTGATGTTACTTTTAGTTTCACTCCAACTAGTGGAATTACAGCTTCAAACCAATTTATTGTCGAGCTTTCTGACGGTAATGGAAGTTTCGTCACACCTACGGTATTGCACACTTCTGTGGCGGGTGCGATAACGACTTCGCCAGCCAAAATAACTTTTGCTGTTCCTGTGACCACAAGTGGAGAAGGCTATAGATTGCGTATTCGAAGTACTTCACCAGCTGCAACTAGTCAGCTCTCCAATTCTTTTCCTGCCTACTATAAGCCACAAGATAGTCAATTTACCATTAATAATAATTCCTCTAATGTGGTAATTTGCTCTGGAGGATCCTATGTGCTTTCAATCGACAACCCTGGAGCTGTAACCAATGATTCTCCTTTAAAATATCCAGGACTTACCTTTAATTGGTTTAGAGACAACGGGCCAACAGTTTTGCCAACTAAAGTTGCTTCTGCAGCAGCAGCTAATTATACCGTAACTTCTCCTGGGGTTTATTATGCCGAGACCAATTATGGGACTTGTACTTCTGACTCATATTCTAATCGTGTTACCGTTACTTCATCTAATTCTGGCGCTACAGCTGCCATTACTTCAAGTTTGGGTAATCCTTTTTGTACTAGTCAAGGGCCAACCATTTTGTCAGCTACCAAAGGAAACACTTATCAATGGTATAAAGATAACGTGGCGATTCCCAATGCTACAAATCAAACGTATTCGGCTACCACAGCTGGACAATACAGTGTAAAAGTAGGTTTTGGTTCTTGTGATGCTAATGCGAGCATAGATTTGAAAGAAGTTTCTTTTACCAGTAGTTTAAATATAGCGGCTACTTATGCTATTGTTCCTGGTGAAAGTTTGGCTGTAGCGGTTACCACTAATGCTACAAATCCAACGTATAAGTGGTTTTTAAATGGCGTTCAAATACCCAACGTAACTTCAAACACGTATAGTGCTACTGTTAAAGGAATTTACAAAGTGACCATTACGCAACCTGGAAGTTGTTCTGTAGCCAAAGATTTAACCTTTGAGGTAACCTATTCAACGGATCCGAATCCTTTTCCAGATGTTGCTGAGATCCCTAATGTGATTAGTCCAAACGGAGATTTTATCAATGATACTTGGATCCTTCCTTTAGCCTATGTAAGTGGTACCAATACCGAAGTTTTAATTGTAAGCGCTTTGGGTGAAGTCGTGGTTCAAACCAATGATTATAAAAACGATTGGCCTAGCGTAACCAGCCCTGCCGATTTTAAAAACGTGAATCCCATTTATTATTATATTATCACTACTCCAGATAAAAAGGTAAAAAAAGGATCAATAACTGTGATAAAATAATATGAAGAAAATTTTACTATTCATTGCTTTTTTTTATGGTATGCACCACGAACTCTATGCTCAAGCTGTTCCGGCTGAGGATGGAGTTGTTTCGTTTTCCCTTCCGATACGAAATTCTTTAAAATACAATCGATTTGTAATCAATCCTACCTTTAGTTTTGTCCGTGAACAAAATACTGTAGCGACTTTATATAGTAAAAGACAATGGGTTCAATTTGATAATGCTCCCACTACTTATTTTGCCAGTTATTCAGGACGTTTTTTAGAAAATCAAGGAGTAGGTTTAGGTGTTTTTAAACAAAATTATGGTGTACTTGCGACTTTTGGTGCGGTAGCCAACTTTACACATAATGTCATTTTAGAACAAGATAGTAACCTTACTTTTGGGTTAAATTTAGGTGCATATAAGAGTGGTTTGGACGCTGGAAAAGTCATCACAAACGGCATTGCGGATCCTTCTTTAAACAATATTCCTTCCAATTTTTTACTTACGGTTAGTCCAGGGATTAATTATGGAACTACTTTTTTAGATTTTGGTTTAGCATTAAATAATATCGTTAGTTACAATTTTGGTACTTCCAATATGCTTAAGGATGATCCAGAAAAAGCGATCCAAGCCCATATTATGTATACGGGATATTTGGATTCCTATGGTTTTTTCGACAAAAGTAAATTCTCTGCTCTAGTACGTTCTGAGTTCAAAAAAGATAAAACGGTTGTTTCTGGATTGGCCATGTTTTCAATTCCTATGGGTGTTTGGGCACAAGCTGGATACAATAGCTTATATGGAGTCTCTGGAGGTATTGGTTTAAATATTACTTCTACTATTTCAATTGAATATAATTTTGAAAAGGCGATGGGTGCTTTCGATAATTTTGGTGCCTCACATGATATTGTTTTGGCCTACAAATTCAAAAACAAAACGTATTATTATGGAGATGATGAAGAAGAAGGTGCTTTAATTAAGCCAAATGAAGCTCCAACGAAACCTTCAGCAAAACCTATAAGTACCCAACCGAAACAAAGTACTTTGCTTTCTCCAGTCGATAAAGCTAATCTAGAAGCTGCTCGATTAGAAGCACAAGCGGCTAGAGAAGCCATGCGTCAAGCTAAATTAAAGGAAATAGCGGATGCTAAAGCGAAAGCTGATGCGGAAGCGCAACAAAAAGCTGCAGCCGATGCTAAAGCCAAAGCCGATGCAGAAGCCGAGCGTCTTCGTCAAGAAAAAATAGCAGAGGATGCTAAGGCAAAAGCCGAAGCAGTGGCAAAACAAAAATTAACCGCGGATGCTAAAGCCAAAGCTGACGCTGAAGCTGTGCGTCTTCGTCAAGCAAAATTAGCAGCGGATGCTAAAGCTAAAGCAGATGCAGAAGCCGAGCGTCTTCGTCAAGAAAAAATAGCTGCGGATGCTAAGGCAAAAGCCGATGCCGAAGCACAACAAAAAGCAGCAGCCGATGCTAAAGCCAAAGCCGATGCAGAAGCCGAGCGTGTACGTCAAGCCAAATTAGCTTCGGATGCTAAGGCAAAAGCGGATGCTGAAGCGCAACAAAAAGCAGCAGCCGATGCTAAAGCCAAAGCAGATGCAGAAGCCGAGCGTGTTCGTCAAGAAAAAATAGCTTCGGATGCTAAGGCAAAAGCCGATGCGGAAGCACAACAAAAAGCAGCAGCCGATGCTAAAGCCAAAGCGGATGCAGAAGCCGAGCGTGTACGTCAAGCCAAATTAGCTTCGGATGCTAAGGCAAAAGCGGATGCTGAAGCGCAACAAAAAGCAGCAGCCGATGCGAAAGCTAAAGCCGATGCAGAAGCCGAGCGTCTTCGTCAAGAAAAAATGGCTTCGGAGGCTAAGGCAAAAGCCGATGCGGAAGCGCAACAAAAAGCAGCAGCCGATGCTAAAGCCAAAGCGGATGCAGAAGCCGAGCGTGTTCGTCAAGAAAAAATAGCTGTGGATGCTAAGGCAAAAGCTGATGCAGAAGCAGAAAAAATTCGTTTAGCGAAAGTAGCCGCCGCCGCTGCGATAGTTCCTGTGGTTAAAGACGAAAGTGCTAAAGCAATTGATAATTTGGCTAAACAAGCTGAAGAATCGGGCAAAATGCAGAAATCTCTGATTGCGCAATTGGATCAAAAAGTAGCCAATAAAGCGAAGGAGTTAAGAGAGATGAAAGAAGAAAATGATTTAAGCGAGCAAGGTATTGTTAAAGAGCCTCAGGAAATTAAGAGTTCTTCTAATGATAATGCCGCTATTGAATCGTTGAAATCTCAAATCGCAGCATTGAATAAAATGCAAGAGGATAACCTCAGTAGAATTAAAAGCTTGTATGATGAACGCATCAAAAAAGGAGCAAGTCCTACAGATGCTTTAAGTGTAAGCTATTTAAAATCTATAGATCAATTAAAAGCAGAGCAAGTAACTAGTATACAAAGTAATAATAAATTGTTACAAACGTTAGATAATATTAAAGTTGCGGTAGAGATAGAGAAAAAACGTAGAATCAAACGAGCGAATTCATTGAATGACACGGATCGTTATGCTCAAGATCAAGCCACGTTGAAACGCATTAAGGAAACGACTAAAGTTAGTTCGACTCCGCTTAAAGAAAGTGATTTTGATTTTGGTGAAGAACAATCGAACATGCAAATTATGAAACGTGTAGCCAATACAGAAAGTGCTTTCTATGTGGTGTTAGCGGTTCATAAAGATATAGCCAAACGCGATAAATTCTTAGCACAAATGGTAGCTTCGGGTCAACGTAATGTTTCGTTTTTCTACGACGCTAGCACTAGTAGCTATTATATTTATGCGACTAAGTTCGAGACCATTCAAGAAGCTCAAGGAGAAATGGTGAACAAAGGCAAACAACCGTTTACAAGTAAAATGGCCATTATTAAAGTAGAAAATTAAAATGATAGAATGAGCTTGAATCCTACTAGCTAGTAGATTTTAAGTCATGAAGAGACAGTGATGAAAAAATTAAATTTAAGAACGAAATTATAAATACCATATTCTTTTATGCTGATTTCTGCCCCAAAGAAATCAGTATGAAGACCTTAATACAATGCCAAAACCATGAAAAAACCTACTATTTTACAAATGTTATCTTTGGAAAATTTATGCCCTTTTTCCAAAAACTTATCGTTGCTTCTTGCCAAATTTGTTATCACAAATCCGATGACTAACAAACTGAAAAATCGATTCCTATCCCATGCTTTTGCTTTGGTAGGAATTTTGTTTTTTATGACTCAATCATCTAATGGACAAAATTTAAAATCGTTCGATATTCGATTTGACAGGAATGTAAAAGGAGATCAATTGTTGATTGGGAATAATATCCTGAGTGTGAACAATAATGATTTCAATGATAATGGAGTGTTTAATTCAGATGTTGATATGCAATATGTGGATATTGATGGTGATACTGGTACGTTTAGTTCTAGTAGTGCTGTACTGACCATTCCTAATTCTAATGCTCCTGGGACTCCTTGTTATAAGATAGCCTATGCAGCTTTATATTGGTCGGCGATTATTAGAGATGGTGATAACTCGTTGGATAGAACTAAATTTACTACTATCAAATTCAAAACGCCAGTAGGGGGATATAATACCGTAACAGGGCAATTAATTTATGATGCGATTAATCAGACCGATGGAATTGGAGCAAGTAAAAACAGACCTTATGCCTGTTATGCAGATGTTTCTTCTTTAGTACAACCTTTAGCCAATGCTAATGGAACGTATACTGTTGCTAATGTTTTGTCGAGTGTTGGTAAAAATGGAAGCACGGGATTATCTGCTGGTTGGTCGTTGTATATTGTTTATGAAGATCCTAATTTGCCTGCACGTTCTATTACTTCTTATGATGGTTTTAGTGGGATTGGAGGAGCAACTACTTTGGACATCAATGTTACCGGTTTCAGAACCATTCCTGTAGGCCCTGTAAATGCAAGTTTTGCATTTGCAGCCTTAGAAGGGGATAAACCCATAAAAGGGGACTATTTGGAAATTAATGGGGTGAGGCAAAGTGCAGCGACAGCCTCAGGAACTACTTTGAGAGCAACAGACAATTTTTTCAATAGCTCGATCACTTATATTGATCCAATTACTAAAAACACAGCCGATTTTTCCTCACCCAATCGTATTCCTGCGAGTAGCAATACTTTGGGTTATGATACGGGAATTATTACTATAAAAAATGACAATAATTCCGCAATAGGTAACAACGTAACTTCCGCCAAAATAACTTTGGGAAGTACGCAAGACGTTTACTTTTATTATTTTAATGCTATTGCTGTTGAAATTATTGAACCTAAAATCATCTTAACTAAAACAACTTTAAAAGGCGTAGCTCCTCTTCCAAATAATGCTCCAGTAGGATTAGGCGAACAATTGACATATCAACTTCAATTTCAAAATGTAGGCAACGACAATGCCAAAAACTTTACCATTACCGATCAATTACCGGCTAATACTATCTTTAATTATCCAGTTGATATTGATCCATTATTACCAGCAGGAGTGACGCATACCTACAATGCAACTACAAGAACCATTACATTTACCGTCCCGGATAATTTAGTGTTAAAAAATGGTAGTAAAAGTGTACCGATACTTTTTAAAGTGCAAGTTGTTCCTACTTGTGCCAATTTAACAGAGCCATGTAACAACATTATAAAGAACACTGCCAGATCCAAGTATACAGGTCAAATCAACACCAATGGAGGATTGGGCTTTGGAGAGGACAGTTATGCTTCCTTTTCAGCTTGTACTATTAGTGTGCCCGAATCGACTAACTTTTTAGTAGGAGTAGACGATTGTAAAAAAAGGAATGATGTCTTGTGTGGTGACAATGTAACCATTTCAGCTACTGGGGGATATGCTTCTTATTCTTGGTCGACGAGTCCAACGGGGACTCCGGTAATCGGGACTTCTCAAACGCTTACGGTTACAAAACCGGGTACGTACTATGTAAAAAATACAGCAACACCCCCGTGTGTCGATTTAGAGGAAATAATTACTGTAGCAGACTATGCCGCGAAACCTGCAAATCCTTTAATTCAGTATGCCGATAACAAAAATCCAGCTACAGGTTTAATTGATCAGTGTGTTAATGATGGTAGTATATTGCCTAAAATTTTCTTGTGTGGGCAATCAGCCAGTAAACTGCTTGATTTATCTAGTTTAGGAGCTACAAAAATAACTTGGGAAACTACTACTTGTGTACCAGATCCTAATTTATCAGACTTATGTGCCAATGTAAGTCCGACCTGTACTTGGACAACGGCTGCTCCTGATGGTAACACTTTTACAGCCAATGCTTCGGGACAATATAGGGTGTCTATTTATTTTGGGGGATGTTTTAGTCGTTTTTACTTTAATGTATATAAAAACCCACTAAACCCTACTGCTACCAAAAAAGATATGATTTGTGGGAATAATGGAAACATTACCATCAATGGTGTTGGAGCAGGATACGAATATAGTTTGACTAAAACGTCAGGCTATCAATCAAGTAATACTTTTAGCATTGCTACTGCTGGTACGTACACAGTTTACATTAGACAAGTGGGCGTAGTTACTAATCCTTGTATTTTTGAAGTAAGTGGCATCCAGATTTATAAAATTGACTTCAATCCTATAGCGCCCTTCATCACACAACCGTTGTGTCATGATTCCAAAGGAAGTATAAAGGTTTATGGAACAGGTTATAACGGCGCACAATACACATACGAATTGTTTAAAGGCGGAGTTTCTATTGAAAAGGTAATTAATAGCACGGCTTCAGAATATGAATTTACGAATAAAGATGCCGGAGATTATACCTTCAGGGTAAGTACTTTAGACGGATGTAGCTACAATGGAGTGGCTAAAATTATTGCCCCAGCTGCCTTAACAGCATCCCCAGCAATCACCAAACCCTTAACTTGTACTAATGGTGAAATTACGGTTACACCAAGCAATGGTACAGCTCCTTTTTATTATTATGTTAACGGATCCACAATTGGCCAAACCGATCCTAAAATTGTCATTACCACTGCAGGTACTTACGCTATCAAAGTCGTGGATAAAAACAATTGTGAATTTAATATTCCACCCATAACCATCAATGCGAATCCTAAACCGGATTTCTCATTGACAAGCACTAACATTTTATGTTATGGTGCCAATACGGGAGAAATTAAATTTAATGTAACCAATGCGAATGGCTACACCCTGGCTTACAGTATCAACAATGGGGTGACTTATGTGGCTAACGGTACTTTTTCTAGTCTACCACCAGGCACCTATACTCCTGTGTTAAAATACAGCTTGAGTGGTGTGGATTGTTTTGAAACAAGACCCAACATTAGTATTACCCAGCCAGCAGAAGCGGTAACGGCTTCGATGGGGGTGTCTGAATTGGCTGGTTGTGGAGATGTTTCATTGGGAATTCCAAAAAATTACGGTAGAGTTCGTATCACCAATCCTCAAGGAGGAGTCGCGCCTTACCAATACAGTTTCGACAATCAGGCGACTTGGACCACGGTAAATGATGCTTATAAAGCTCCAGGGACATACACTTTGTATGTAAAAGATACTAATGGCTGTATTTTTAGCGCTTCGGTGACCATTGATCCAGAACCGGCGGCTCCACAGATAGATGTAAATACACCAGTAGATTTTAATTGTGATGGTACGGCAACGAGTACCGTTACCGTGACTAACCCAGGCGGTTCCACCTATACTTATGATTATTATTTGGATGGTACAAAAAACACGAATGTTCCAAGTAATGTATTCCTGAATGTATCTCCTGGCCCACACAATATCAAAGTAGAATACAAATTAAATACAGTACCTACTTTTAGTAATTTGTTGTATGAAAACTTCGGATATGGAGATGACACCACTTCTCCAGGAATGAATGCTACGTATTACTGCTTCGAAAGGCAAGTACTAGCTACACAATGTAGAGGTAGTATTGCTATAAATGACGGAGATTATTCTGTAACCGCAAGAATTGTTGCGCCTTTTGGACCTTGGCTGCAACCGGGAGATCACACACCGCCTACAGTACCTCCAACACCAAAAGGAAGGTGTTTGGTAGTAAATATTGGTAGTCAAATACCAGAAACCGAGATTTTATACGAAAAAATTATTAATAATATCATTCCAAATCAGCCCATTACGTTTGAGTTCTTTGCGATGAATTTGTTGAATAAAAATAACTTTCAGTTTGATCCCGATTTGAGAGTGGCTTTAGTTGATGCTTCAGGAACCGAAATTTCGTGGTACAATACAGGAAATATCCCAAAATCAGAAAAATGGGAAAATTATCCTAAAACCGCTTTTACTTTAGATCCTAAAACGAATACAACACTTAAGTTTATTGTACGTTCCAATGTCAGACAAACCAGTGGTAACGATGTAGCTATTGATGACATCAAAGTATTTCAACTCCCAAAAACGTGTACTACAACAAAAGACTTTACTATTGTAGTGCCTACAGGTAAAGCTTTTACTTCACAAATTTCAGGCAACAAAAGCGTGACCTGTAATGGCGAAAGCAATGGAGAAATTACCATTGCTGCTCAAAATTTTGACCCGATCAAAGGATTTGAATATTCTAAAGATAACGGTGTTACCTGGCAAACTTCTACTACTTCTCCTGTAAAGCTTACCTCTTTGGGCGCAGCTTTATACAAAGTTGTAGTACGCCCTGTAGGTGCTACAGTGACGACTTGTTCTAAACCATTTGATGTTACGATTAGTGCGCCTCCAACTTTGACGCTAAGTGCTTCAGAAACAAAGAAAGCGACTTGTACTACCGGTGCTACCATCACGGCTGTTGCTGGTGGGGGAACCCCAGCGTATGAGTATGAGTTGCGTCAGACTGACGGACTAACTGTTGTATCTGGTTTTGCGTTCAGCAATAATGGAGGCATATTCAACAATGTTCCTGTAGGTACTTATACTGTTTTTGTAAGAGATGCGAACAGCTGTTCAAACCCTGTGGGAGTGGGCGTAGCTGTAACTGCTGTACCAGCGATATCCGCAGTCTTAGATAGCACAACAGATTATTGTTATACTACCGCCAATCCTGCTAAATTAGATGTAAAAGTTACGGGTGGTACTGGACGTTTTACTTATCAACTCAATGCTAATGCAGCGGTAAGCTCAGCCGCTACAACGTATTCCTTTACTAATGTAGCGCCAGGTACCCATACTATTGTTGTAACGGATAGCAACAATTGTTCAGCGACCATTTCAAATATAGTTATTGCCCCACAACAAGGGTTTGCAGTGTCTTTAATCGATGATTTAACTTGTATAGCTGATGCAAAGATTGATAATCCAGTAGTTACCGGAGGAAATGGTGGACCTTATACCTATACCAGAAGTTTTAATGGTGTAGGAGCAATTGCAACTACTTTCCCATTTACTACTAATACTGCGGGTACTTATGTGTTTACCGTAACGGATAGCAAAGGCTGTCCTGCCACTAGTAACACCATTATAGTTACTGCCAAAACTACCCCAACGATTGCCACGAGCAAAACAGACATTACGTGTAACAATGCGAACGACGGAACCATTACCGTAATGGCAGCTGGAGGTTTTACAAGTGCTTATATTTATATACTAACAGGCCCTAAAAATGTTACCCAAGCAACTAATAAATTTACAGCATTACCAGCTGGAACTTATACTGTAAGTGTTACCGATAGCAAAGGATGTCCTTCGGCAACACAATCGGTAATAATTGCAAATCCTGCACTAATAACTGCTAATGCCACCCTAACGACTTCATTTACATGTAGTCCTACCAATACAAAACAAGCCGCATTAATAACAGTTACTCCAACAGGAGGAACAGGAGGGTACACCTATAGTTATAACAATGGAGCTTCTTTTGGATCTAGTAATACTTTGACAGTTAATGACAACGGAACCACACAATCCATTAAAATTATTGTTAAAGATGCTAATGGTTGTTTGTCTGCTATGGAACTAATTGATTTAGCACCGTTGAATCCACCAACGATTGCTACCATTAGCAATACGCCAATTTATTGTGCACCTCCTACAAGTACGACTAGTATAGTAACTGTGCCTGTAACTGCTGGTACTGGAGTAGCACCATTGGCCTATACAATTATTTCGGGACCTGTAACAAACACAACAGGAGCAACAACTGGAATCTTTTCAGGATTGACTGCTGGTACTTATGTGTTTAGAGTAACAGATGCCAATGGTTGTTATGCGACCAAATCTCATAATGTACCTGCACTAACCCCAATTGCAGTTACTGCGACTAAATTGACCGATGTAGATTGTTTCGGAAATACTACGGGTTCTGCAATATTCACGGTTTCTAGTTTTAGTAGTACAGGAAATTATAACATTACTGTATCTTCTACTCCAGCAAGTTTGCCTTACACTTTGAGTCCATCGGGAGATGTGCGTACTTTGACAGGTTTAGTTGCAGGTACCTATACTTTTAGTGTTACTGATATTTTAACAGGTTGTACGGATAGTAAATCTGTTACTATTACGCAGCCAACTGCAGCTTTAACAATTACTAATGCAACTGCAACTAACGTATTCTGTAGTAATGACAATTCACAAATTACAGTAACAGCTACAGGCGGAACTACTAATTATGGTTATGCTGCGGTTATTTCTGGTGCTTCAGCCCCTACTGTTTTTGGAACTTCTAATGTTATTACTGTAGATACCAATTCTGGAGCAAATCTAGTTTGGGATGTATATGTAAGAGATGCGAAAGGTTGTACCACGCTACCGTTTCCCGTTACTATAATTAATAATGGTTCTCCAATAGTAACTGCATCAGTCACTAATCAATGTTCTGCTAGTGGAAGTACATTCCAAATTGTGGCTGTTGGATCAAGTGGTTTAGCTCCTTATACTTATACTATCAATACAGGTTTGGCGCCAAGTCCAGCGAATACGTTTACAGTAGCAGCAGGAACTTATACCATCACAGTAAGAGATGCTAATGGTTGTCCAGCGACTACAACCGTTATCGTTAACCAAGCATTATCGGCAACTGCATTGGTAACAAAAGATATTACTTGTTCATTACCTCAAGAGGCTACGATAAAAGTTGATGTTTTAGGCGGACTCGCTCCTTTTAGTTATAAAGTAGATATTGATGGTGCTGGTTTTGGTGCAGCTACTTCTTTTGGAGGAACAACATTTAATTACACCGATACAGGTATTACCACTGGAAAATCATATCGTTTTGAAATTACAGATGCGAACGGTTGTCCTAGAATCACAAATGTTGTGAACACTATTACACCAACACCAGTTGCAGCTACAACATCGATAACAAATTTGACATGTTATCAATCAGGAAATGGTGTGGTAACCATAAATCCTACGGCAGGTGTAGCACCATTTCAATATAGTTTTAACGGTTCTGGTTTTTCTACAGTTTCTACTTATTCTAATCTTGCAGCTTCTACAGGTCTTGGTTATCCTTATGTTGTAAGAGATAGTAAAGGATGTTTATACCCAGGATATGCAGTTGTGAATCAACCTACCGAGATAACTTATACGGTTACCCCGGTTAATATGACCTGTACTGCCGCAATTGTAGCTGGTTCAATTACAGTTAACGCAATTACAAATGGTGTTGCACCTTTCAATTATACTCTGAGAAACCTTACAACAGGTGTAGTTTTAACACATTCAGATCTTACAGGTTCCAGTTATACTTTTCCTAACTTAGGATTTGGTAATTATGAAGTAATTGTATCGGATAATACAGGCTGTTCTAAGTCAACGACTGGTATACAAGTGCTTTCTCCACCAGACGATTTATTCATAGATCTTTATACAACTGCTGATTGTACAAATGGAGCTACAATCATTGTAAGTGTTAATCCTACTCCAATTCCTTCTTCTCCAGATTATGAATTTGGTATATACGATTTAGCCGTATTTCCGTATAGTAGTAGTTTTTTAGCGCCAGATGGTGCAGCTTTACCAGATAATTTGAAAAAAACATTTACAAACTTAACCCCAGGTGTTGTTTATACATTTGTCGTAAGAGATAATATAACAGGTTGTTATTATTTTGAAAAAGCTTCTGGGCCTATACCTCCTTTAACTGGATTAACATCTAATCCAATTGTGGCTAACAATGTTACATGTACAGGAACAGCTACGGGTAGTGTTACCTTTACTCTAGATAATTACACAGCCACAAGTGTTAATTGGGAGATATTTTCTGATCAAACCAATGTTTCAACTGGAATTTCTGGGACTATATCGACATCAGCCCCTTCAACGATTACTTCTCCTTCTGGTCTTGTTCCAGGTACTTACTATGTTAAGTTTACAGAAGTTGGTGGGTCATATAATGGTTGTACAAGTGCGTCTGCTACTTTTTCAATTATTGAATCTCCAGTACTTTTAGATTTAAATGCTTCTGCAACTAAAAATGACAATTGTAATACTAATGCAGGTCAAGTTGTTGGAGTAGCGAATGGTGGTACCGCGCCGTATCGCTTTATCCTTAACACCTCTAATACAGCACCAGCTCTAAGTGATCCCTTATGGAATGCACCAAGTACATTTAATGTAGAGTCAGGAAATTATTATGTATGGGTTAAAGATAGTAGAGGTTGTATTGTTGGAAAACCAGTTTCAGTTTTACTTGACCCAACCCCAGTTATTGCTTTATCAATAGTAAACAAATGTGCGCCACAAGGTACTTTTGGTATTACCGTGACAGCTACGACAGCAGGAACAGGTGCTTATACTATCAGTGTAGACGGAGGTACTTTTGCTAGTATTCCTGGTTTACCACATACCGTTACAGGATTAAATTCTGGTTTACATACAATCATTATCAAAGACGCTAATGGTTGTACTGATACTGAAACAATAACTATTGATGAGCCATTAGTAGCTACACCTGCTATTACTGCATTACCAACTTGTGCTAATAATGATGGTGTAATTACAATGTCTGGAGCTGGTGGTCCTGTTGCGGGTACTTATATCTATACGATTGCGCCAACCTTTCCAAGCGTTGTGATAAATAGTACAACAGGAGTTATTTCTGGTTTACCAGCAGGAACATACACGGTGACAATGACTGATACCGCGACACCAACTAATTGTACTACAACTGCTGTAGTTACTTTAGGAGCTCCAACTCCAGTTACATTTACCACGGCTACTACTCCAGCATTATGTGTAGGAGATAATAATGGAACTATAACTGTGACTTTAGGAGCGGGTAATAACAACCCAAGTTATACGTATGAAATTATTGCAGGGCCTCAATTGGCAGTTGCTCAATCTTCAAATATATTCACAGGTTTACTACCAGGAACTTATACCGTTAGAGTAAATTCTGGAAGAGGTTGTAGACTTGACGATACGAATGTAATTGTTGCTCCAGCTACTCCATTAACTGCTACTGCTACTTTCCCAGCCAATACTACTTGTAGCACAGTTACTGTAATTACAGTTTCAGCTGGTGGAGGTACAAGCTCAGGCTATTTATATAATTTTAATGGATTAGGCTACACTTCTGATCCTACTTATAAGGTAAATGATAATGGAAGTATTCAAACTATAAGTTATAGAGTAAAAGATGCGAATGGTTGCGAAACTTTACTTCAAACTATAGATGTTAATCCATTAAACAAACCAACTGACTTGAATTTTGTAGTTTCTACTGCGCCAACTTGTCCAGCACCAACATCAGGTGTTACAGTAACCGCTACCAATGGAGTGGGTGCATTGACATTCGAAATTGTTCAGTTTAATGGTGCTCCAACAACGCTTTATCCAGCACAAATTACCGCAGGGTTTGCTGTTCCAGCAGTATTTAACAATTTACCAGTTGGAGATTATTTGTTTCAAGTAACCGATGCAAATGGGTGTACGTACCAAGAATCACACACTGTAGCTCCAGTGACTAACATTACTGTTGCGGCTTCGGCTAGTACTGATGTGACTTGTTTTGGTTTAGCCAATGGTACTGCTACTTTCAAAGTAACGGATTTCACAAGCTACACTGCGGTTTTAACAGTTGGAACAGGAACACCTTTCATTGCAGGTGATATAATAACTTTGACTGGTTTAGTACCTGGTAATTATACCTTGCAAGTAACGGATGCCACAACGGGTTGTACAGACGATGTGTCTTTTGTTATTGCTGAACCAATCGCTTTAGGTTTAAGTTTAATTAGTAATGTAAATGCAAATTGTAATTCAGGAGCCATAGTTACGGTTCAAGGAACAAATGGAACGCCAAATTACACCTATGCATTTGTTGCAAACAACGTAACACCTATACCGACAGATTATACAGTAAGCAACAATGCTACATTAGCTGTTACTTTACCTAGTCCTAATGAATATGATGTATGGGTAAAAGATGCTAACGGTTGTACATTTAAATTAGATGTTACCGTAGTTATGGATGCTAATCCAACTAACATTACCTTAGATACAACTACATTCAGTGAATGTCCAGATCCAATCAATGGAACGTACACCTTTACTGTTAAACCACCAACCGGAGTTGGTCCGTTTCAATATAGCATTGGTGGTGGTTTCCAAAATAGCCCAACGTTTGTAGTTAATGCTCCAGGAAGTTATGATGTAACAGTAAAAGATAAAAATGGTTGTCCAACAACAGCTACAGCATTAGTGGTGATTCGTCAACCGCTTGTTTTAACGCCGACAGTTACGACTCCTGTTTCTTGTGCGAATGGTGATGGTGTAATATCTGTAAGTACGACAGGTGGTTCAGGAACTTATCAATACAAAATCGATACTGGTGCGTATCCTATGACTACTCCATTTACTGGCTTAGCATTTGGCACGCACAGAGTATTTGTTCGTGATATAGCTACAGGTTGTGAAGTGTTTGCTGATATTGATTTACAACAAGCAACTCCAATCACAGGTTTTGACTTAGCTAAAACTGAAGTGACGTGCAACGGAGGATCGGATGGTACGATTACAGCAACTATGTTTACACCAGCACCTGGCGTAAATGATAATCCAGTGTATACGTATACTTTGACGGGAACTACAACTGTAGGTAATCTACCTGTAGCGCGACCTGCTCAGGATTCTCCATTATTCAGTGGTTTGAGAGCGGGCACGTATACCGTAGTGGTTTCTTCGGCTAGGGCTTGTACGGATACTAAAACGATCACTATAGTCGAACCAGCACTAATTGTCGTACCAACGATTACCCCTGTTCCATTCGGTTGTACATCAGGCAATGCACGTAACTTAGCTACGATTACGGTTGCAGGAGTTACTGGTGGTTCAAGCACGTACTTGAATTATGAATTTATTAAGAATGGTACTCCAGTGCAATTTGGCGCTAGTAACGTATACACCGAAGGGGATCTTTCAGGAGGTTCTTATATTGTGAATGTGTATGACAATAAAGGATGTAAGGGAACGTCTACCACTCCAATTATCATTGCTCCTTATGTACAATTGGATAAAATAAATGTGAATGTTACGCGCCCGATTACTTGTCTTTTATCTGAAAACATTACCGTTTCGGCAACAACAATAGGTACAGGAACAACGGATTTAGAATTTAGTTTGGTAGATATTGATGCCTCAACAGGAACACAAGGAACATTATATACTAAACAAACCAATAAAACAGGTAATTTTTCTAACTTACCAGTAGGTAATTATTTTATTACGGTTAAAAACCTATTGACCAATTGCGAAATCATTGGCGTACACTACGTAAACGAACCGAACACCTTTGACTTAACCATTGACAATGTAGTAGACGTAACTTGTCTTGGAGGAACTAACGGAAGTGCGAGAGTGACTTTAATCGATAGAGTTCCTACTCCAATAGATAATGCAGGACCATTTGATTATACTGTAGAAGATGCTCTTGGAAATTTAATACAAAATGCTTCTTCAACAGCAACAGGCACGGTGAACTTGACCAACTTAGCTAAGGGAACCTATACGATTACTGCGACTTTGACAGGTCCACCAAACTGTACCGTAAGTAAAAACTTTACGATTACAGGGCCGAATGTTGCTTTAGCGATAGATAAATCGTTTACAGAAATTACTTGTGTAGCAGGTAATAATGATGGTTCAATATCGGCTACTGCTACTGGTGGATGGCCAGGAGGTTATGAATTCCGTTTGGAAAAAATTGGGACTGTAATTCCTATTGCTGATTGGAGTACGACTAGTACTTTTGAAGGCTTAACCGCTGGAAATTATGTAGTGAAAGTGAGAGATTCAAGAGGATGTGAAGTGTTCACTACAGTTGATTTGAATAACCCAACGCCAATTGCTTTTACGACCACTACTACCAATGCCGCACTTTTATGTAAAGGCGATAGAACTGCTAGTATTTCCGTAAACCAACCTGTAACAGGCGGTCAAGGAACGAATTACTTGTACACCTTGAATACGACTTCGGTAACGCCAATGATTAGTTCAGGCCCACAAGCGGATCCCGTGTTTACGAATTTGGGAGCAGGAACCTATACCGTAACAGTAACCGATGGCTGGGGTTGTGGTACGACTTCTACCACTCCGATTGGGATTACTGAGCCAACAGAGGTTGTGCCTACTTTGGTATTGGCTTCGACGCAAACGTGTACCATTTTATCAACGCTTACCTTGAGTGCTACAGGTGGCACAGGTACATATACCTATAGTGCAGATGGTAGTTTTAATCCAACGGGTTCTTTACTTACGTATGGCACTTTTGCGACAACAACAACCATACTGAATGTACCAGTAGGCACTTACCGTTACTATGTGCGTGATGGGAACCAATGTATTAGTGTCGTTTCGAATGATATTAAAATAGAACCGCTACCTGTTTTGAAAGTAGATCTTGATGTACAAAATGCGAAAATCAATTGTAAAGGTGATGCCAATGGAGTGATTGTAGCTACCGCAACCGGTGGTTTAGGTAATTATGTCTATACATTATTAAATGGTGTTGGTGGTGCATTAGGCTTCACTCCAGTACAAACCACGCCTGGTAATTTCACCCAATTGCGTGCAGGAACCTATAAAGTTCGAGTAGATAGCGAGGATTGTAATGTGGTTTCTACAGGTATTGTAACTATTACAGAACCTTTAGTGCCAGTTACTGCAACAGCTGTACCAACACCAGTAACTTGTAACGGAGCAGCCAATGGTATCATCACCGTAACCGCTTCTGGTGGAACGGGAACAATGAAATATGCGATTGAGCCACGTTTGGATCAGTTCTTTGATACAGGCGTTTTTGATGAATTAGCACCGGGAACCTACCAAGTTATTGCACAAGATGAAAACGGTTGTTTTGTTCTTTTATCAGCAACCATTACCGAGCCTCAAGCTATTTTCGTAAATACGGTAGCCGGTTCAGAAGTGCAAGAACTT
>NZ_JAPZSU010000073.1 GCF_027531905.1 Flavobacterium sp. | reverse complement strand
GAAAATATAACGTGGCATAAAACGAGAATAACTTTTTTCGGCTTTTTAATTAAGCCCAAAAGTTATTTCCCGTTTTAGCCAAAAGACTAAAATGAAAGATAAACAATTAAAAAACGGTCAACTCTAATTAGGGAAGTACAATGTTGAAAATCATATAATTTTTACTCACTTGCTCCAAAATCTAAAATGCTTCGCCAGTTCGCTATCGCTCGGGTCAAGAATCGTTAATCTTCAATCTAAAATCTCTTACTTAATGACATTGAGTTAGCTACCGCTAAAATCTCAAATCGCTTAACTTGGGGGCACGCCCTAATAATTATAAAGCTTTTATTTCTTAAATAATTTGGACAAAATTCCAAAGGCTCCGCGTATGAAGGTCGCACTTGTTACTACTTTCAAAACAGATTTTGTGACTACTTCAGTGGTGCTGGGGCCTGAAGAAGTTTTTTCTTCTTTGGTTTCAGTGGCTGCTTGTGTGGCTTGTTCTTGAGCGGCATTTATTTTCTGAGTCAATAATTCATAAGCGCTTTCTCTGTCAATAAGCTCACTGTATTTTTTGACTAATTTGGATTTAGAATTTATAGCTTGTATTTCGCTTTCTGTCAATACATCCATACGACTTGTTGGAGCTCTCATCATAGTGGCTGCAAGTGGAGTAGGGATGCCTTTTTCGTTCAAAGCAGTGACCAAAGCTTCTCCAATTCCTAAACTGGTTAAGATTTCTTCGGTTTTATAAAAGTCGGAAGACGGGTAATTATCGGCGGTTTGTTTGATGGATTTACGGTCGTTGGCGGTAAAGGCTCTCAAGGCGTGTTGAATTTTTAACCCTAATTGAGCCAAAACGCCACTTGGGATATCCATTGGGTTTTGAGTAATAAAGTAAATCCCGATGCCTTTAGAGCGAATCAGTTTTACAATAGTTTCTATTTGTTCTAGTAAAGCTTTGCTGGCTTCATTAAAGATTAAATGTGCTTCATCAATGAATAATATCAATTCGGGTTGTTCCGAGTCTCCTTTCTCGGGCATCTGTTGGTAAATTTCCGCTAAAAGGCTCAGCATAAAAGTGGAGAATAATTTAGGTTTATCCTGAATGTCATTGAGGCGAAGAATGTTGATATATCCTTTTCCAGTTTCGTCAATTCGCATTAAATCATCAATCTCAAAAGATTTTTCACCAAAAAAGAAATCAGCGTCTTGCTGTTCTAATTCAATGATTTTTCTAAGGATAGTTCCAGTTGTAGCCGTTGATATCTTTCCATAGGCATTGGCAATTTCATCTTTTCCTTCTTCGGTAATGTAATTGATGACTTTTTTGATGTCTTTCAAATCCAAAAGCGGCATCTGATGGTCATCACAATACTTAAAAATCACTGAGACTACTCCGGCCTGGGTATCATTCAAATCCAATATCCGTGAAAAAAGGACGGGACCAAATTCAGATATCGTAGCTCTTAATCGCACGCCACTTTGTTCTGATAAGGAAAGTAGCTCTACTGGATAGCTAGCGGGTTGAAACGGGAGGTTTATTTTGGAGTGTCTTTCAGTTATGAAAGATTTTTCTTCTCCAGGCATGGCTACTCCACTAAAGTCTCCTTTGATGTCCATCATCAAAACGGGTATGCCATATGACGATAACTGCTCAGATAGCACCTGAATGGTCTTTGTTTTGCCAGTTCCCGTGGCTCCGGCAATTAAGCCATGGCGATTCAAGGTTTTTAAGGGAATTTTTACAAAAGTATCAGCAACAGCTTCTCCGTCTATAATGGCTCCTCCCAATATAATGCTTTCTCCTTTAGTGGTATAACCCTCCGAAATAGAAGATTTAAATTCAGATACTCTACTCATTTTTGGTGTGTTTTAGTACTGCCAAGTTAAAGTTTTTTTTCAAATGTTGCAATCTAGTATACTTAGGGATAATGTGGCCATTAGTCATAAATTTGTAGGAATCTCGTTTTTTTTAATGCTTTTTTAATGTTGCTATATTCTTATATTTGATTTTATTTCACAGTGTATTTTTGAATATAAATTGTTAAAAAATTAATTTTACTAAGAATATTTTTGAAAACACCTGGAGTTGGTTTGTTTTTTAAATCATAACTTCGAATTTTAGCGTAAAAAAAATTTTTTTATTTGAACTAAACATATAAATTTGCCTTTCTACAAGTTTATTATAACAAAAAATAAATTATTTAAAATTTTTAAAATTAAAAAAAATGGCAAACGTTAAAGCAAAAAAAGAAAGCACTTCAAATGGAGGAGGAATGGTTTCAGGAATTATTATCTTATCATGTGTTTTTGTAGGATGGTTAGTATGGACTTTTGTAATGGGGGACGGTGCTAACTTTGAAGGGGGAGTAAATACAGGTCATCCACTACCAGGGAATTATTTAGCAATGGTTTATAAAGGAGGTCCTATCGTTCCTGTTTTGATGGGATTATTATTAATGGTTATTGTGTTTTCTTTCGAAAGATATATGGTAATCTCTAAAGCTGCTGGTAAAGGAAATTTAGATACTTTTATGAAAAAAGTACAAGGGGATATTAAAGAAGGAAAAATTGACGAAGCTATCGTTGCTTGTGACAAACAACAAGGTTCTGTAGCTAATGCAATTAAATCTGCTTTGGTAAAATACCAAGATGTTAAGAAAGAAGGATTCAACAGTGAAGAAGCTTCTGAAACGATCCACAAAGAAATCGAAGAGGCTACTTCATTAGAAATGCCAATGTTAGAGAAAAACATGACGATTATTTCTTCATTAGTATCTTTAGGAACGCTTGCTGGTTTGTTAGGAACGGTAACAGGGATGATTAAAGCGTTTGGTGCGTTAGCAACTGCTGGTACTCCTGACCAAGCGGCTCTTGCAAATGGTATCTCTGAGGCACTTATCAATACAGCTACTGGTATCTCTACTTCTGTATTAGCAATTATTGCTTACAACTTCTTTACTTCTAAAATTGACGATTTAACTTATTCTATCGATGAGGCAGGTACAACTATCGTTAATACTTACAGAAAATTTAGAGGTAGCTTAAAACAATAATTAGTATTAAATTAGAGTTATAAAAATAAAATCTCTGAATTTAATATAAAATAAAACAAAGAAAATGGCAGAATTAAATACTAAAGGAGGAAAAAAATCCACATCTATTGATATGACCGCGATGTGTGATGTTGCGTTCCTTTTGCTAACATTCTTTATTTTGACTGCTACCGCTAAAGCTCCTGAAGTTTTACCAGTCGATACGCCACAATCTACAGTGCAAACAAAATTGCCTACAGATAATTTAGCGACAATCACTATTGGTAAAGGGAAAGTGTTTTTTGACTTAAAAGGAAGAGAAGTACGTAAAAAGACTCTTGAATTAATGGGACAAAAGTACGAAATGGAGTTTTCTGATGATGACACTAACAAATTCGCCTTAATGGAAAGTTTTGGTGTGCCTCTTCAAAATCTAAAACAAATTTTAGATATGAAAGCATCGGATAGAGCAAAAGCGGGTCAACCAGGAATTCCAAAGGATTCACTTGACAATCAATTAAAAGAATGGCTTTTAAATGCAAGACGTGCTAACATTGATATCAATGATAAAGAATTGGAAATAGCAATCAAAGGAGACGCTAAAGAAGAATACGGTACGATTAAACAAGTAATGGATATTTTGCAAGATCAAAAAATCAACAACTTTAGTTTGGTTACTGGTTTAAGAGGAAAGAATTTTTAATTAATAAAGACACACTATAATGGCTGAATTAAATACCGGTGGTGGAGGCAAAAAAGGTGGTGGAAAAGTAAGAAGTAAAAAACAAAATTCTAAGGTGGATTTAACTGCCATGGTGGATTTGGCCTTCTTATTGATTACCTTCTTCATGTTGACGACAACACTGTCTAAACCCCAATCGATGAATTTGGGGTTGCCAGATAAAGCAGATAAACCAGAGGATAATAAGGATATTAAGGTTGATGAAAATCGTACTATGACTATTCTGTTAGGTGAGAATGGAAAGTTAGTATCTTACATGGGTATGATTACTGCGCCTCTTTCTGCTCCTAAAGATTTTACTTATGGTAAAGATGGTATTCGTAAAGAATTGTTATCTAGAAGACAATCAGTATTAGAATATTCTGCTTCTAAAGGAAAACCTAAGAATGGGATTATTGTAATTATAAAACCAAGTAAAAAATCTACATATAAAAATTTAGTAGATATTTTAGATGAGATGGCTATTGTAGATGTACCTACTTATGCTATTGTAAACGAGTTTACGCCGGAAGAAACAAAATTGTTAGCGGCAAAATAGTGAAACTATTTTGTTAATAACCTAATAATTAAGAAATATGAAATTAGATATATTAAAAAATCAATGGCTTGATATCGTTTTTGAAGGACGTAACAAACTGTATGGGGCTTACGAATTGAGAAAATCAAATCGTAAGACTTCAATGAGAGCACTTATTATGGGCGCAGTCGTTTTCAGTCTAGCAGTTAGTGCACCTCTTATTGCAAGTTTGTTGCCTAGCGGTTCTGATGATGATGAAAATCTTGATGTAAAAATTACAGCGGTTAAATTACCACCTAAGAAACAGGAGGAGAAAAAACCAGATCTTCCACCGCCGCCACCTCCAAAACCTAAAATAGATCAAGTTAAATTTGTGAAACCAGTTGTGGCTAAAGCAGAGGAAGTGGTTGAAGAGATTGTTGAAGTTAAGCAAATCAAAGACAAAAACATTGGTGCTGAAACAATTAAAGGAGATCCAGATGCTGTTTCAACAGTTGATGAGCCAGTTGGAACTGGTACTGCAGCAGTGGTTGAAGAGGATAACACGGTATACAACACTGCTGGTATTGAACAAAAACCTGAGTTTCCAGGTGGTATGGAGAAATTTTACAAGTTTATTAGTAATAATTACCAAACTCCTGAAGAAGAAGGGTTAAAAGGAAAAGTGTATGTAACTTTTGTGGTGGAGAAAGATGGTTCTTTAACTGATATCAAAGTATTGAGAGATATTGGATACGGAACTGGAAAAGAAGCGATTAGAGTTTTGAACAAATGCCCAAGATGGATTCCTGGTGAACAAAATGGTAAAAAAGTTAGGGTGTTATACTCTCTTCCAATTGCTATTCAATCAGCCGAATAATGTCTCCAAATTTAGTTGATAATATGAAGAAGAAATCGCCTAAAGAGCGATTTCTTCTCGTTATAGGGATAGTGTTTTTTCTCTTATATTTGGTTTTGGGTTTAGCGGTTATTTTTTGGAAAGAATTTCCATTGGAAATGGAGTTTAAGTATAGAATTGCTTTAGGCGTTTTGCTAATCGTTTATGCTTTGATTCGTTTTCAAAGGTTTTATCATGCGAATAAATAAATGCAATGAATTCGCCATTGAAAACAGTTTTGTTGGAAATAATTACCTAATAAATTAAATGCGTACTAATCGAATAAAATTAGCGATGCATTACATATGTACCCTAACAAATAACTTGTAAAGATATGAGAAAAGTAAGTTTACTATTGGTTTTTTTTGTACTCTTGGTGTCATGTAAATATGATAAAAACGAAGAGACAATTTTAAAAGGAAATGTTGCTATAACTGTTGATGAAACTATTTTGCCTTTGTTAGAAGCTCAGGCTGACGTTTTTCAAAATAAGTATGATGCTACTATAAAGTTAGTACCTAAATCTGAAGCTGAAACGTTAAACGATTTGTTTAATGCTAAGACGGGTGTTGCAGTTTTAACTAGAAATTTAACAGAAAAGGAGCAAAATAATTTTAAGCAAAAAAAGATTATTCCAAAAATCACTATTTTTGCTAAGGATGCCATTACTTTTGTTAGAAATAAAACAGCTAGTGATACTTTAATAGCAATAAGTGACGTTATAGATTTTATAAAAGGAACTAACAAATCGGGCATTAAAGGGTTAATATTTGACAATCCTAATTCAAGTACAGTTAGTTATATCAAAACACTCGCTGGGGTTGCTGCGCTTCCTGAAAAAGGGGTGTATTCGTTCAAGTCAAATGAGGAAGTGATTAAGTTTGTTGCTGAGAATGACGGAATGATTGGTGTGATAGGAATGAATTGGATATCTGAACCCTCTCAGAATATGTTGCCATATTTGCAAAATGTAAGTGTTTTGAGTGTAAAGGGTTTAAAAGGGAAGACTTTTATTAGTCCTACACAAAATAATATTGCAGAGGGGACTTATCCATTGGCACGTGATTTGTATATTGTAAATTGTCAAGGATATTCGGGTCTTGGAATGGGATTTGCTTCATTTATTGCTGGAGATGTCGGACAAAGAATTGTGCTTAAATCTGGCTTGTTACCGGTGAGAGTACCGGGAAGAAAGTTTAATGTCAGAAATGAGATTGAAAATGTTAAAGAATAACTATAAATTAATTGTAAAGACGATGAATAAATTAAAATTTTTTAGTGTTGCTTTTTTTGCTGCCTTTTCTTTGGCTAATGCCCAAGATATTGATCAAGCTAAGAAAGCAATTGATGCAGAACAGTTTGATAAGGCTAAAAAGATATTGAAAGCTGTTTTGCAGGCTAAACCTTCTAATGGAACAGCTTCCTTTTTACTTGGGAATGTGTACACCTACCAGAGAGAAGTAGATTCTGCAAAAATATATTACCAAAAAGGAATTGCTGGTTCTGATGGGGCTAAACTTAACTATATTGGGTTAGGACAATTAGATTTAGAAGCTAAAAATCAAACTGCAGCACAAAGTAACTTTGATATTGCTATTAAAGATGCTAAACGTAAGGATGCAACAGTGCCTACTTATATTGCTCGTGCTTATATGAATATTTCTAAGCCTGATTTTAAAAATGCAATAGCAATTCTTGAAACAGCTAAAATTGACAGCCCTCAAAATGCAGAACTTTTGTTAGCATTAGGAGATGCATATTATCTAGAGAACAAACAAAATGAAGCGTATTCAGCTTACCGTAGTGCTTTTCAAATTGACCCAACAATGTTGAGAGCCAAAATGCAATTAGGTGTTTTGTTGAAAGGTGCAAAATCCTACGATTTAGCTATTAATGCTTTTAATGAAGTAATTGCAATTAACCCTAATTATGGTCCTGTTTACAGAGAGCTTGCAGAGACTTACTATAAATGGGGAAGAAATAAACCTTCTAAATCTGCTGAGAATATGCAGTTGGCGATTTCGAACTATGACAAATATATGTCGTTAACTGATTATTCATTAGCTTCTAGAATGAGAAGAGCTGACTTTTTAGTTTTATTGAAAAACTGGACTGAGCTTGAAAAAGAAGCAAATAAAATGATTGAATTAGATAAAGTTAATCCAAGAATTTTCCGTTATCTAGCTTATTCAGCATTTGAAAATGGTAATGTTGATGTTGCATTAAAATCCCTAGAAAGCTTTATTACTAATCCAAACAGCAAAATTATTGCTAAAGATTATATTTATCTAGCTGAAATTAAATTCAAAAAATCAATTGCTGCGGATGGTCTTACAATTGATCAAACAATGTATGCTAGCGGTTTAATAGACTTAAAAAAAGCTCTTGAATTAGAACCTTTGGCTACTGAAGACTTGAATGATATTGGAAAAAAATTATTTTCTAAAAAGTTTTACAAAGAGGCAGCTTCAATTTTTGAATTAGGGACTAAAAATGCTGAAGATAAAAACTATGTTGACGATAATATTTACTATGCACTTTCAATATTTTATGCTAACAGTAAAAAAGATGTAAAAGCAGATGTAAATGAATTGAAAAATGCTGATGCTGCTTTGGATAAAGTGGTTACAGCTGCACCTACTTACCAAGACGCTTTCTTGTATAAAGCTCGTATAAACAGATTAGCTGAAAATGAAGATTTGATTATTAAGTACTATGAAGCGTATATTGCTAAGCTTACCGAAAAAGGGGAATTAGCGAATGCTAATCATAAAACTAAAGTGATTGAAAGTTATAATAATCTTGCTGCAAGTTATGCTGATAAGGATAAAGCAAAAGCAGTAGAATATTTTAATAAGACATTAGCAATTGATCCTACAAATGATTATGCTACTAAATCATTAGCTACTTTAAAATAGGAAACTCGTTCTAAATTTATAAAGCGATAGCCGTTAGGTTATCGCTTTTTTTGTTATTTAGTGCTTCAATTTGCTAACTTTTATTGCAATTACTAATCCTAAGGCTTTAAAATAGTATCTTTGCATTTTAAAAGAAAAAAATGTTATCAAAAGAAATTCAATTAGAAGTTAATAAGGGGGCGATGTTGCCTTTAATGGAAGAATTCTACACCATTCAAGGAGAAGGAAGTCATACGGGTACTGCTGCTTATTTTATTCGTATTGGTGGTTGTGATGTGGGCTGTCATTGGTGTGATGTTAAGGAAAGTTGGAACGCTGAGCTTCATCCTCCAACTCCTATTGAAAATATAGTGGCTAACGCTGTAAAATATGCAGATACTGTTGTTGTCACAGGAGGAGAACCTTTGACGTGGGATATGTCTTTGTTAACTTCTAAGTTAAAAGAACATAAGCTAAAAATACATATCGAGACTTCTGGCGCTTATCCATTATCAGGAACTTGGGATTGGATTTGTTTGTCGCCAAAAAAAAATAAATTACCTACCCAAACGGTTTATGATAATGCAGATGAATTAAAAGTAATCATTTTTAATAAGCATGATTTTATTTTTGCCGAAGAACAGGCGGCAAAGGTGAATAGCAAAGCATTGCTTTTTCTGCAACCAGAGTGGAGCAAAAAGGAAGAGATGACTCCTTTAATTGTGGATTACGTTATGAATAATCCAAAATGGAGAGTTTCGTTACAAACGCATAAGTATTTAAATATACCTTAAGTTATTTCAGCAGTAAGACTCAATGACTTTTAAGCTTGTTTCGGCTTATTCTGTTCTTTAGGTAAATTCAAATGCGATAGAAAAGAGGAAAAAAGGGTCACCATTTTTTCCTCTTTTTTAATTCAGTAATTTGTGCTAAATGATGTTCGCAATGCCAGGCATACATACCAATCATATCCTGTATTGAAAAAATCTTTCCGTGCTCGGGATGGATAAAAGTTTTGAGTAACTCTTCTTCTTTTAAACCTCTAAGCACATAGCCTAGTCGAAAATGCAATCCGGTTAATAACTGCAAGCTAGGTTCAATAGGCATCGTTCTGTTGTCAATTCCTTCTCCCCACAGCGCTTCTTCATAATACTTAATTACAGGTTGATTTTCGGTTAAAGCCCATTTTATTCTTATAAAGCAATTCATGTGGCTATCGGCACAATGATGAATAACTTGTCTTATTGACCAACCTTCTGGGCGATACGGTGTGTTTAATTGTACTTCACTTAAAGTATGAACTTCATTTTTGAGGATTTTCGGGAAATGCTCAATTTTTTCTATTTTTTCTTCCAAATACTTTCTAGTGTAAAGTTTTGGGGCTTCAAATTTCCCAATAGGATATTGAAGTTTTTCTAGTTCTTTTTTATTCATGGTTTATAGGGTTAGTTTGGCTAGATAATCAAAATGCGCTCCTTCAATCACTAACTCGCAATTTAGATTATTTGCATTAGCAGCATTTTGTAGGGTATTGTAGTCTAAATACAGCCAAGGAAATTCGTCCTCGGTTTGATTTTTATATCGTAATTTAAAAGTTATTTCCCCGTAGTAGCTCGTTCCAGGGATCCATTTTCCACCATCTTCATCTTCGTCAAACATATAAATGATGTCTGAGGAATCGATTAGTATTTGTCCGTTGGGTTGAAGTAATTTTTTTAGTTTGTCTAGAAACTTTGGAACTTCATTTAACGTTCCAAAAATTCCAGTTCCATTCATTAATAACAAGATTGTGTCGTATCGCACATTTTCTTCCAAATCTAAAATATGGCATACTTTCGTTTGCTTTATTCCTCTACTAATGCAGGTTGCTATCGCTTTTTCTGAAAGATCAATTGCTGTAACGTTTAAGTGCAGTTTGTTTTGTAAAACTAAACTATGACTTCCTGCACCACAACCAATGTCGAGCACTTTTCCTTTTGATAATTCGATGGCTTTTTGTTCAAGTACAGGCATGTTTTCAAATGATCTAAAGAGATAGCTCACCTCCATTTCATCTTCTTCAGTGATTGAGGTTTCGGTTATTAAATTTTCTGGATGATTATTAAAGTAATAATCATGTATGGCTTGTCCAAAAAGGTCTTTCATTTTATGGGTTATTAGTGATTTAAGCTTACTTTTGTGATTTAACCAGAAGCCATGCAATTGAAGCCTGATTTATCGGAAATAAAGAAACTTGCCAAAGATAAGCATAACGAAAACAAAAAGTATTTCGATAAGCTGAAAAAGAAAACACCAAAAAATCTGGATTATGTCATGCAAGAGCTGCACGACAACGAATTCAAAAAAACAAATTGTTTAGATTGTGCAAATTGTTGTAAAACTACTGGCCCCTTATTTACAATTGCCGATATTGAACGTATTGCAAAACATTTGCGGGTAAAGCCTCAACAATTTATGGCTCAATATCTTCGCGTTGACGAAGATAATGATTATGTTTTGCAAACAGTGCCTTGTGCTTTTTTAGATCAAGATAATACTTGTTTTATTTATGAAGTGCGCCCCAAAGCATGTAGAGAATTTCCTCATACAGACAGAAAGAAGTTTCAACAAATATCGGATATTACATTAAAAAACATTCCAATTTGTCCCGCAGTATACAATATTGTTGAGGAAATGAAAAAGAAACTTCCTTTGTAGAGGGCATAAATTGTTGATTTAATTTAATTCACCCATTCTTGATGTTAGAATATTTTATTGCGAAAAGATTGATTACGGTTCGTGACTATAAAAGTAGTATTTCTGCACCGATTATAAATATTGCCATTGCTGCTATTGCTATCGGAATCATAATGATGATGGTTTCCGTAGCAACTGGTATAGGTTTACAAGAAAAGATAAGAGAAAAAATTGCCGCTTTCAATGGTCATATCGTCATTACTAACTTCGACAGTAATCAATCCGAAGCTACTTTGGTTCCCGTCTCTCTGCAACAGTCTTTTTATCCAAAATTCAAAACAATTCCTGAAGTAGCACATGTTCAGGCCGTTGCTGTAAAAACAGGAATTATTAGAACCGAAACTGCTTTTGAAGGAATTATGTTCAAAGGGGTAGGGAAGGATTATGAGTGGAAATATATTCAGGAATATATGGTGCAAGGCAGATTGCCTGCGGTAAATGGTGCGCTAAATCAAGAAGTAGTACTTTCTGAGTTTATTGCTTCAAGATTACAATTGAAGTTGGGAGATTCTTTTCATTCCTATTTTATGAAATCCAATGGGTATAATGTCAGGAATTTTAAAATTGTTGGTATTTTTAATTCCGGATTTCAAGAATTTGATGCCTCTTATATTTTAGGCGACATTAGACATGTACAACGATTGAATAAGTGGACAACAAATCAAGTTGGTGCTTTCGAAGTGTTTGTCAAAGATTTCAACGCCATAGAAAGTGTAGGCGAAAAAGTATATCAAGAAACTTCTTCTACTTTAGATAGTAGAACTATTGTGGAAAAATACAGTTATATTTTCGACTGGTTAAAACTTTTCGATATAAATATTATAGTCATTCTTGTAGTCATGATCCTTGTGGCTACTATTAATATGGTGGTGGCATTGTTAGTGCTTATCTTAGAGCGCACTCAAATGATAGGAATACTTAAGGCATTAGGAGCAAATAATTGGTCCGTTCGAAAGATATTCCTCTACAATGCCTATTACTTAATCGTAAGAGGGTTGTTCTGGGGGAACCTTATTGGGATTTTAATACTACTAGCGCAACAGTATTTTGGAATCGTAAAACTCAATCCAGAGAATTACTATGTAAATCAAGCGCCGGTTTATATCAATATAGGATACATTGTGCTGCTTAATCTAATGACGGTTGTTGTTTGCTTTGTGGTTTTACTATTACCTTCCTATATCATCACCCGTATCTCTCCAGTTCGCGCGATTCGTTACGAGTAATGTTTGGGCGTTCTCCTTATATATAGACAAGTTTGTTTTTACACCAGAAGTATGGTGCTACTATATATAAGGAGCCGGGCTATCCGCTACAAGTCCTCGACTAGTTTCGTTATCACTACACTAGCCTGTGGGCTTTCCACTAC
>NZ_JAPZSU010000009.1 GCF_027531905.1 Flavobacterium sp. | reverse complement strand
GAAAAAATATCAGTAATTTTATCGAAACAAATCATAAGGTAGAATTTAGTTAAATATTTAATTGTCAGAGATTTAAATATACTAAATTTTACCTTTTTGTGCAATATTTTCAACCCAAATTATTAATCGAGTTCAGGTTTTAAAGGTGGTTTTAATTTTGATAAAAAAGCTATTAATCTTAAACGTTTGGCCAAAATTTGGATTGTTTTGAATGCTGTATTAATCATAAGTACGTTTATCAAGAATTCTGAATATGTTGCTTTTTTTGGTCTTACATACAAAAGATTGGGGGTTTATGCCTTCTTGATTTTGGCTTTTATAGGTTTGGGGTATACTTTCATAAAGATTATTTGTCAAAAGACCAATGCTTATATTTTTAATCAAATGGCGTGGTTTTTTTATGAAACCATTCTGGTGTGTGCTTGTATCAATTGGGGAAATGTAATTACAGTCTACAATATTTCGGTAGGGAAAGGAGTGGAGCCTGCTTTTCTGTGTAGCTTGAATTTTAATGATGAAGCGAGGGAAAACTATTTTTTAGCGAACAAAATCAATGCTCCTGAGCAATATTCCTATAGACAAGGTTTTATTTATCAACAAAAAAAGGAATCTTTTTTATCTAAGGTTTTGTATTATGAGTTTATAAAAGACTAAGACATAAATAATAAAACCCAAGACGCTCATCTTGGGTTTTCTATTTAATAATCGCCTCTTTTCTTGAATCTAATATCTTCTTTTTTGATGAACTCGGCTCTTCGTTTTGGAGCTTCAGCCTTGGGCAAGCTGGCTTCTTCTGTTTTACTTGAAGGTTCTATTAGCGTATTGAGTTCTTTGATTTCTGCATCTGTTAGGTCTCTGTAACGTCCTACTGGAATATCCAATGAGATATTAATGATTCGGATTCGTTTCAAAGCAGTTACTTCATAGCCTAAATATTCGCACATTCTTCGTATTTGACGATTTAAGCCTTGTGTTAAAATAATTTTGAAGGTGTATTTACTGATTTGCTCTACTTTGCATTTGCGAGTTACTGTTTCCAAAATCGGAATACCGTTACCCATTCTTTGAATGAAACGGTCGGTTATGGGTTTGTTTACGGTAACTGTATATTCTTTTTCGTGGTTGTTTCTCGCGCGCAAAATTTTGTTTACAATATCCCCATCATTGGTCATAAAAATCAAACCTTCACTGGCTTTGTCCAATCGGCCAATTGGAAAAATACGTTTTGGATAATTGATGTAATCTACGATATTGTTACGAACTTCTAGATTGGTTGTGCACTCAATGCCTACGGGTTTGTTGAAAGCCAAGTACACTAATTTTTCGTGTTTTTCAGTAATCAATTTTCCGTCTATGCGTACTTCATCTTGAGGCGAAACTTTAGTACCCATTTCAGGAACCACACCATTAATGGTCACTCGGCCTTCTTCGATTAGTTTATCGGCTTCACGACGAGAACAATATCCTGTTTCGCCAATGAATTTATTGAGTCGTTTTAGATTTTCTTCCATAATGCAAAAATACAAAATTGAATAGCAGTTTATGATACTAATACAATTGTTTGTTTTTATAATTAAAATTGTGTTTTGAGAGGATTTTTAGCTTTCTTTTTCGAATAAAAAATCACTTACTTTATGATACAGTTGGTTGTCGTGCATACTATGTCCCAAGCCATTAGTTTCATAGAAAATGGCATCTTTCCAAGTGGCAGCAATTTTTTTAGCTTCTGCAATTTTTACCACAGGGTCTAATGTATCGTGCGCAATAAAACCTTTTGTATCCACTTTTTTAGCAAACAGTTGACTTGAGAATTGATGAATGTCTAACTTAAAATGGTTTAAATAATGATTCTCGATATTTTTGGCAATGGTAGTATTGAGCCGCAATAATTTGATGAAATTGGAAAGTATAATGCTAAAATCACTTGGAGTACCTAAAATCACCATTTTTTTTATCGCTTTGTTTTGATACATCGATTGGTAATACAAACACGTTTGACCTCCAATGGAATGGCCAATAAGGTAATCAGGATTGAATTTTTGAACTGCAAGATGAATGAATGCTGCATATTGTGGAATACTAAATTCTTTACCGCTAGACAGACCGTGGGCAGGTGCATCAATAGCAACAATGGTACTACCAGACTTTTTTAGGAACGGTAATAATTTTTCCCAACGAGAGGCATTGCTCTCCCATCCGTGTACTAATAAAATTATAGTGTCATTCCCTTTCCAAGTGTAGGTTTGAAAAAAAGAGTCTTCATAACTTATTTTTTCGGATTGTGCCTGTTGAAGAATCTCAGGAAGTTGTTCGTTATTTAGTTTCCCAGCTCTTGGTTCGCTAAATAAACCATAAGCAATTTTGGTTGCTTTTTTTGGGAACGCAAAACTTAGTATATTTAATCCTAAACCTAAGAATTTGATATAAAGATAAAGTGCGGTTTTTTTCATATCAAAAAAGCCTCCTAAAAAGGAGGCTTGTTAGATTTAGATTGTTGAGAACAATTGTTCCATTTTTTCTCTTTCTTCCTCAGCAAGGACACTATCAACCAAGATTCTTCCTGAGTGCTCATCGATGATGATTTTCTTTCTTGCAGCAATTTCAACTTGCGTTTGTGGTGGAATAGTAAAGAATGAACCTGCAGAAGCTCCTCTTTCAATAGAAACTACCGCTAATCCGTTACGAACACTGCTTCTGATTCTGTTGTAAGCAGCCAAAAGACGTGGTTCAATATTCGCTTGATATTCCGCAGATTTTTCAGTTAAAAATTGCTCTTCTTTTTGAGTTTCAGCCATAATTGCTTCTAACTCTGATTTTTTATGTTTTAAATGAGAAGTTTTAGCTTCTAATTTTTCTCTAGAATTAGTGATAACTTCTTTTTTGTGTTCGATGGAAGCTTTCATTTCTTTGATTTGCTTTTCAGCCAATTGAATTTCTAATTCTTGAAACTCTACTTCTTTTGTCAAAGAATTGAATTCACGATTGTTACGAACCGTTTCTTGTTGTTTGGTGTATTTTTTAATCGCTTCTTTGTGCTCATCGATGGCATTTTTCTTTACTTTAATCAAGTCTTCGATAACCTCAAGATCTGCTTTTAATTTTTCGGTACGAGTGCTTAAACCTGCAACTTCGTCTTCTAAATCTTCCACCTCTAAAGGAAGCTCTCCTCTTACGTTTCTAATTTCGTCAATTCTTGAGTCAATAAGTTGTAAATCGTAGATTGCTCTTAACTTTTCTTCAACACTTAATTCTTTCGTAGTAGCCATATTCTATAAGTACTTAACTGGATTTGTATTTTCTTCTGATAAAATGATTCCGCTTGGTAGCGAGACGGGTGCAAAATTAAGGATTTTTTTTCGAAGATACTCAACAATATAATTTTTTGTATAACGTTCGCTTTCAAAATGTCCGATATCTGCTAAAAGTATTCGATTTTCTGCTTCATAAAACTGATGATATTTCAAATCTGCGGTCAAATAGGCATCGGCTCCTGCTTGAATGGCTTGTGAAATAGCAAAACTTCCTGCACCACCCAAAACGGCTACTTTTTTGATGGGGCGACCCAAAAATGCCGAATATCGAATGCCTTCTGCTTGCATTTTTTCTTTTACAAAATGCAAAAAGTAAGATTCCTCCATCGGTTCCTCTAGTTCACCGACCATTCCTAGTCCAATTTTTTGGTAATTGTTTTGCAAATCATAAATTTCGTAAGCTACTTCTTCGTAGATATGAGTAGTAAATAATGCTTTTAGAACTTTTGACTGCAAATGTTTTTCAAAAACAACTTCTATTTTGGTTTCGGTTCCTGTTGATAAAACGCCTATTAGCCCTACAACTGGATTACTATTTTCGTTGCCTTGATAGGTGAAAGTCCCCTCTGAATTGAAGCTGCAATTATCATAATTACCAATGCTTCCAGCACCCGCTTGAAACAAAGCGTTTCGAACGGCATCTGCATTTTCTCGTATCGTGTAGGTAACTAATTTGCGAATATAGTTTTGTTTGGGAACCAATATTTTGGTGTTCGATAAGCCCAAGGCATCGCAGAAGATTTGATTTACACCTTCAGGATGATTGTCTAAAGCGGTATGAACGGCATAGATGGCAATGTCGTTTTTAATCGCTTTTAGAATCGCTTTTTCAACATAATTTTTGCCCGTAATTTTTTTAATGCCCGAAAAAAGAATAGGGTGAAAGCACACGACCAAATTGCAATTTTTATTAATTGCTTCTGTGATTACATTTTCTAGGGCGTCGTGACAAACCAAAACACCAGTAGCTTCGGTATCTTGGTCACCCACTAATAAGCCTACATTGTCGAAATCTTCTGCGTAACCTAATGGCGCCATTTCTTCAAGTAAAGCAAGGATTTGTTTTATTTTCATTCAAAAGAATTTTGAGTATTAGATTGATTTGGTTTTCAATTGAGAGTACCTGAAAAGCCTAACAAATATACACTTTTTAGTTTTTTTATTGAATAATTATAAAAGGGCTATTTGTTCTCTTTTTTTCTTCGAAGAATAAAATTTAAATATTCATTAACAGTAAATTAGGATAGTTTTTGAAAGTCAGAACGATAATTGGGTAGTTTTGTAGTCTAATTTTTATGCAATTATGAAGCAACTCGCCATTGTTTTTGGGCTTTTATTTTTCTCTTTTGGTTTTGCACAAACCACTACTTTGCTGAAAGGGAAAGTGATGTGCGACACATTGGCGGTTAGTGGAATCGAAGTAATCAATTTGACTTCAGAGCAAAGTACCAAAACCGATAGTCGAGGTTTTTTTGTGATTTCAGCCAGAAATAAAGATGTTTTAGCGTTTTATTCAAAAGAGTATGTTTTTAAAAAGGTGGTCGTTGTTCCAGAGTTCTTTCAGCAGGAACAATGGAGGGTAAACCTCATTAGATCAGCTGTCGAATTGGATGAAGTTGTCATTAAAAACACAAAATTAAAAGTGCCTAAGTTTACTTATGAGCAAGCGGCTGCGGCTCGAATTGATAAACAAGCTGCAAATCCAAAAAATCCTTTTGTCTATGATGGTACCATTACCAACGGGATGGATTTTATGGAAATTGGAAGAAAAATAATCAGTTTTTTCAAAAATTCAGACAACCCAAAACGAAAAAAACAGCCTGAGGAAGATTTCATAGCTTATGCTAAAGCTAGTATTGACGAGTCTTTTTATAAGCAGAAGCTTGGTCTTCAGAAAAATGAAATAGATAATTTCTTGAGCTATTGCAAAGAAGACCCTGAATCAAAAAAAGTTTTTATAAACAAAGACGAATTGACATTGCTGGATTTTTTACTCAAGAAACAAAAAGCATATCTCGAGTTAATTCGTGAGAATAATAAGTAATGACTTTTTCTTAGATGATGCGTCTCAAATGCTCAATTTGTTATAATTTCGTACTATGAAATTACTCCGAATATTACTTTTTCCTTTTGCTGTTGTATATGGCTTTATTACTACTATCCGAAATTTTCTTTTTGATATTGGATTTTTAAAATCGTATTCGTTTTCAATACCCATTATAGCTGTTGGTAATTTAAGTGTTGGCGGAACGGGCAAAACCCCACAAATTGAATATTTGATTCGGTTGTTTTCGAGCAAATACAGAGTGGCAACTTTGAGTCGAGGGTACAAGCGGCAATCTAAAGGTTTTTTGCTAGCTGATTCATCTGTAAATGCAGCGATTTTGGGAGATGAACCGTTTCAGTTTTTTAAAAAGTTTCCTGTTATTCAAGTGGCTGTAGATGCCAATAGAAAAAATGGTATCGAACAATTGTTGTCCCAAAAGAGTACTCCTGAAATTATTTTATTAGATGACGCTTATCAACACCGCAAAGTAAAAGCAGGTTTTTATATTCTATTAACCGCTTACGGAGATTTATATGCCAATGATTTTCTATTGCCTGCTGGAAATTTAAGAGAAAGTCGCAGTGGTGCTCAAAGAGCTGCGATTGTGGTGGTTACCAAATGCCCTAAGAACCTGTCTATGGCGGAACAAATAAGTGTTAAAAGCCAATTAAAGCTAGCCGAAAATCAGCAATTATATTTTACTTTTGTCGACTATGAAGATTCGATTTATTCTAAAGAGTCAAAGACAAAAATAATCGATTTAGGAAATGACTCCAAATTGCTTTTGGCAGGAATTGCAAAGCCAGAACCTTTTTTTGAGTACTTAAAAAGAGAAAATGATATTTGTTTAACATTTCCAGATCATCATCATTTTAGCGAAAGCGAGATTGTAGCCATTCAAAAGCAAGCCAAGGGTAGAAAAATTATTACTACCGAAAAAGATTATGTTCGATTGAAAGATTCTATTCTTTTCGAGCAATTATATTATTTACCAATTCGAAGTTCTTTTATCAATAATGAAAAGGAATTCGATCAAACAATTTTAAATTATGTGGGAACAAGTTCAAGAAACCGTTAATTTTATTCAAACGAAAGTCAATTTTACCCCCGAATATGGTGTGATTTTAGGCTCGGGATTAGGTAGTTTTACAGATGAAATGGAAATAGTATATACTTTACCGTATAATGAAATTCCTAATTTTCCGGTATCAACGGTTCAAGGTCATAAAGGTGCCTTGGTTTTTGGAACTATTGGTGACAAGAAAGTTGTAGCGATGCAAGGGCGCTTCCATTTTTATGAAGGCTATTCAATGAAGGAAGTGACGTTTCCTGTTCGAGTAATGAAGTATTTAGGGATGACCAAATTAGTTGTTTCTAATGCTTCGGGTGGAGTCAATTCAGATTATCAAGTCGGTTCTATTGTTGTCTTGAAGGATCATATCAATTTTTTACCAGAACATCCTTTACGTGGGCAAAATGACGAACGTTTTGGGCCTCGTTTTGTAAATATGAGCGAACCTTATAGCAGAAAAATGATTGCCCATGCTTCCTCTTTGGCAACAGATTTAGCGATTAACATTAATCTTGGAATTTATTTAGGATTACAAGGGCCTACTTTTGAAACTTTGGCCGAATATAAAATGGTCAAAATACTAGGCGCTGATTGTGTTGGAATGTCTACTGTGCCAGAGGTTATCGTAGCTCGCCATATGGATGTAGAAACTTTTGGTATTTCGGTTATAACAGATATAGGGGACGCAAATAATATTGATACTATTTCGCATGATGAAGTGCTTGAGGCAGCCAAGGCAGCGGAGCCCAAAGTGAGACAATTAATTCGAGAGCTTATTTTAACGTATTAGTTTGCAATGTATTTAGAAATAATAGTGTAAAATTCTTCAGGAATGAATGGTTTCGTGATGACATCATTCATTCCGTAAGAAAGCAGCATTTCTCTGTTTTCATCCAATGAAATTGCGGTCAAGGCTATGATTGGTGTTTTAATATCGAAAGCTCTAATTTGTTTAGTCGCTTCGGTACCATTAATGCCAGGCAAATGGACGTCCATTAGTACTAAGTCATAATCGTGATTGTGCATCAGTTTTACTGCGCTTTCTCCATTATCGATGATTAGGCACATAATACCTTTGTTTTCAAGCATTTTCTTGGTAATCATTTGGTTGATTTTGTTGTCTTCTACCAACAATATTTTTTTGCTTTTGAAATGCTCTTCGTCATAATTTACTATTTTATCACAAGATTTTTCAAGACTTTCTGCGATTTTAAAAGGTAAGGTGAAGGAGAATGTAGAGCCTTTTCCTTCTTCGCTGATAAGCTTTATTTTTCCTCCCAAGACTTTGACTAATTTTTTTACTATGGTTAAGCCTAGTCCGGTTCCGCCATATTTTCTGTTGATTTCTACCGAACCTTGTGTGAAGTTTTCAAAAACCAATTCGAGCTTTTCTTTGGGGATGCCAATTCCGGTATCGATGATTTGAAAATTAATTTTGACAATTTCTTCTTCTTTTGATTTAAACAGTTTGGCTACAATAGTAACTTTTCCGTCTCGGGTAAATTTTAAAGCATTATTGATTAAATTCAAGAAAACTTGGGAGAGTTTTGTTGGGTCTCCGATGAGATAATTCGGGATGTTGTCATCAAATTCTAAGTTGAATTCATTATTATTGGTCAATGCAAATTTATTGAGCGAACTTTGAATGTTTTCAAGTAATTCTTTTAGGTGAAAAGGAATGCTTTCTAATTCAATTTTATTGGATTCAATTTTATTAATTTCAAGGATTTCATTAATAAAAGTGGCTAAATAATTACCTGAAAATTGTAGCGAGGCCAAATAATTTAGTTGTGATTTTTTTGGGTTTTCTTCTAATAATAAATGGGTTATTCCGTTGATTGCATTGAGCGGCGTGCGCAATTCATGACTCACTGTCGAGAGAAATTCAGCTCTGGCTTTAGAGGCTTTTTCAGCATTATCTTTGGCAATAATTAATTCTTGATTTTTTTCTTTTAATAATTTATTGCTTTCATTTCTTATGATGTTGTTTTTGTATAAGGACAAACTCAAAAGTGACAAAATCGTGATTAAAGCAATAGCTAAAATGTTGATTAATTTGGAGTATTTGTTGTTTTCTTCCGTTTGTTGTTGCTCTTTTTTTTCCTTTAAGATGGCTTTGTATTCTTCTTCATGTTTGAGTTTCTTTAAATTCTCTTGGTTTTGTTTTGAGCTTATAATTTCGGCTAAATGTATTCTTAGCAAATGATGCTCTTCAAGATAAGCATAAGCTTGGTCAAAATTCCGCATTCCTTTATAGCATTTACTAAGTTGTAGTAAAATATCTCCTTTACTTTTTAGGTTTTGGGTAATTTTATTTAACTCCAATGCTTTTTCTAAAAAATCACGAGCTATAGTATAGTTTTTTGTTTGTAAAGTAATGATTCCTTTATACAAATAGGCTTCTTCTTTGTAGCTTTTATCAGTTGCAGGGTCTGCATTGGCAAGAAGTCGATCAAAGTTTTGTAGGGCAATTTCGGATTGATTGTTGCTGAAATACAATTTTGCTTTTTTTAAAAGCAACGGGTTAACCTTAGTTATAAGGTCAGGCGTAGTGGTTAAACTGTCTGCTTTCGCAAAAGATAGAGAGGCTTTGTTCCACTCTTTTTTTTCAATTTCACAATAGCCTACAAAATAGAGGGCTTTTAATTTATTGAAATCAGGAGGGCTTTTAGGATTCAATTGAAAGCTGTGTTCAAAATAATTTTGAGCTTCATTGAATTTTTTTAAATCAAAATACAGCTTGCCAAGCACAAAATTTCTTTCGATTTGTGCTTCAATATTTTTGGTGGTTTGACTGTTTTTTAGAGCTTTGTTCGCAAAATGTATAGCTTTTTCGTAATTGTGTATTTTGAAGTTGTATTGTGATAAATTATGATAAATAGAAATACTGTCGATGATTTGTGTAGTTGAAGCATATAGCATAGTGCTATTGACTAATAATACAATCCAAAAGTATCTTATTTGTTGCTTCATTTTTTGTATTCCTGTTTTGTGTGTAAAATCAAATCAATAATTCTAGAGGAATAGCCTATTTCATTGTCGTACCATCCAACAACTTTTACCATTTTGTCTATAACAGAAGTAAGCTGGCCGTCAAAAAGGCAAGAGTGTGTGTTGCCAAGTATATCTACAGAAACAATAGGATCTTCGGTGTAATCTAGTATTCCTTTTAGCTCATTTTGAGCAGCATTTTTAAAGGCTTTGTTAATTTCTTCAATGGTAACAGCCCTTTTTACATTAAAAGTAATATCTGTCAGTGAACCATCAGGAACGGGCACGCGTATACCGCAGCCTCCAATTTTACCTTCCAATTTAGGAAAAATTTTTGTTAGTGCTTTGGCAGCTCCTGTTGTGGTTGGAACAATAGATTGACTTGCGCCACGAGCTCTTCTTAAGTCTTTGTGGGGTTGGTCGTGTAGGCTCTGATCGGTTGTATAGGAGTGGATAGTAGTGATATAAGCTTGCTCAATACCACACAATTCATCTATGATTTGAATCATAGGCGCTGCGTTATTGGTGGTGCAACTCGCATTAGAGATTATAATTTCAGTGCCATCGAGGATATTCTCGTTTACACCCAAAACTACTGTTTTTATATTTTCTACTTCGGCTGGGGCGGACAGAATTACTTTCTTTGCCCCTGCTAGAATGTGAGCATTAATTTCTTCGAAAGTTTTGTATTTACCCGTAGATTCGATTACATAGTCAATGTTGTGTTTTTTCCAATCTAGGTTGGCTATGTTTTTTTCATTGAAAAACAAGTAATGCTTGTCGGCCACGATTAAACCAGTTGTATCATGACTTACTTTTTCAGGTAAAATTCCATGAATACTGTCGTATTTTATTAAGTGCGCCATCGTCGCTACATCAGTAATGTCGTTTATAGCGACAACTTCGATGGTAGGATGATTGACTAAAAGACGAAATAAATTACGACCAATCCGTCCAAAACCATTAATTGCAATTCTTGTTTTCAATGTATTGATATGTTTCTGCGATTCTTTTTTAGGAATCCTTTTATAAAATGTGTTTTTGTGCTTTGTATGAAGAGCGAACAAGTGGCCCGCTTTCTACATGTCTGAAGCCAAGTTCTAAGGCATAGGCTTCGTATTTTGCAAATTGTTCTGGTGTAATGAATTCTTTTACCGGAAGGTGTTTTTTACTAGGTTGCAAATACTGTCCAATAGTAACAACATCAACATTAGCATTACGCAAATCTCTAAGGGTTTGAAAAACTTCTTCTTCTTGTTCTCCAAGGCCTAACATAATTCCAGATTTGGTTCTGTTGATGCCTTTTTCTTTTAAATAGCGCAAGACTTCTAAGCTTCGATCATATTTGGCTTGAATGCGAACTTCGCGAGTTAATCTTCGCACAGTTTCTACATTGTGAGAAACCACTTCTGGGTTGGCTTCAATAATGCGGTCAATGTTTCTTTCTATGCCTTGAAAATCTGGGATAAGCGTTTCCAGTGTGGTGTTTGGATTCATTCTGCGAATCGCTTTTACGGTTTCGTTCCAAATGATAGAACCGCCATCTTTTACATCATCTCTGTCTACACTGGTGATTACAGCGTGTTTGATGTTCATTATTTTTATTGACCGTGCTACTTTTTCAGGTTCATCCCAGTCAATGGTTTCAGGTCTACCTGTTTTGACGCCACAAAAACCACAAGAACGAGTACAAATATTTCCTAGAATCATAAATGTAGCGGTTCCTTCTCCCCAACATTCTCCCATGTTTGGGCAGCTTCCTGAAGTACAAATGGTGTTTAGGCTATATTTGTCTACTAATCCTCGTAGTTCGGTATATTTTTGTCCAATAGGTAATTTTACTTTTAACCATTTTGGTTTGCCTATTGGTAAGGTGTTATCTGTTGTAGTTTCCATATCTTCATTTTTCAGAGTCACAAAGATAGGGCAAAGTTGTTTTGAAAAAAAGAAGTTAACCCATCAGTTTTTTGACGATAATCATAAAAAAAGCAGAACATTTAGCTCTGCTTTTTCTAATTATTCTGACTTGATGACTATGGGCAGGGTGTAGGCTGTTCGCATGGGTTTGCCATTTAAAATGCCAGGAGTCCATTTTGTTTTTAATGATTTTAATACTCTAATGGCTTCTTGTCCTAATCCGTAACCAGGGTCTTTTAGGATGCGAATATCAGTTATACTTCCGTCTTTTTCAATCACAAAGGCTATAGATACACGGATGGTTTCTAATCCTTCGATGTCTGGTTTTGAAAAATTATTCCCAACGTAATTGTAGAATTTTTTCATTCCACCAGGAAATTCTGGAGATTTGTCTAGCATGGTGGTGTTCATAATGCTATTATTGGGTACTTCTACTTCGGGAGTTATGCCTTGTGTTGCAGTAGTTGTCGTTCCAGTTGTAGCGTCTCCTGTGCTAGAAGTAGAGGCGCTAGATTGTGAGAATTCATTGTTTTTAGGAACCTCCGGAGTAGCCGCTTGAGCATTTACAATCTGTGGATTGGTCATTTGCTGGGAAGTTACCACGTTTTCTACAGGATTTTTTACCGTTGGGAGTGCTGTTTTTTTAACAGGTTCTTCAGGTGTTAGCGGAATGATTTCGTCTAAATCTATTGGTCGAAATATAGTTTCTGGGATTTCAGGCACTGCGATGGTATTCGGGCTTAGTTTGTTGATGACTAATGCAATGCTGATGATAGTGATGATTACTATTATTCCAAGAAAAAAAGCAGATACCGTGTTTTTGGTACTTTCTTGACGTAATTGATAGGCTCCATAATTTTTGTTTTTGTCTTCAAAAACAAGATCAATCCAGCGGCTTTCGTAAATACTTAATTTAGACATGGTGTATAGTTTTAGAGGTTAGGTAACTATAGAATCATAAGCAGTATTTTTATTTTTAACAACGGGTACAAGTGCTTTGTTATTGTGTTAAAAGATGAAAATTATTTTAAGTATTTAACTTTTTAAATATATAATGTGTGGTAAAGTGGTGTTTTTGCTATGAAATTAAAATAAATAAATTTAATTTCTTGATGGAATTAGCGTTTTTGCTGGATAATTTCGGCTAGTAACTTTTTAGCTCTCAAGAGTTTAATTTTCACATTACTAATGGGTTCGTCAATTTTAGTGGCGATTTCTTGGTAACTTAATTCTTGAAAATAACGCAATTGAATAACTTCTTGATAATGCGGTTTTAATTCTTTGATGAATTGCAATAATCTAGACAAGTTTTGCTCCGTAATCAATTCATCTTCCGCTGATGGAGTTGTATCGGCAATGTTGTACGCTTGACGGTCTTGTTCTTCGGTGATTTCTACAAAAAGATTTGATTTTTTCTTACGAAGTAGGTCAATATGAACATTTTTTGCAATGGCAATGAGCCAAGTGTTGAATTGAAATTCGCTATTGTAGGTGCTAATTTTATCGAACGCTTTTGAGAATGTTTCTATAGTGATGTCTTCCGCATCGGTTTCGTTTTCGGTTCTTTTGAGCATAAAGCCAAATACTTCATTCCAGTAATGATCTAGAATGAAAGTAAAGGCGATTTGATCTCCTTTTTTAGCTTTTTCAATTTTTTTATTTATTTCCAATGTACAGGTTTTGAAAAAATATTGGTAATAAAGATATTGATTTGCATAAATATAAGCCAAATTTCAAGAACAGGATACCAATAGATGATGTCTTTTTCATTTAGTTTTTTAGCTCCTAATCCAAAACTTATCCAAGTAAAAAGATAGCGAAATGCGATTATACTCGCAACGATAATCCACTGGTATTGAAAAGCCAATAAAATTATGCCGACAACTAGGAATAGCAATTGAGTGCAATAAAATACTCCTAACTGAATTTGGTCACTTATTTTGTAGTGCTCTGCCGTGGTAATATGTCTTCTTTTTTGATTAAACCAGTCTTTATATGTTTTTTTAGGTTCAGAATACGTAAAACTTTCTGGAGCGAAAGCAATGGTTGTGTTTTCTTTATTTGCAGCTTGATTTACAAATAAATCATCGTCTCCAGAGCGCACTTGAATGTGGTCAATAAATCCGTTTACATCAAAAAAGACTTCTCTTTTATAAGCTAAATTTCGTCCGATTCCCATGTATGGTTTTCCGATTTTTGCCCAAGAAAAATATTGTATTGCTGTTAATACGGTTTCGTAGCGTATGATTTTGTTTAAAAAAGAATTGGCGATTTTGATATAACCTCCGTAGGCTAAAACTATTTTTTTGTCACGGTCAAAATGAGCGGACATATTGGTAATCCAGTCTTTGGTAAGCGGGAAGCAATCGGCATCTGTGAATAGCAAATGTTCGTATTTTGCGGCTTTAATCCCCAAGGTCAAAGCGTATTTTTTATTCCCCCAAAAGGCTTCGTTGTTTTTTACTTTTACTAATCGGATGTTTGGGTATTGTTGTTCAAAGGCTTCAAAAACCTCTAATGTTTCGTCGCTTGAGGCATCGTCAATTAGCACTAATTCAAAGGTAGGGTAGTCTTGTTGTGCAAGAATAGGAATGTATTCTTTTACGTTTTCTTCTTCATTTTTGGCACAAACGATTACCGAAATAGGAATGTTTTTTGGGGTAATTGCTTCTGGTTTTGTGAAGGAAAATTTACTAAAAATACCGATATAGTATACAAATTGTATTACAATTAAGGCGATAAAAAAGTACAGTAGATATAAAAACATGGTGCTAATTGGTTTCGGATAAAATGACTGCAAAGTTAATTATCAATTGTAAACTTTCCATACAATCGGTCATTTACTTTCTTAATTTTTTCATTTCTCCTGCAACGGCAATAGCTGAAGATGATTGCGTTTTTTCTAGCTCTTGAATTATGTTTTTGTAATTGTGGTCGTCGCGATTTTGAGACATTTTTTGTGTCGCTTCAATTTGGGTGATTTCAATTTCAAAACCAATTACGCCTCTAGCTTGTCGCATTGTAGCTTTGGATAACTCACTGACCCTTACCGGACAGGCTGAGGCTTGCTCGTATTTGTCTACCAATTTCGTTAGAGAATCGATTATGGCTTCTCCGTGAATGATTTTTACTTTTCCATATACGTGAACGGCGGTGTAATTCCAAGTAGGGACGTTTTCGTGGTCGTACCAAGAAGACGAAATGTAAGCGTGCGGACCTGTAAAAACAGCCAAAACTTCGGTATTGTCTTCAAGAGCGATGCCTTGTGGGTTTTCTTTGGAGAGGTGACCGTGCAAGATTTCTTTTCCTTCGCTATTATAATCCAATTCCATTGGGATGTGCGTTGCCCACAATTTTCCGTTGGTTTGATTGATTAATATACCAAAAGCATTTTCTTTTAGAAAGGCGCGAATGCTATCGGGATTTTCTAGTTGGTAAATATCGGGTGTGTACATTTTTTGGAATTTTTAGATGTTTACAAAAAAAAAAAAAATTTGTCGCTCGCTAGCCCCGATTGCAGCGAAAATCCTTTTGTGCCGGGGTTCGGCACAAAAGATTATAGCGAAAAGCGGGAACCTTGTTTCCTGAATAGCCTATTGTTTCGCTCCTAAATGATATTCACCTCGGCTTCGATGTGGATGCCAAAGGTGTTGAAAATGGTTTCTTGGATGTTTTTGGAGACCGCCACGATTTCTTGACCCGTTGCGTTGCCATAATTGACAAGCACCAGTGCCTGATTTTTGTGGATTCCCGCGTCGCCAAAGCGTTTGCCTTTGAAACCCGCCTGCTCGATTAGCCAACCCGCAGGTACTTTGACCTCGGTTGGTGAGACCTCGAAAAAGCGCATTTCGGGGAATTTTTTATGAATGCTTTCGAAATCGGATTTTGGGAGGATTGGGTTTTTGAAGAAACTACCGCTGTTGCCTAATTCTTTTGGGTCGGGTAATTTGCTTTGTCGGATGGCGATTACGGCGTTGCTCACGTCTTTTAGCGTGGGTTGCGTAATGCCTTTTTTGGCTAATTCTCCAGTAATGTCGCCATAAGAAGTGTTGATGTGGTGATTTGTTTTGGTTAATTTAAAAATCACACTAGTGATGACAAACTGACCTTTAACTTCGTTTTTGAAAATGCTTTCGCGGTATCCAAAATGGCAATCGGTATTGGTGAAATTTTTGATTTCTTGAGTGGCTATGTGCATAGCGTGGCACGAAACAAAAGTGTCCTTGATTTCGGTGCCGTAAGCGCCAATGTTTTGAACGGGAGTGGTACCCACATTACCCGGAATAAGCGACATATTCTCTAGTCCGCCAAAATCTTGGTCGATGGTCCAAAGTACGAACTCGTGCCAGTTTTCGCCAGCTTGGGCTTCGACCCAAACGAAATCGTCATTGGCATCGATTATTTTTTTTCCTTTCAAATCGATGTGGATGACCAAGGCGTCAATGTCTTGGGTCAACAACATATTGCTGCCACCGCCTAAAATGAATTTTTTTTCGTTGGGATGCTGTGCTAACACTTGTTGTAGTTCTTCTGTAGAGTGAACGGCAACGAATTGTTTGGCTTTGGCTTCAATGCCAAAAGTGTTGTATTTTTTTAATGAAAAATTTTCGAGGATTTCCATAGGGAGTAGTATTTTGTCTGTTACAAACAGGTTATTCTATTTCTAAAGCTCTGTTGAGGAATTCGTTCAATGGTCGCAAAGCAATCATTTTTTGGACCATTAACGGAATAAAATCTTTGTGCGTCAAAAGTTCAGGATTGAAATTTTCGGTAGCGGTGTAGCTTTTTAATTTTAAAAACTCAATCGCTGGGTTGTCTTTTTCGTAGCCTCTTGGCGGATTTTTTAGCGTTGAATTTTCGTCACGATTTAGTGCTTTGTAGTTGGAAACAAAATCTTTGTCGCTTGTTATGGCTACTAAATCGTTATAAAAAAAGTTGATTTCTTTTCGTATTTTCTGAATTTGTTCGGGTTGAGGACAATACATTCCGCCGCCAACAAAAGGGTTTTCAGCATCGATTTGTAAATAATATCCAGCCGCTTCAGCATTTTTTGCACCGGTTGAAAGCCAAATGCCCAAATGGGTTTTGTAAGGTGATTTATCTTTAGAAAAACGAATATCGCGATTGATTCTGAATACACAGTTTTTTACTTCCAAAAATGCTAAGGCTGGATCTAAAGACTTCATACTATCCAATATATCAGCGGTTAGTTGGTAGTATTCTTTTTTTACAGCTTCGTATCGTTTTTTATTGTATAAAAACCACTCTCTGTTGTTGTTGGTTTTTAAATCTTTCAAGAATTGTATCGTGCTTTCAGAAACCATAATTTATAGTATTTGTTTTTTCAAATCTTCTTCGCTTACAAAACCGCTACTTTTCCATTTCAGGTTGTTGTTTTCGTACAAAAGTAGGGTTGGAAGTTCTTCTACTTTTAGTTCTTTCATAATGGTTTTGTTTTCATCGGCATTCAAACGAATAATAACCACTTTGTCGCTATTTTCTTTTTGCATTTTTGAGATGTACGGTTCCATTTGTTTACAAGGCGCACACCAAGAAGCGAAGAAATTGATTAGTACTTTTTTGTCCGACTTTAAAAGTGCCTCAAATTGTTGACGATTGATTCCAACAAGTTTGTCACTTGGTTTTGAAAGTCCAGCGGCTTCCCATTTTAGAATGCCACCTTGAAGGTCATAAATGGTTGCGAATCCTATTTCTACTAGCTTTTCGGCTGCTTTTTGGCTACGACTTCCTGCTTTGCAGTATACAAATACGGGTTTTGATTTATCAAGTGTAGCGGTATTTTTTTCGAAATCAGCATTGAGCCAATTGATGTTTTTGGCCTTGTCTAAATGTTCTCCCGAAAATTCTTGAGGCGTTCTTACGTCAAGGATTTGTGCGTTGGCGGTATTTTTTATTTTTTCAGCGAAAGCTGGGGCTTCTAATACTTGAATATTCTTTGAGGTTTGTGCTTGGCACGAACTAAGAATTATGCTTAGGTATATAAAAGTTATAAAAAAGGGCTTCATTTTTTTTAATTTTTAAGGTAAATAAAATTACGGTTTATTTTTGGAGTTGGTTATATAGTTTTTGATAAAGTTCCTCTTTATTTATGGGTTTTATTAGAATTTCATCAAAGCCAAAACTTTTAATCTCTACAGTGTCAAGATAGGTGTCTCCTGATAAAGCAATTATTGGTTTGTTTTTGTTTTCATTTGTTAACGCTTTAATCTCTTTTGCTAAATCTATACCAGAGTAATCAAAAATCTGAATGTCAGTCAGTATTAGGTCTACAATGTTATTTTTTAGATATTCTTTTGCTTCAGGTCCTCGCCCAAAAGTTACTATTTCAAAGCCTGTATTGGTCATTAATTTTTTTGCAATTTGAATAATCACAGGGTCGTCATCAACAATTACGGCTTTAATAGTGCTGTTTTTGGTTTGATTTTTCAATTTTGTCTCAAATGTTTCTTGAGTTTCGTTTGGTTTATCAAGAAAGAGCGTAAATGAAATTTCTGTTCCAATGCCTATTTTACTTTTGATATCAATATTTCCATTGTATAAGCCGACAATACTCTTGCAAAGATTGAGTCCTAATCCTGCGCCATAGCTCATTTGTTTTTGATGACTTTTACTTTGGTAAAATTTATTAAACACTTTTTTCAAGTCCTCTTCTGGAATCCCAATACCTGTGTCTATGACTGAAACATTAAGTTGGTAGTTATTTATTTGTTTTTTTAAATCAACATTTACGGTTATTGTTCCTTTGTTGGTGAACTTTATTGCATTGATGATAGTGTTGTAAAAAAGCTGATGAATTTTTATATTATCTGCCCAAACCAGCGTATCGACATTTTTGTTGATATTACTAATAATTGTGATGTTTTTAGTTTCAGAAATGGTTTGTAGTGTATCTAATAAAGGGATTATTTCTTTTTTTAAATTCACATTAGTATTGAATAATTTAAGAGTAGCGTTTTCGTTTTTTAAGAAATCTAAAATCTGATTTACAGTATTTTGTAGTGAATTTGAGGTAAAATACAGTGAATTAATATCCTTTGTTAACTCGGTATTTGAGTTTTGCGTTTTAATTTTTTCAGAGTATTTCGAAATAATGTTTAAAGGCGCTCTCATTTCATGTGATAACATTCCGATGAGTTGGTTTTTTATATCAAGATTTTTCTCTGCAGTAGCTTTTGCTTTTTCCAATTTACTTTCATTTATATAAGTATAAATGGTGTAAAGAATCAAAATCACAGTTGCGCCACTCATTAAAATAAGTAGATAAAAGATGCTTTTTTTATGCCTAATGTTTTCGTTACTATAGTCTTGAATTGCTTGATTGAATTTATTTCGGCTAGCTTCTTGAGCCGATTTTGAATAAGCCAGTATGAGTTTTTGGCTTTTATTTTGAATGTTTTTATTTATGAGTAATAATTCTTGGTCTTTGTTCTTTAATGAATTGTAAGTGGCTTTTATTCTATTGAAATTGTTTAAATAGTATTTCTCTGTAAGTACAAAAGTATTTCGGAGTTGCTCTTCAAAAGTGCCTGATTTTTCCTTGTTATTAAAAACCATTTTTATAATGGATTGCACTTCTTGTTTGTCTACATCTGACTTTCCTTTTAGAGCATTTCCAATTCTTCCAAAAAAGGATTTTTTCTTGGTTTCGGTTACTTTTTTAATGGTGTCATAAGTGATTGAACTTAAGATTTTTTCGTAATTGAATTTTTTTATGGATAAATCTGGGTTGATATTACTTTTATCTTTATCATATTTTTGATTGATGAGTATTTCTAATTGATTTTTCAAAGAAACCACTTCTAATTCAATTTGTTTTTTATTGTTGATCACCACCGAAAAATCTTTGTTAGTTCTATTTAAATAGTTTAAGCTATCCAAATAGACAGTCATGCTATCCAATGAAAGTTGGTATTTTTTCAAAGAAATAGGTTTGTGATATTGTATGTATTCATTAAAATGGTTACCCGCTTCAAGATAATTTTTTGTAGCTAGGTTTGAAAAAACCAAAGATTTATTTGGTTTTAATAAAGAATAGGCATTTTGGTTGATGTTGTCTTGTAAGTAGTTATCAGAACTCCATATTTTGTAGATGAAATACTGGGTTAATAGGGTTAATAGAAAAAGAAGAAGTAAGCCTATTTTTTTTATTGTAATGTTATTCATGTGTTTTTAATTATAATTTAATTACTGAATAGCTTTGGTAGGTGGACTGAATAATCGCTTCGGTCCGCTCAGGATGCGTGTCCGAAATAAAGAGTTGTCCAAACGAATCGTCTTTTACCATTTCAACAATTTTAGCTACCCGAAATTCATCTAGCTTATCAAAAATATCATCAAAAAGCAGGATGGGTTTTACCCCGCTTTGTTGCTTTAAAAAATCAAATTGGGCGAGTTTTAGCGCAATCAAAAATGATTTTTGTTGCCCTTGCGATCCGAATTTTTTGATAGGAAACGAATCAATTTCAAACGACAAATCATCTTTGTGAATGCCAACACTGGTGTATTGCAACGCTCGGTCTTTGGTTAAATTTTCATTTAGTAAGTTCATCAGCGAGTTCTCATAAAGATGACTCTCGTAAACCAATTGCACTTTCTCTGCATTTCCAGTAATCGCTTGATGGTGTTTGTTGAAGATCGGTAAAAAAGCAGCAATAAACGCTTTTCTTTTTTCGAAAAGCAACGAAGCAAAACCATCCAGTTGTTCGTTATAAATAGACAATGTATCGTTGTCAAAAACATGATTCAAAGCAAAATACTTCAACAAGGCGTTGCGTTGATTGATGGTTTTTTGATACTGAATCAATAGTTGCAAGTAGTTGGCGTCCAGTTGCGAAATCACACTGTCCATAAATTTTCTTCGGGTTTCACTTCCTTCAATAATAAGGTCACGATCGGCAGGCGAAATAATCACTAACGGTATGAAACCAATATGTTCCGAGAATTTATCGTAAGCTTTGCCATTCCTTTTTAAGATTTTTTTCTGTCCTTTTTTGATGCTGCAAACGATTTGCTCTGTGCGATCATTTTTTTCAAATAAGGCATCAATTACAAAAAAATCCTCGCCATGTTTGATGTTCTGTATAGCCAGCGGATTGAAATAACTTTTGCCGTAAGCCAAATGATAGATAGCGTCAAGGACATTTGTTTTTCCAATTCCGTTTTTGCCAACAAAGCAATTAATCTTGTGATCAAACTCAAAATTAGCTTCGGCAAAATTTTTATAATTGAATAAAGAAATTTTTTTTAGATACATGTGTTAAGTGTCTCGTTTTTTGGCATAAATTTCCATTATGAGGGCGAGTTTTTGAGGGTGCAAATTTATCTAAAATTATTGAGATAAAACGCTTTTCGATAATTGAAACAATAAAATGTAAGATACTGAATATAAAATTCATTTTTTTTGTGTGGGTTTCAATAAAAATTTTATTTTTGCGGCACACTAAATTAATTTTAAATGGCTACTTACAGTAAACGAGGATATAAAACACCAAAAGAGAAAGAAGTTAAAGAACCTATCGAAGAAGTTCAAGTTAATGAAAAAGACAGCGCCACTGCTGAGGTTTTCTCTAAGTTAGATGAAACCGCTTCAAAAACGGAAGATTTTGTAGCTAAAAATCAAAAAATCATTATTGGTATCGTAGCAGGTATTGCTTTGATAACTGTAGGATATTTAGCCTATCAAAAATTTATTGCTACTCCAAAACAAGAAGAGGCTGCCAACGAAATGTTCGTAGCGCAACAAAACTTCCAAAAAGCAACCGATGGTATAGCTAGTGATTCTTTATATAAACTATCATTAAACGGGTCTGAAGGTAAATTCGGATTTATCAAAATCGCTGACGAATATTCAGGAACAGATGCAGGAAACTTAGCCAATTACTATGCAGGTATGGCCTACCTAAATACAGGAAAATATGCTGAGGCAATTTCTTATTTAGAGAAATTCAAATCAGAAGATATTCTTTTGGGTGCGTTGGCCAAAGGGGCAATTGGTGATGCGTATGCACAAACCAACAAGCCACAAGAAGCACTTGATTTTTATGTAAAAGCTGCTGAATCGAACAAAAACGATTTCACTACACCACGTTTCTTGATGAAAGCGGGTAAAACAGCTTTAAACTTAGGCAAAAAAGAAGAAGCTTTGAAATATTTTACAGATATCAAAGAAAATTATGACGCCACTCCAGAAGCCGCTTCTGTAGATGGTTTGATAGGACTAGCGCAATAAAAAGCTCATTTTTCCAAAAAAATTGAGGTTAGAAACCAAAGGAATTCGAATTAATTTTTGAATACTTTCATTTCTAACCTCTTTTTTTATGCCTATATTTACTACTGCTTTTTAGGAGCAGAAAAATGGGGCTTCTTTGTAAACATCGTCCCGCTGTCCTTCCTATCTTTTTTTAAACCTGTCTGGTTTTAAAAACCAGACAGGTTTAAAAAAAGGATATTCCCTCCCATCGGGGCTAGGAGTAATGTTTTTGCTTTTTTGGAAACATTTTAAAAGGCAATAAAATAGACAAGAGTTTAATTTAAATAATAAAATACAATGGCAACCGTAAATAAAAATTTATCGGATTATAATAAAAACGAAGTTCCAGACGCCAAAGATTTCCGTTTCGGAATTGTAGTAGCAGAATGGAATGAGAATATAACAGAAGGGCTTTTTAATGGCGCTTACCAAGCCTTGATAGAAAATCAAGTGCCCGCTCAACAAATTATCCGTTGGAACGTTCCGGGTAGTTTTGAGCTAATTTATGGCGCAAAAAAAATGTTGCAAACGCAAAACGTAGATGCGGTTATCGTAATTGGATGCGTTATTCAAGGCGATACCAAACATTTCGATTTTGTTTGCGAAGGCGTTACACAAGGCATCAAAGACCTAAACGTACAAACCGATATTCCAGTTATCTTTTGCGTGCTAACCGATAATACGATGCAACAATCTATAGATAGAAGCGGAGGAATTCACGGTAATAAAGGAACCGAAGCCGCTATCGCTGCTATTAAAATGGCATACATTCGTCATCAAGCTACGCTAACGCACCAATTTCAGCATCAAAATTTTTTAGGAGCTGGTGCTTTGCAAATTGAAGACAAGCCATTACAGCTTGAAGAATAGCGTTATAATTTCTTAATTTATACAACCTATACTTCGAATTTTAAAGTATAGGTTTTTTGTTTTTTTTATGAGTGCGACCCTAGCAAAACCCAATAGTTTTTGCTTAAATTTGTCCTCCTCGTTTTTTGATTTTTTTAATCATAAATCCTTAATCTCTAAATCTAATTTTTTTAATGTCGAGTATTATTCAATTGCTGCCAGATCACGTCGCTAACCAAATTGCTGCTGGAGAAGTAGTGCAAAGACCTGCATCTGTAGTCAAAGAATTGCTAGAGAATGCAGTCGATGCCAAAGCAACCGATATTAAATTAATCATAAAAGATGCAGGAAAATCTTTAGTTCAAGTCATTGATAATGGCGTTGGAATGAGTGTGACGGACGCGCGTTTGTGTTTTGAACGCCACGCTACTTCCAAAATTCGTTTGGCCGAAGATTTATTTTCATTAAATACCAAAGGGTTTCGTGGAGAAGCATTGGCTTCTATCGCTGCGATTGCCCACGTAGAAATGAAAACCAATCAGGACCAAGACGAATTGGGTACTCACATTATTATCGAAGGAAGTAAATTTGTTTCCCAAGAAGTAGCTGTTTTGCCTAAAGGAACTTCTTTTGCGGTAAAAAATCTTTTCTTTAATATTCCTGCCCGACGTAATTTCCTAAAATCGGATACAGTTGAATTTCGTCACGTGGTCGATGAGTTTCAACGTGTGGTTATGGCGCATCCCAAAATACATTTCACTTTTTATCACAACGGAAATGAAATGTTCAATTTGCCTCCAGCCACTTTGCGTCAACGAATAGTTGGAATTTTTGCTGGTAAAACCAATGAAAAGTTAGTTCCAGTTAGTGAAGAAACGGAGATAGTAAGCATTCAAGGTTTTGTTAGTAAACCCGAATTTGCCAAAAAGAGTAGAGGAGAGCAGTTTTTCTTTGTCAATGACCGATTCATAAAAAGTGGCTATTTGCATCACGCAGTGATGGCGGCTTTTGATGGTATTTTGAAAGATGGTTTGCAACCTAGTTACTTTTTGTACCTCACCGTTGAACCCAATACTATTGATATCAATATTCATCCTACAAAAACTGAAATTAAATTTGACGATGAACACGCTTTGTATGCTATTCTAAGAGCTTCAATCAAGCACAGTCTTGGGCAATTTAATGTAGCTCCTGTATTGGATTTTGATAGAGACGCCAATTTGGATACGCCTTACCATTACAAAGATTTAGAAGGTTCTTTTCCAACTATTGAGGTGGATGGGAATTTCAACCCTTTTGCCGAAGCGGCTCCAACACCTCAAAAATCCTATTCAAGTTATAAGAAACCAGTAGCTACGGCAAGTTGGGAAAGTTTGTATGTTGGGCTAGAACCAGAGATAGAACGTGACCCAGAACCAGAGCAATTTTCTAGTATGGCTTTTGAAACAGATGCGATTTCTTCCTCATTGTTTTCGGATAATGAAATAGAACAAGCGGTTCAAAAAACATATCAAATACATAAAAAATATATTGTTTCGCCGATAAAGTCAGGAATGGTTATAGTCGACCAACAGCGCGCTCATCAAAGAGTTTTGTACGAGCAATTTCTCGCTAATATGACCATGCACCAAGCGGCTAGTCAGCAGTTGTTGTTTCCCTTGAATTTGTTCTTTTCTACAGATGAAATGGCGTTGATTACGGAGTTGCAAAGTACATTGACTGCTACAGGCTTTGTTTTTGATACTTCGGCTACAGACCATGTGGTGATTTCGGGTATTCCTGTTACGATTTCCGAAAGTGAAGTGGCTTTGGTTATCGAACAATTATTAGCCGATTTACACGATGGGATTCCAGAAAACAGTTTTAGTCAAAGCGATACTATTGCCAAATCAATGGCCAAAAGTTTAGCAGTAAAAACAGGTACCTATTTAACCGAAAAAGAGCAAGAAAATGTGGTAAATGGACTTTTTGCTTGCAAAGAACCCAATATTTCTCCTTTTAATAAACCTACTTTCATTACCATGCGTGTGGAAGATTTAGATAAAAAATTTGCTGTATGATGAATATCACACCTACCGTTAAGCAATTGTTGATTATTAACGTGCTGTTTTATATTGGTTCTATGATTGTGGGCGAACCCGCATATCGCTTATTGTCTATGTATTATTTTGACAATCCAGATTTTCATAGTTGGCAAATTTTTACGCATATGTTTATGCATGCTCCATTACCAAATGTCATGCATATCTTGTTTAATATGTTTGCTTTGTATTCTTTTGGTTCTGCCTTAGAGCACTTTTGGGGCGGCAAAAAGTTTTTGTTTTTTTACATTTCATGTGGATTAGGAGCGGCTTTATTGCATACAGGGGTGAATTACTATTTCTTTGAAAATGGCTTGAATACTTTAATTTCAAATGGTTTTACCAAAGCTGATATTTTGCAAGTTTTGAATGAAGGAAAAATAAATACTAGATGGCAAGAGTTGCTTACAGTTACTGAGTTCAATGAGTTTGTAGGAGCTTATTTTGGGACAGTAGTTGGTGCTTCAGGAGCCATTTACGGCCTGTTGGTTGCCTTTGCTTTTATGTTTCCTAATGCAGAGTTAGCTTTGATGTTTATCCCAATTCCAATCAAAGCAAAATACTTTGTGCCAGGATTATTATTAATCGATTTGTATTCTGGTGTAACAGGAGGTTCTGTTTTTGGAGGTTCTTCGGGAATTGCACACTTTGCGCATTTGGGAGGTGCTCTGTTAGGTTTCTTGATGATGTGGTATTGGAAAAAAAATCAATTCAATAACAATCGTTGGAATTAAAAAAGCTAGTTCTTTTTTATAGCTTTGCTTATATTTGAGTTATTAATGCATCACTTTATGAATATATTCGATGATTTAAAATCGCGTTACCGTTTGGGAGATGTTGCATTGCAATTCATTTTCTGGAATGTAGGCATCTTTTTAGTCTCTATACCCCTTTTTTACCAATTTAAGTTTGGTCAATTTGTTTTTCCAGATTGGATTGCTTTATCATCAGACCCACTGGTTTCTTTACGACATCCTTGGACGTATCTCTCGTATGCTTTTTTTCACGACGGAATTGGTCATTTGTTCTTCAATATGTTGGTTTTGCATTTTTGTAGTCAATTGTTTTTGACCTTTTTTACTACCAAGCAGTTTGTGGGACTCTATGTGCTAAGTTCTATTTTTTCGGGGATAGTGTTTGTGGTTTCTTATTATTTTTTGCAATATACTTCGTTAATAGTTGGCGCATCAGCAGCCATTTACGCTATTCTAATGGCGACAACTTCTTATCAACCACTGATGGAAGTCCACTTATTTCTTTTCGGAAGGGTGAAGTTGTGGTACATCACCGCTGTAATTCTTTTGTTAGATGTGCTTCAATTTCGTTTAGAGAATATGGGCGGGCACATCGCTCACTTTGCTGGTGCTTTTTTTGGTTTTTTATTTATAAAACTATTGGTTAATGGTTTGGATTTGAGTAAATTGGTTTCTGGAATAACTGATTTTTTTAGGAGTTTGTTTCAAAAGAAAGAGAAAAAACCATTCAAAAAAGTACACGTTAATTACGCAAGAAAAGAACCAACAAGAACGACTTCTAGAATTGTTACTAAAGACAAAACCCAACAACAAATTGATGAAATTTTAGATAAAATTAGTCAGTCGGGGTATGATTGTCTGACCAAAGAAGAAAAAGAATTTTTGTTTAAAGCCGGAAAATAATGTCGTTTTAGATGCAGTACATCTAAATCTTCAACCTGAAACTAATAAAAAATGAAAAACCTATCTTGGTTCAATAAAATAATGTTTTTCTTGAATATAGTGCTAACTGTATTCACCTTTACGGCTTACATTTTTCCTTTTTTGTCGCCTAAAGTGTTTCCGTTGTTTGCGGTTTTTACACTTTTTATGCCTGTCTTTTTTGTGCTTAACGGTCTGTTTTTCATTTATTGGGGGATTCAATTCAAAAAGCGAATGATTCTATCGGGTTTGGTTTTGCTGATGGGAATTACTTTTATCAATAAATTTTACAAGTTTTCACAAAAAGTCCACCCTGAGTCCCCAAAGGACTTTAAAATAATGAGTTACAATGTTCGTCTTTTTAACGTATTCAAATGGATTGACAGAGACGATATACCGCAAGTAATCTTGGCTTTCATCAATCAAAATAATCCCGATATTCTTTGCATTCAGGAATATTCCAACCACGGAAATATTGATTTAAAAGTCTATCCCTATCGTTATATTTTTATCGAAGGCGACAAAATTCGTACCGGTCAAGCCATTTTTTCAAAATTCCCTATAATTAATCAAGGCAATATTGTTTTTCCTCATTCCAATAATAACGCCATTTTTGCTGATATAAAGCGAGGAAAAGACATTATTCGCGTATACAATATCCATTTCCAATCCATAAAAATTTCGCCAGACGTTCACGAAATTTCCGAAAATATCGAAGTTATCAATCAACAAAAATCACAGAAATTATACAACCGAATCAGCAAAGCTTTCAGGCAACAACAAGAACAAGCCGAAATATTTATCGCTCACAAAAAAGAATGCAACTATCCGTTAATCATTTGTGGCGATTTGAATAACAGTGCTTTCTCATATGTGTACCGCAATGTAAAAGGCAAATTGAGAGATACTTTCGAAGAAGCAGGAAAAGGTTTCGGGCAAACCTATACGTTTCGTTATTACCCCGCAAGAATCGATTATATTTTTGCCGATAACCAAATGGAAGTTAAAGATTTTCAAAGTTTCCCCGAATTTCAAAACTCAGACCATTATCCCATCATAGCCAAATTGAGTTTTTAAAAGTAGTTTTAGTAGCGAAACAAAAGGCTTTTTTGGAGTTATGGTTTTCCGCTTTTCGCTATAATCTTTTGTGCCGAACCCCGGCACAAAAGGATTTTCGCTTCAATCGGGGCTAAAGGACCGTCAATAGGTCATTTATTTCACAATAATCTTTTGATTTTTCAGATAATCCAAAGCAAATTTTCCTTCATTAAAAATCAAATCCAACACACTTAAGTTGTTAATGAAGCCGTGTTTGTCATCAAAAACTTGAGTGTAGGTTTCAAAAACATTTGGGTCTTTTTTACCATTTACTAGGCTTCTAGCATCAAAAATGTCATTTGCTACTTCGTGAAAGTATTCATCGGTTTTTTTGAATTCTAGCGAATATCGAAGGCATTTCTCCACCAAAGCGATGGTTTCAAAATTCAAATCCATCAAAAAGTGATGTTTTTTTTCAAAGAAAGGCATAAAATCATCTTCAAAAAACTCAAAGAAAGGAGAGCTTCTGTAACCCGCTTCAAGCGATTTAAAGTGCTGCTTTTGCCAATCAAAATCATTTTCAATCGTGATGTCTTTTGTTTTTTGATGTCCTTTGTTGGCGTGCTTTATAGGAATATTTAGCATTTGAATCCCATTTGGGCTATAAATGTAAGTTCTATTTCTATTCGTCTGTTTTTGAAAATTATCTTCAACTTCAAAGGTCACCACTTCCGACTGCACCATAGCCGCAAACTGACTGATAGAAGGGAAATACGAAGGGTGTAATAAGGTATTCATACTGCTTTTTTTAAAGTCAAAAGTCATATCTATCCGACAAGGAAAAATATGACTTTTGAATAGACGTTGTACATTGGGTTAAATCTCAGTTTTAGCTTTTCTTTTTTTCCAAAAATATTCTCCAATAAAGAAAGCAACTAAAGCAAACAAGAAATACTTGAAATAAGATTGTGGTTGGCCTTCACCGCTAACCGTTGTGAAAACGCGGTCCCAACGAATTTTGTTGATGCCTTTTCCGTTAGTATCCCAGCTTAACCAAATAAAAATAGGTTTACCCACAATATGGTTTTCTGGAACAAATCCCCAATAACGACTGTCTTCAGAGTTATGGCGATTGTCTCCCATCATCCAGTAATAATTTTGAGCAAAAGTATAGTTTGTAGCTACTTTACCGTCAATTCTGATTTCGGTTCCGTTTACTTCTAATTTTTTATTTTCATAATCGGTTATGATATTTTTGTAAAAAGGAAGGGTTTCTAAATTCAAAGCCACTGTTTTTCCTTTTTGCGGAATATAAATTGGACCGTAGTTATCTTGATTCCAGTTTTTGGTATGAGGAAAGACACTTTTTTCTGCACCTTTAGAGATTATTCTAGTAACCGAAGTAATACCTGGTACTTGTTTAAAGCGTTCAGCTCCAGCAGCCGTTAGAGCACTAATAAATAAAGTATCTCTTTTTTGGTCATCCAAGAAGAACGCTGGGTCTGTAATATCTAGTTCTTTGAACAAAGTTTCAAAATCAATTGGCGTTTTGCCATCCAAAGCCAATTTGTACGAATATTGCGGTTTGGCTCTTTCGGGTAAGATAAGCTCTTTTCCGTCAATGTAAATTAAACCGTCTTTTATAGATAAATTATCACCAGGTAAACCTACGCAACGTTTTACATAATTTGATTTTTTATCGATAGGTTTGTCAACACGCAATCCAGATTTGTCTCTAAATTTATATACTGTATCTACTGGCCAGTTGAATACTACGATATCATTTCGCTTGATGTCTTCGATAGAAGGAAATCGCATATATGGCAATTGTGGCCAATTTAAATACGATTTTTTCTTAGTTAGCGGAATAGTATCGTGAACCATCGGCATCGCTACAGTTGTCATTGGGACTCTTGCGCCATAGTTCATTTTGCTTACAAACAAAAAGTCGCCCACCAATAATGATTTCTCTAAAGATGAAGTCGGAATGGTAAAAGGTTGAATGAAATAGGTGTGAACAATAGTGGCAACAATAACCGCAAACAATAATGAACTAACAGTATCGGCCGCTTTATGGTCAGGTGCTGTATCTCTATCAGCTATATAATTCAACGGTTGTGTATAATTGATGTAGTACAAATAAAAACCAAAGGTTAGAATCACCAAGATGGTATCTACTGTAGAACGTCTTCCAAAACTGCGCAAGGTTTCTACCCAAACTACAGGAAACATAATTAGGTTGATTACTGGAATGAACAATAAAATGGTCCACCAAGTTGGTCTTCCAATTATTTTCATCAATACAATAGCATTGTAAATAGGAATCGCCGCTTGCCAGCGTTTTCTTCCAGCGCTTTCGTACATTTTCCACGTACCCAAAAAATGGATTATTTGAACAACTAAAAAGAATACAAACCAAGAATATAGTGTCATAGAATTCGGTTTTTAAAGCTAAAGTAGCGCTATGATTATTTAAAATTTAAAACATCTTTCATTGTGAAAACGCCTTGTTTTCCTGCCAACCATTCTGCTGCAATAACAGCACCTAAGGCAAATCCTTCTCTGTTGTGAGCAGTATGCTTAATTTCGATAGAGTCGATAGGAGAGTTGTAAGTTACGGTATGAGTTCCAGGAACTTCTCCTGTTCTTATGGCTTCAATAGGAAGTTCGTTTTCTTTTGGACTAGCGTCCATTGTCCATTTAGAATAGTTACTATGTTCTATAACTCCTTCGGCTAGGGTAATAGCAGTTCCGCTTGGTGCATCTAATTTGTGGATATGGTGAATTTCTTCCATAGCTACTTTGTAAGAATCATAAGGAGCCATTATTTTGGACAAATAAGAATTCAATTCAAAAAAAAGATTTACACCTAAACTGAAATTAGAGCTGGAAATAAAACCGCCCTTTTTTTCTTTACATAACGCAATCATTTCGTCATAGTGTTCCAACCATCCAGTTGTACCCGAAACGACAGGGACATTGTTATTAAAACTAGCTGAAATATTGGCAACTGCTGCTGCTGGGACACTAAAATCTATGGCAACATCGGCTTTTTCTAGTCCTTCGTAAGTATTGAATTCGTCTTTTTTCAAAACGATTTCGTGGCCTCTTTCAAGTGCAATTCTTTCAATTACTTGGCCCATTTTTCCGTATCCTAAAAGCGCAATTTTCATTTTTTTTGATTTAAAATAAGTACTTCTTAAAAAGTATAATTAAAAGTTAGTCCGACATTGGGACGAAACGTTACATCGTTGGGGTAAATTTCAGGTCTTAATGATAGATTTTCATTTACATTAAATTGTATTAAAGCCGCATCAACATTGGCGTCAATGATATTTAAAACATAAAAACCAACCGTTACTAATGCCGATAAATCTCTGTTACGTTGGTAGAATTTTTGACCTGCAATGAGTCGGCTATTGTCTAAATAAGAGAATTTATCATCGGTGTAGCCTTCTAATCTTCTTTTGTAAGCGTCTCTGTATTGATTGTATTTTCTATTATTATCAATATAAAAATACAAGCTTGTGCCTATTCCAGCATAAACTAATGGAATTTTCCAATACTTTTTATTGTAGGCTTGACCTAAACCTGGCAAAATTGCCGAATAAAAGGCAGCTTTTGCAGGTGTTAATGGGTCAATATCATTTGATCGCACAGTGTCTTTTGCAACTAAACCTTCAGTTTTTTTATCTTGTGCAAAAACAAAACCATTCCCGAGAAAAAAAGAGAGGATACATGTGGTTAGGAATTTAGTCACTACCCTTTGATTAATTTAATAATTCTGTTTAAATCTTCTTGAGAGTGAAAGGGAATCGTTATTTTTCCTTTCCCGTTATTGGCTACTTTCAAGTCTACTTTGGTTCCAAAATAAGAGTTAAAACTGTGTTGTTGTTCGTCATCTATTTCAAAAGCTGCAGATTTTGAAGGAGTATTTGATTTTGGCAACAAGCTTTCGTGATAGTTTTTTACCAAAGTTTCTGTTTCACGCACCGATAGATTCTGGCTAACAATTTTCTGATACATTTGGGCTTGCACCTCTAAATCCTCAACATTGATGATGGCACGACCATGTCCCATACTGATGAAACCGTCTCTAATCCCTGTTTGAATAATTGGGTCTAGTTTTAAAAGACGTAAATAGTTGGCAATGGTAGAACGTTTTTTACCCACTCTTTCACTCATTTGTTCTTGAGTCAGTTGGATTTCATCCATTAAACGTTGGTAGGAAAGGGCAATCTCAATTGGGTCTAAGTCATGACGTTGAATATTTTCAACCAAAGCCATAACCAATGATTCATTATCATTTGCAATACGAATGTAAGCAGGTACTGTCGGAAGTCCTACTAAAACAGAAGCACGCAAACGACGTTCTCCAGAAATTAATTGGTATTTATTAAAATCTAATTTACGAACCGTAATAGGTTGAATCACGCCTAATTCTTTGATAGAAGTGGCTAGTTCACGCAGTGATTCTTCATTGAAATTAGTCCTAGGTTGAAATGGATTAATTTCAATAGCATCAATTTCAAGCTCAATAATATTACCAACAACTTTGTCTGCATTTTTGTCCTCAACCGATTTAATGTCGTTTTCAGGGTCTTTTAATAATGCGGATAATCCTCTACCGAGTGCTTGTTTTTTTACTGCTTTTGTCATAAAACCTATTTGCTATTTTTCTTTATTATTTCTTGAGCTAAGTGAATGTAATTAACGGCTCCTTTACTAGTCGCGTCATAGTTAATGATGCTTTCACCAAAACTAGGCGCTTCACTCAATTTTACATTGCGTTGGATTACTGTTTCAAAAACCATATCATTGAAGTGTTTTTGAACTTCTTCCAAAACTTGATTAGACAAACGTAATCTAGAATCATACATAGTTAGTAATAATCCTTCGATGTCTAAATCTGGGTTGTGAATTTTTTGAATACTTTTTACGGTGTTCAATAATTTTCCTAATCCTTCAAGTGCAAAATATTCACACTGAATTGGAATAATTACAGAATCCGCGGCGGTAAGTGCATTCAAAGTTAGTAAACCCAAAGACGGAGCACAGTCAATTAAGATGTAATCGTATTCATCTTTGATGCTGTCTAGTGATTTTTTGAGCATGTACTCACGGTTTTCTTTGTCGACCAATTCGATTTCGATAGCCACAAGGTCGATATGGGAAGGAATCACGTCTACGTTTGGAGCGGTGCATTTCAGCAATGCTTCATGTGGCGTATGACTGTGTTCTAATATTTGATAGGTGCCAATTTCAACTGTCTCGACATCAATTCCTAATCCTGATGTGGCATTGGCCTGAGGATCAGCGTCAATTAATAAAACTTTTTTTTCTAAAACACCTAATGATGCTGCAAGATTAACGGATGTTGTGGTTTTTCCAACTCCTCCTTTTTGATTAGCAATCGCAATGATTTTGCCCATTTGTTTTTGAATTTTGAGCGGTAAAAATACAATTTTTTATGGTTATTGAAAATCTATTTTATAACATTTGTGTTTGTTTTTTGAAACCATTTTTGAGGGGTCTTTGTTTTAACTTCTAAATGCTTTTGGAATAAGGTTTTTTGTAATTCATTTTCTGGTTTTCTGTTTTTTTTAAAATACTTTCTTAAAAATAGCTTGTGAAACAAATAAAACTACACTATATTTGCACCCGCGTTACGGGGTGTAGCGTAGCCCGGTTATCGCGCCTGCTTTGGGAGCAGGAGGTCGCAGGTTCGAATCCTGCCACCCCGACTAAATCCTTTCTGAGTTTCAGAAGGGATTTTTTGTATATATGGAATTTACAGTTTATATATTATATTCAAAATCAGCTGACAAGTTTTATGTTGGTTATACTTCTATGAGTATTGATGAACGACTAAGACGTCATTTGAGTAGTCATAAAGGCTTTACAGGAAGAGTTAAGGATTGGGGGTTATTTTATTCTGAGAAATTTTCAGAAAAGAGTGAGGCTATTAAAAGAGAAAAAGAAATAAAAAGTTGGAAGAGTAAAGTTAAGATTCAGCTCTTAATAAAGTAATGAACGGTTATCGCGTCCCGATGGTAATCTGGAAGGTCGCAGGTTCGAATTTCCGTTAAACGGAATAAACACTGCCACCCCGACAAAATCCTTTCTGAGTTTCAGAAGGGATTTTTTGTATATATGGAATTTACAGTTTACATATTATATTCAAAATCAGCTGACAAGTTTTATGTTGGTTATACTTCTATGAGTATTGATGAACGACTAAGACGTCATTTGAGTAATCATAATGGTTTTACAGTAAGAATTAAGGATTGGGAGTTATTTTATTCTGAGAAATTTTCAGAAAAGAGTGAGGCTATTAGAAGAGAAAAAGAAATAAAAAGTTGGAAGAGTAAAGTTAAGGTTCAGTTGTTAATAAAGTAATTAGCGGTTATCGCGTCCCGATGGTAATCGGGAAGGTCGCAGGTTCGAATTTCCGTTAAATGGAATAAACACTGCCATCCCGACAAAATCCTTTCTGAATTTCAGAAGGGATTTTTTTTTTATTGGGTAGTTAGAGTTTGTTTCTTTTTTTTTTTTTTTGAATAAGTTGAACTTGATCTGTTGCAGATTTTAAACTTAATCTTTAATCAATAGAAAAAGGGACAAAGAAAAATATCTTTATCCCTTTTTTTTGTGACCATGGAGGGATTTGAACCCTCACGCCCTTGCGAGCACCACCCCCTCAAGATGGCGAGTCTACCGTTTCTCCACATGGCCGTCAAATAAAAAAAGGTCATTCGCTGTAGCGAATAACCTTTGTGACCCGACTGGGGCTCGAACCCAGGACCCCATCATTAAAAGTGATGTGCTCTACCGACTGAGCTATCGAGTCAATCATTCAAGAAACTAATGCGTAGTTCACAGTATTTGTGACCCGACTGGGGCTCGAACCCAGGACCCCATCATTAAAAGTGATGTGCTCTACCGACTGAGCTATCGAGTCATTTCGTTTCTTGAATGCGGGTGCAAATATACGTACTTTTTTTTCAAGTTTCAAAGCAATTTTATTATAAATTTGTCTTTTTTAATCAAAAAGTTACAATGCCTTAATTAGTAAGGTTTTATTACCATGAAAAAAATTATATTATTAGGGTATATGGGCTGCGGTAAGTCGACTATTGCTCATAAACTGTCTGAGAAAACCACTATTCCTTTTTTGGATTTAGATCAATATATAGAAGAAAAAGCCAATTTGACCATCAAAGAACTCTTTGAAAAACACGGAGAGATCTATTTTCGTAAACTCGAGCATGAAGCTTTTGTTTCGCTTTTGGAACAAAAGGAAACTATAATTCTTGGGCTTGGTGGAGGCACTCCTTGTTATGCGAATAATCATGAGTTATTACAACGTCCTGATGTGGTCTCTATTTATTTGAAGGCTTCGGTTACTACTTTGTTCGAAAGATTATCTAGAAACAAGAGCAAACGGCCTTTAATTGCCAATTTAAACGATACAGAATTAAATGAGTTTATTGCCAAACATTTATTCGATAGAAGTTATTATTACAATCAAGCACAATATAAGGTTACTGTTGATGATAAAACAGTAGCGGAAACGGTAGAAAGTATCGTGGCGTTGTTAACTTAAATAAGCATAACTATTCCCCGCCTCTTCAAAAACGACTTGCACGTGTTCAAACAGGGAAGTTGATAATGAAATTCCTTTAAAATCTGCTTTGACAGGATATTTTTTGTGATTTCTGTCAATGAGTACCGCTGTTTTGAATTTTTTTAAGGGAACTTCTAAAAAATGACGAACGGCATAAATTAATGTCGTTCCAGAATTTAACACATCATCTACTAAAACCAAGCCTTTGTTGGTGTAGTTTTCTTTGGCCAAAGAAGTGCGAATAGCTAAATCAGGTTGGTGTTTGTTGAGTTCGACTTCGCAAAGCGAAACTTTAATAGGAGCAATCAAGGCCAAAGCAGCCGCGATTTTTTGAGCAAACACAAAACCGTTTTTGGTAATACCAGCCAGTACAATTTCTTCTTCGTCTACAAAGGTTTCGTAGATTTGGTAGGCAATTCGTTTGATTTTGTGTTCTATTTCTTGATGGGTTAAAATGATATTTTGGCTCATGGTTTTTTATTTTGAAAGGTACAAAAGGAATAATTTGAGTTTGAATTTGAGATGATTTTTTTAGAAGTTTGGCTCTTTACAAATGAGAATCTTCATCTTGATCTTCTATGATGACATTGCCAAACTCATCAATGTCGCGGCGATCTTTTTTGGTAGGACGACCCGTTCCATTTTTTCGATAATGTTCTTTTGAAAGTTTTAATAATTCTAAATGTTGATAGACTTCTGCAGGAGTGTCATTGCGGCGATACATGTCGACTAATTTCGTGCCTACACGACTTTCTGGGATGTTTAAAACCGTGATGATTTGGGTAATTTGATCTTTGCGAAAGGTAATTTTGTCAGTTGGAAAAACTTCTTTCGAGGCTTTGGCAACTTGACCATTTACGGTTACTTGGTTTTTTTTACAAGCCTCGGTAACCATATTTCTGGTTTTGTAATAACGAACGCACCATAAATATTTATCTATTCGCATAAATTTTCAAAAATCAAAGTTAAATAGTTTATCAAAATCAATCTAAATTGTATCTTGCGCACTCAAAAATTAGTACTAATGAACAAAATTAAGTTTTATTTTATTTTATCAATGCTATCCTTGGCATTATTTTCATGTTCCAAAGACAAAGAGGCGGAGTTAGCGCCACCAAGAGAATATAGTGTACAATATGCTACTGACATCAAAGACATTGAAGAATACTTGAAAACTTATTATATTGAGGAAGTTACTACAGACTTCGATATTAAGATTTCTAAAATACCTACAGGAGGAACTCAAAAGTCGGTTTGGGAGCAAACGACTTATCCGCTTAAATTCAGAGAGGTGGACTTGCACGGAGTAAAGTATAAGTTGTATTATTTAGCTTTGAATCAGGGTGTTGGTGAGTCTCCGTGTAATGTTGATGCTGTGTTTGCGGCTTATAAAGGAGATTATTTACAACAAGTAACTAAAGATGGTGTAACTACACTTACTGTAACTGAATTTGAAAGATTAAGTAATCCACAACAATTTTTTCAATTAACAGGGGTAATAAAAGGATGGTCTGAAATATTTCCTTTGTTCAAAAAAGGCACCTATGTTTCCAATTCAGATGGGACAATATCTTATAAAAATTTTGGAGCTGGAGTGGTGTTTATTCCTTCGGGCTTAGCGTATTATAATAGTGGTAAAGGAACGATTCCTTCCTATTCCCCGCTAGTTTTTAATTTTAAATTATATGAAATTCAACGTAATGACCAAGATGGTGATGGTATTGCTTCTTATTTAGAAGATTTGGATGGCGATGGTTATATGTATAGTTTTACCAATACTACTTTGTATCCTACCAAACCTACTGTTAATCCAGATGATACAGATGGTGACGGAGTACCTGATTTTATAGATGTAGATGATGATGGAGATAACTACACTACCAAATTAGAGCGTTCTTATAAAGATGCTAACGGAGTGATCAAATACTATGATTTTGCAAATATTCCTTTGTGTTCTGGAGGTAACGGTAAGAAAAGACACTTGGATCCAAAATGTCATGATTAAACCAATCACTTTAAATATTTTTAACCGTTCCTAAATTTGGAGCGGTTTTTTTTGGACTCAACTTATTTTTAAATAGTGTTATCTAACACAAGCAACTTCTATTTTTGAACCATTTAAGGCATTTAAGGTCATATAAGTTTGATAAACATACTGCTCTAATTTCTTACAAAAACCTTGCTATCCCTACATTTATAAATAGGTAATGGTACATTTTCTCAATTCTTATATGACCTTACATATTATATGGTTGTTTTTTGCTTGTGTGTTTACCCACACAGTTGTGGGTAGAACCCTAATTTAGAAGTAATGATTTTTGCAAAATGTCAGACAAAAAAATCCCGCCAAGTATTACTTGACGGGATTAATATAAAAGTACTAAATATTATTTTCTAGCTAATACGCGCTCAACAGCAGCTTCGATCGCTTGATGATTCAATTGGTATTTTTCCATTAATTGTTCTGGTGTTCCAGATTCTCCAAAACTATCATTTACCGCTACGAATTCTTGCGGAGCAGGAGTGTTTAAAGCTAAAACTCTAGAAACACTTTCGCCTAAACCTCCTAAGATGTTATGTTCTTCAGCTGTTACCACACATTTAGTTTTGGCAACCGATTTCAAAATAGCTTCTTCATCCAAAGGTTTGATGGTGTGGATGTTGATTACTTCGGCAGAAATTCCTTTGGCTTCCAATGCTTCAGCAGCGATTAAGGCTTCCCAAACTAAGTGACCTGTGGCAACAATCGTAACATCTGTTCCTTCGTTCAATAAAATAGCTTTTCCTATTACGAATGGCTCGTCTGCTGGCATAAAGTTAGGCACCACAGGACGACCAAAACGCAAGTAAGCAGGACCATGGTGATCTGCCAAGGCAATAGTGGCTGCTTTGGTTTGGTTGTAATCACAAGTGTTGATTACCGTCATGCCTGGTAACATTTTCATTAATCCAATATCTTCTAGGATTTGGTGTGTAGCTCCGTCTTCTCCAAGCGTTAATCCTGCGTGTGAGGCACAAATTTTTACATTTTTATCAGAGTAAGCTACCGATTGACGAATTTGATCGTAAACACGACCTGTAGAAAAGTTAGCAAATGTTCCTGTAAATGGAATTTTTCCTCCAATAGTTAATCCAGCTGCGATTCCAATCATATTAGCTTCTGCAATTCCGATTTGGAAAAAACGCTCTGGGTGATTTTTTTTGAAATCATCAAATTTCAATGACCCAATTAAATCCGCACAAAGTGCTACTACATTCTCGTTCTTCTGACCCAATTCAGTCATTCCCGCTCCAAAACCTGAACGAGTATCTTTACTACCTGTATTTGTATATTTTTTCATTTATTGAGGTATGTTTAGTTGTGTTTTGATGTTTTTTTTGTTTGTCATGGAGTATTTAAGAATTACTCCATTTGTATAATCTACAGAAAAGTAAATTAAAATACCTTTTGGTATCGCTATAGGTTTGTCAGTAAAAGTGCCATGCGTAAGATGATTAAATATTTCAAAAGGCATTTTAAGTTCACAATTTTCAAATGTGGCTTCAATTTTTCTCGAATGTTTTTTTCTTATTTTTTTATAATAAGCAAAAGCAGTGAGGTTGGTATTTAAGCTATCCTTTTTGTCTGTATTGCTTTGTATTACATATGGATTTACATAGTTGCTTTTCTTCACTTTTATAGACTCTAAGTATGTAAATTGAACTGAATTGTTGTGGTTCTTATAAGCAATTTTATAACTCGAATCGCTGTTGTCGTCATGTATAAATCCAATTCTTTTTTCAAAATAGTTATTGTATCCCCAATAGTAATAACTAGGGTCTTTAGAATTTATTAGAATAAAAAATTTATCCCCTGTTTTTTTTTCTTCATACTCTAAAAAATAATCGAAGAGATATGTTTTTTTTACTGTCTGATGATTAATAAATAAAACAAAAAAAAGAGAGGTGAAAATTAATTTCATCTTAATAATCTGCTAAAGTTGAACTATTTTGTGCTAGACCATTTTCTAATTGAGCGTCATTTGGAGCTTTTCCGTGCCAAGCATGCGTATGCATCATAAAATCCACACCATTACCCATTTCAGTATACAACAAAACACAAACAGGTTTTCCTTTTCCAGTTTTAGCCTTAGCTTCAGTCATTCCAGCAATAATTGCATCGATGTTATTTCCTTCTTTGATTTCAAGAACTTCCCAGTCAAAAGCTTCAAATTTTGCTTTCAAGCTGCCCATGTTCAATACTTCGTCAGTAGTACCATCAATTTGTTTTCCGTTTACGTCAACAGTTGCAATAAGGTTGTCTACATTTTTAGCAGAAGCATACATAATGGCTTCCCAGTTTTGTCCTTCTTGCAATTCGCCGTCTCCGTGTAAAGTATAAACGATATGTGCGTCTCCATTTAATTTTTTTGCTTGAGCAGCACCCAAAGCAACAGATAATCCTTGTCCTAAAGACCCAGAAGCCATTCTAACACCCGGTAAACCTTCGTGAGTAGTTGGGTGTCCTTGTAAACGAGAATTTAATAATCGGAACGTAGCCAGTTCTGCTACAGGAAAATAACCACTTCTAGCCAATACGCTATAGAATACTGGAGAAATATGACCATTAGACAAGAAGAAAACATCTTCTCCAATACCGTCCATATCAAATCCTTCTTTGCGATCCATTAAATATTGATAAAGAGTAACTAGAAATTCTGTACATCCTAGAGAACCACCTGGGTGTCCAGAATTAACAGCGTGTACCATACGAAGAATATCTCTTCTAACTTGGATAGTTAAATCGTTTAATTGTTGTGTGTTAGGCTTCATTTTGTTTGTAAAAGTTAAACTGCTGCAAAAGTAAATTTTATTTTCGGGAAGACCAATGATTTTGGAAGCAATTTCTAGAGAATGATAAGTGGGCTTTCATTTTTCAAAAAGACGTAGGAATAATAGTAGAAAAGACCAGCGAGAGCCAATCTTAAATTAATTAAAGTCATGTGTTGATGAAATGTAAAGTCAAGAGCAGCCTTGTTCTGTAGCGTTTGTCTAGCTATGTTTTAGGTTAATGAGCCGCAAACTATAAACCATCAACTACAAACTCATAAATTTAAAGGTTTACAATTTGCTTTTCAGACTACTCCAGCCACCACCATTGTACACTTCGGTGTAGCCACTTGCTTTTAAGATGCTTTTGGCAGAGGCACTTCGCATGCCTGAGGCACAGCAAGTAATAATGACTTGGTTTTTATTTTTTAATTGGTTTAAATTTTGACGTAATACATCAACAGGAATATTAAGGGAACCTTGAATGTGACCTCCCTGGAATTCACTTTGCTGCGTACATCTACGATTATGGCTCCTTGTTGAAGTAATGATTTGTAATTAATGGCATGACCAAGGCCAAAAAGACGTTTTAAAAAAGTAAACATATTAATCGATTTTGTTTTGAAGGGATTGATGAAAATTCACGTTTAACCATGAACCGCCATTTAGGCATTCTATACCTTGCTGTGAAAGATAATATTCGGCTTGACCGCTGCGACCACCAGAAGCGCAACATAATATTAGCGGGCTAGCCAAAGATTTGATTTCTTCCATACGTTCCGGAATTTCATTTAGCGGAATATTGATAGAAGTAGCAACATGTCCGCCCATAAATTCCTCTCTGGTTCTTACGTCTACAATGGTACCGCGTTTTTCTTTAATGAAATGTTCTACTGTCATAAGAATTCAATTTTGTTTTTTTTGTTTGACTAAGGCAAAAGTAAAGGTATAAAATGGTTTTTTGTGTAACAATTGTTACACTGTCGGGACAGGTCGTGACTTGTCCGAACAGTTGCCTGTCCTTGCTGTTGACTTGCCTATATGCATCAGCAATTCGTTCGTGTTAAATAAAATCGTAAATAGCAATTCGTAAATCTTAAATAAATTATCTTTGCACTCTGAAAAAAGAGAGCCATGAAATTTGATTTATTACAAAAAGATCCACAATCTAAAGCAAGAGCTGGAAGTATCACCACTGATCATGGGGTGATTGAAACCCCTATTTTTATGCCTGTGGGTACCGCTGGAACGGTAAAAGGAGTACATCAACGCGAATTGAAAGACGATATTAATCCGGATATTATTTTAGGAAATACCTACCATTTGTATTTGCGTCCACAAACCGATATTTTGGAAAAAGCAGGAGGTTTGCACAAATTCATGAATTGGGATCGCAATATTTTGACCGATTCTGGAGGATATCAAGTGTATTCTTTATCGGCCAATCGTAAAATTAAAGAAGAAGGAGTAAAGTTCAAGTCGCATATTGATGGTTCCTATCATTTTTTTACGCCTGAAAATGTAATGGAAATTCAGCGCACGATTGGAGCAGATATTATCATGGCTTTTGATGAATGTACGCCTTATCCTTGTGATTATCGTTATGCACAGCGTTCTATGCACATGACGCACCGTTGGTTGAATCGTTGCATCAATCATTTAGAAAAAGTGCCTTACAAATATGGATATGAGCAAACGTTTTTCCCTATTGTACAAGGGAGTACTTATAAAGATTTGCGTCGCCAATCGGCAGAATACATTGCCAATGCGGGACAACAAGGAAACGCGATTGGTGGGCTTTCTGTTGGTGAACCAGCCGAAGAAATGTATGCCATGACAGAGGTGGTTTGCGAAATCTTACCGGAAGACAAACCCCGTTATTTGATGGGAGTGGGAACGCCAATTAATATTTTGGAAAACATAGCTTTAGGAATTGATATGTTTGATTGCGTGATGCCTACTCGTAACGCTAGAAACGGCATGTTGTTTACCGCTAATGGGGCAATCAATATTAAAAATAAAAAATGGGAAGCTGATTTTTCGCCAATTGATGAAATGGGAATTACTTATGTAGATACTTTTTATACCAAAGCCTATTTACGTCATTTGTTTGCTTCTAATGAAATGCTTGGAAAGCAAATTGCTACTATTCATAATTTAGGGTTTTATATGTGGTTGGTTCGTGAAGCTAGAAAACATATCTTAGCGGGCGATTTTAGACCTTGGAAAGAAATGATGGTCAAAAACATGAGCCAAAGATTGTAAAAAAAACAGGAAATTAGATGTTAGAGATTAGAAGTCTTTGTGAGACATACAATTTCTAACCTCTAATTTCTAACCTCTAACCTCTAACTTTAAGAAATGAAGCTGACCATAATTGACAAATACATTTTGAAGCGCTACTTGGCTACTTTTGGTGTAATGTTATTGTTGTTTGTTCCGATTGGAATTGTAATTGATGTTTCAGAGAAAATTGATAAAATGTTAGAGAATAAGATCCCTTTTCTAGACATTGCATTTTATTACTACAATTTTACTATCTATTTTGCCAATTCACTGTTTCCCATATTTTTATTCTTATCTATTATTTGGTTTACTTCCAAATTGGCCAATAATACTGAGATTATTGCTATTTTGGGTTCAGGGATTTCGTTTGGTCGATTTTTACGACCGTATATTATTGGTGCTTCAATTGTTTCTATTTTGGTGTTGTTGATGGGATTTTTTCTCGTGCCTTCCGCCAGTGAGGAGTTCAATAATTTTAGGTACACCTATCTAAAAGGAGGAGGGAAAGAGGCCATGCATGGTGACAATACCGATGTGTATCGACAAATCAATGACCATGAATTCATTTATGTGAATAGTTTTAACCCAGAAAACAAAATGGCTTTTAATTTTTCGCTAGAGAAGTTCGAGAAAGAACAATTGATGTCTAAAATGACTGCAAGTAGAATCAAATGGAATCCCGAAGACAGCACCTATACGCTTTATGATTATACCAAACGAACCGTTGGTGCAATGGGTGATAAAATTGAGAAAGCTCCTGAAAAAAAATTTCGTTTTGCTTTTGATTTAGAAGATTTAACGCCTTTGGTATATATTGCAGAAACCCTTAGTCTTACGGAACTCAATGCCTTTATCGAGAAAGAACGCAAGAGGGGTTCTTCAAATATCAATGTCTATTTAGTAGTTTTATATAAAAAATACAGTGTTCCCGTTTCGGCATTTATACTAACAATAATTGCAGTTTCGGTTTCTGCCATGAAGCGAAGAGGAGGGATGGGAACGAATCTTGCCATTGGAATTGCGATCGCATTTGCATTTGTTTTTTTTGATAAAATCTTTAGCACTATAGCAGAAATGTCTTCTTTCTCGCCACTTTTAGCGGTGTGGTTGCCCAATATCTTTTTCGGAATATTAGCCATTTATTTATTACGTAATGCCAAACGATAATTTAAAGAGTTACCTTAATCTTCATTTGATTGTTTTTATTTGGGGATTTACAGCCATTTTGGGTGCTTTAATTACTATTGATGCTGATTTTTTGGTGTGGTATCGCATGTTATTTGCGGCGATTTTTTTAGGGTGTTTCCTCTTGTTGAAGAAGATTCCTTTCCAGGTTTCTTTTAGTGCAGTGTTAAAACTAGTTTTTGTTGGATTGCTTATTGCGCTGCATTGGATTACCTTTTTTGAATCTATTAAGGTGGCTACTGTTTCTATCACTCTGTCTGTTTTTTCTTTAGGTGCTTTTATTGCTTCTATTTTGGAACCTATCTTTTACGGACGAAAAGTATTGTGGTATGAAGTGTTTTTCGGATTGGTAATCATAGCGGGATTAGCATTGATTCTTCATGTAGAAATCAATTACTTACACGGAATGCTTTTGGCTTTGATCTCCATTATTTTAGGAGTTGTGTTTACATTATTCAACGGAAAATTAATTGAACACCATGAGCCTTCGGTAATCGCTTTTTATGAATTTTTGGCTGGTTTTGTATTTATTACCATTTACTTTGTTTGCAATGGTTCTTTTTCGGCAGATTTTTTTGTTTTAACGCCAAAAAACTGGGCGCTAATTTTGCTTTTATCTTCCATTTGTACCGCTTATGCTTTTACGGCTTCGGTAAAAGTAATGCGTCGTTTATCACCATATACCGTTATGCTAACCACAAATTTAGAACCTGTTTATGGTATCATCTTGGCTTATTTTATCATTGGAGGAAAAGAAAAAATGAGTACAGAATTTTATATTGGGGCATTCATAATAGTGGTTACAGTAATTTTAAATGGGGTTTTTAAACATTATAAGGATAAGGTTTCTTAGTTTAAATTGTACTGTAAAAATTTGCTGCAAATAAATTATTTAGACTTACAATCAAACCCCAAAAAAAATATTTTAAAGTCTTGAATCCAAAAAATCACATTTTCTCATATAAAGCTCTTATTTTTTCTTTTGTCATACTATTTTTCCAATCAGGACCTAAAGCATTTTGCCAAAGAGGTTCCATGCCGTACGCTACGTTAATCATTGTTTCCCATTGTTCTTCAGTAAGACCTTTTGTTATCCCTTTTGGTAGATCAATAGCATGCTTTTTTACCATTTCTTTAAATTCTCTTACTCCTTCAGGATAGTATTCTTCTAAATGATCAAATACGATACAGTTTCCAATTCCGTGTTTTGTGCCTAACATAAAAGAAAGCCCGTAAGACAGTGCATGAGCAATTCCTACTTGAGAATAGGCAATACTCATACCACCATGCCACGATGCCATCATCAATTTTTCATCAGAATCATTGTCCCAAACATCTTTTTTAAGATAGATGTCTTGGCAAAGTTCCAAAGCTTTTTCGCCATAACTTCTGCTAAATGCATTTAAAAAATGCCCCGTAAGAGATTCTATGCAATGTATATAACAATCCATGGCGGTGTAAAATCTTTGATTTACAGGGACGTCTTTAATCAAATTAGGGTCTAAAACAACTTGGTCAAAGGGAGTGAAATCTGAATTAAGGCCCAGTTTTTTGGTCGGTCCTGTAAGTACCGCTGTTCTGCTTACTTCAGCACCTGTTCCAGAAAGAGTAGGAATACCAACGTGATAAACGCCGGCATTTTTAATAAGATCCCATCCTTGGTAATCGCTAGAAGATCCTTCATTAGTGATCATTAGTGCAACTGCTTTGGCCATGTCAAGAACACTGCCACCACCTATGCCAATTACTCCATCAATAGTTCCTTTTTTCACAAGAGTATCTCTTATCTCATCTACATAAGAAGTTTTTGGTTCATGAGTTACATCTATAAATTCTAAAATATCATTCGCTTTAATTGGAATTTGTTTAAGAAATTCTGTGTTATTTTCAAAAAAATAATCTACTAAAAAAACCATTTTTCCATCATCAGTTCTTTTTGCTGAAATAATAGTATCAAGCTGTGAAATTGATTCTCTTCCATAAATTATTCTAGGAACCATTGGGAAATTTCTGTAATTTGTCATATTAGGTTTAATTATTTTTAAAATAAGTTATCGCGTTTACTAAATCCTTATTCGTATCTATTTCAAGAGTAAATTCATCGGTATAAACCATTTTTATCTTTTTACCAATTTCAAGATATCGTAAACATTCAATTGATTCTACTTTTTCTAAAGGGGTTTGAGGTGAGTTATAAAAATTTAAAAGTGCTTCTTTTCTAAATACGTAAACGCCAATGTGTTTATAATAATTTATATCAACTTCATTGTTTTTACTAAATGGAATAGGTGATCGAGAAAAATAAAGTGCAAAATCGTTATTATCTACAACTACTTTTACAATATTGGAGTCATTTGCATTTTCTGTTTCATCTAATTTGGTCATTAAAGATGCTAAATCTACTCGTCTTGTGGAGTTATTTCTAAAACAATCTAAAAGTTTTATCATTGATTCTTTATAAATCAAAGGAGTGTCTCCTTGCACATTTACTATAACATCAGCTTCTATAGCTTCTGCAGCCTCAGCAATTCTATCCGATCCAGAATTGTGCGGCTTGGTACTATAAAAAACTTTTCCATTTAAATCTTCTATCGCTTTGCCTATTTCTTTGTTTTCTGTTACCACCCAAATATCATCAAATAAATTTAGTTTTTTTGCTGCCAAATAAGTTTGAACTATTACTGGATATTCGCCTATTTTTTTCAACATTTTTCCAGGTAATCTTGTTGATTCTAATCTTGCGGGTATTAAACAAACTATTTTCATTTATTGATTATATTAATTAAATACGGCTTTTAACGATTGAATGATTTTAGACTTTCTGTTTTCTATCTCTTCCTCTGACCAATTTAGTTTTATTAAAAAAGAAATTGTTCTGCACATTATTTGATCAGATATTGGAAAACCCGAATCTGTCCAAGTAGTAAATCCATTTTTTATTTCATTACTATAAGAAAATGGTGATTTTAAACCTTTTAAATGATCCCATTTTTTATAGTAGTGCCAATTGTTTATATACCAATAAAAATAAGCATCCAATTCTTCTTTTTTAAGTGCTTCAACCAGTTTTTGAGCGGTATCTTGATCAGGTGTAAATATGGTTAAAAAAGATGCGTTTTCGCCTTCTGTATCTCCAATGTTTCTAAAACTTATTTGAGGAAAGTTTCCAAATGCTTCCTTAATTTGTTTTTTATGTTTTCTTTGAGTCTCCAAAATTTTATCAAGCTTAGCTATTTGCGCAACTCCTACTGCAGCATTAAGTTCTGAAATTCTGAAATTAAATCCTATGTATGGATGATTTTCTGCTCCTCTATCGTTCCCAATATGGTCATGTCCATGGTCTGTAAAAGCCTGAATTATCTCATGTGTTTTTGAATTATTTGTAAAAACAGCACCTCCTTCTCCGCAAGTTATTGTTTTTACATAGTCTAAAGAATAAGTACCTACATCTCCAAATGTACCAAGTGCTTTACCTTGAAAGGTAGCTCCTATAGATTGACAAGCATCTTCTACCAAAAACAAATTATTGGCTTTGCAATATTCAGCTATTTTTTCAACTTCTCCCATAGCACCACACATGTGAACCAGCATAACCGCTTTGGTTTTTGGGGTAATAGCTTTTTTAATATTTTCAACATTTAATGACAAGCTTTGATCTATATCTGCAAGTACGGGTATTGCTCCCACTGACAAAATAGCTTCAAAAGTTGCAACAAATGTAAATGTAGGCATGATGACCTCGTCACCACTACCAATACCCAAAGCTGCTAAACCTATTTGTAAGGCTGCAGTACCGCTTGAACATAAGTGTGTATGCTTTACATTCAGTTTTTTTGAAATTTCACTTTCCAATTCTAATGCTTTCCAATGGCCATTTCTAGCTCCATCAAAATTATAACGCATCAAAACTCCAGACTCAAGTACATCATTTACTTGCTTTTTTTCTTCAATTGAAAACCATTCAAATCCAGGCATTTTTGTGTTTTTTTATTTTTTTTTTTTTCAAAAATATATATTTTTTTTAATTTTATTCATAAAATAAAAATGTATTATTAAAATTAATACAAAAAAAACTTCTAAATCTCTTTTTTTGAAAAATGAGTTTTTTTCAGATTGAAAGCCTACCAAGTGGGTCTTTGTTTAAAATAGTTTATTGGGTTAATAGTAATTATTTATTCAAAAATAGGAAAGAATAAAATTGATTCAGGATTAGTTTTGATAACTGAAAGCGTTGCAAAATCGATATAAATTCAGATTTGGCATTAGAATTCAACTGCAGCATAATTTTTTTTTAAAACCAATAGCTTACTCCTTTTTTTATTATAAATACTAAAATATTAGCTCATTATTTTATATTTTGTGTAGCTGTGTGCCGAACGTTGTTGCTTTTTTTAAAAAATAGCCCATAATCTCTTGTTTTTTTGAGTAATTCAATAGCACTACGAATTCTGATGTAGATTTTGGGAATAACTGAATTGTTATTCATGTTTTTCAAACCATAAAATGCAATATATTTGCAATTATTTTTTTTATTAATTTTCATTGATGCTATGTATAAACACTTACGTATAAACGAGTATAAAGTATTGCTCTATCGAATTTTGTTGGCCTATTTTTTTTATTTTATTGCTAGAATACTTTTCTATTCATTTAATAGTGATCTATTAAAACAAGATTCTTTTTTGGATTTTTTGGATTTATGCTACTATGGTTTAGCATTTGATACTACAGCAATTTTGTATGTAAATCTTTTGTTTATAGTGTTTTCTATTGTACCGATGATTAAAAATACGAATCCGAGCTATCAAAAATTTATTTTTTACCTCTATTTTTCAACCAATTTGATTGCTTATGCCACGAATTTTGTAGATTTTATTTATTATAAATATACTTTTTCAAGGACTACGATAGCTGTTATAAATGTTTTGGAACACGAGACCAATAAAACAACGCTTTTTTTTAGTTTTGCACTTCGTTATTGGTACGTTTTCCTATTATTTGTTTTGTTGGCTGCTTTGTGGGTGTATTTGTATAAAAAGGTTAGGATAAAACAGACTGTTCCATTAGAGAGATCAAAATATTTTATTTTTTCAATACTTAGTTTTTTACTTGTAATACTTCTTGTTATAGGAGGAATTCGAGGAGGTGATTTTAATAAATCGACTCGGCCAATTAATATTTTGGATGCGAGCCGACATGTAAAAAATATTGTGCATTCGGATATAGTTTTAAACACTCCTTTCGCTATTATTAGGACTATGTTTAGTAATTATTTTTTGAAAACAAATTATCCAGATGTTACGGAAAAATTGATTTTAGAAAAAGTACAACCTATAAAGCAATATCATAATAATCCCCAAACAAAACCCAATGTTGTGGTTTTTATTCTAGAAAGCTACGGACGTGAATATATTGGTGCATTCAATAAAAAATCTGGAATACCAAATTACAAAAGTCATGCTCCATTTTTAGATTCACTATCTCAGCATAGTTTAATTTTTACTAATGCTTATGCCAATGGTAGGCAATCAATTCATGGAATGTCGTCAGTTTTGGCGGGAATACCTTCATTTAAAGAAGCTTTCACTTCATCTCCATTTCCCAAACAAAAAATAGAATCTCTAGTTTCTACGCTTGAAAGTCAGGGCTACAACACTTCTTTTTTTCATGGTGCTGCCAATGGATCCATGGGGTTTCTTGGTTTCTCAAATATTTTGGGAGTAGATAATTATTATGGAAGAACAGAATTTAATGATGACTCACAATTCGATGGAGTTTGGGGTATTTGGGACGAACCCTTTTTTCAATTTATGAAAAAAACCTTAGATAAAAAAAGCACTCCTTTTTTCGCTTCTATTTTTACAGTTTCGTCTCATGAGCCTTACATCATACCCAAAAAATACGAAAAGACTTTTGCAGAAGGTAATGTTCCTATACACAAGTGTGTTGAATATACTGATTTTGCCTTAAAACGTTTCTTTAATGAAGCTAAAAAAGAGCCTTGGTTTTCCAATACTATTTTTGTTCTTGTGGCCGATCATTGCAATCAAATTTATTATGAGGAATATGAAAAACCAATCAACCGATTTGCAGTTCCAATTATTATCTATAAACCGAACAGCAAATATGTAGGAGTAGATACTGATTTGGCGCAACAAATAGATATTTATCCAACAATATTAGATATGATTGGATATCCTAAACCTTTTAGAAGCTGGGGAAGAAGTTTATTGGATAAAAAATCAAGTGAACCTTTTGTTATTAATTCAACAGGCAATATTTATCAGTTTTCTAAGGGGAATTATATTTGTACCTTTGACGGTAAGACGGCTATTGGTTTTTATGACAAAAATGATAAAGCTTTAAAAACAAATTTAATTAAAAATAGAAATGCCGAAATGAATGAAATCGAGCTAAATTGCAAGGCTTTTATTCAAGATTATATGAATAGAATCGTAGAAAAAAAGATGTATTACAAATAGATTTTAATTACTAAATAAAAATGAATAAAAATAAAAAAATACTATTCCTTTCCCTGCTTGTTATCGTAATCATAGCTGTTGGAAAATATGTCTATGATATGAATATTAATCATAATTTTGAAACTATTACCGAAGGAAAGGTCTATAAATCAGGTGTAATTCCGCCAGATGAAATAGAAAGTTATGTGAAAAAATATAAAATAAAGTCAATCATTGACCTTAGATTTCCTGGTACAAACGATTTAGTTAATAATCCAGAAAATCCCCAAGAGCTCATTGATGAAATTAAAGCGGTAAGACAAATTCCAAATACAAATTATTTTAATGTTGGTACAGATCAGGTTCCTAAGCAACAAAATTTGGATGCTTTTTTTAAAATCATGGATGATAAATCAAATTATCCCGTTCTTATTCATTGCTATCACGGCGTTGGGCGTGCAGAAATGTATTCTGCATTGTATAGAATTGAATATGAAAACTTTACTAATGAAGCCGCTAGAAAAGGAACTCGATTTATTGTGAAATTTGGATCTTTTGATGATGGAACTCCAAAAGGTGAATACCTAAAAAAATACAAATCAAGAAGAGAATTAGCTGCTGAAAAAAATAAAAAACCCTAAACAGCCTAAATTTTAAATTTCAGACATAAGCGTTATGCTTTCCTATACAATCCAGGAAAATGTAAGGCTTAAACAAATTAAATTTTTACATTTGCACACCTTAAGAATTGCAAAATAATACAAACGCAAAAAGTCCTATGGAATATTTAGATTTTGAACTTCCCATCAAAGAATTAGAGGAGCAGTTAGAAAAATGCGTCATTATCGGAAAAGAATCAGATGTTGATGTTACCCCGACCTGTAAAGAAATTAACAAGAAGTTGGTAGAAACAAAAAAAAGCATCTATAAAAATCTTACTGCTTGGCAACGTGTTCAGTTATCCAGACATCCCAATCGCCCTTATACCTTAGATCATGTTAAAGCACTATGTGGCGATACATTTTTAGAATTGCACGGAGATCGTAGTTTCAAAGATGATAAGGCCATGATTGGTGGTTTAGGGAAAATTGGTGGGCAATCTTTTATGATTGTAGGACAACAAAAAGGATACAATACCAAAACCCGTCAATACCGAAACTTTGGTATGGCCAATCCAGAAGGCTACAGAAAAGCTTTACGTTTGATGAAAATGGCTGAAAAATTTGGTATTCCAGTGTTGACTCTAGTAGATACTCCAGGTGCTTATCCTGGTTTAGAAGCTGAAGAAAGAGGACAAGGAGAGGCAATTGCAAGAAATATTTTTGAAATGGTACGCTTAAAAGTACCTATCATTACCGTAATTGTTGGGGAAGGAGCTTCTGGAGGAGCTTTAGGAATTGGAGTAGGAGATCGCGTGTATATGCTCGAAAATACTTGGTATTCTGTAATTTCGCCAGAATCATGTTCTTCAATTTTATGGAAAAGTTGGGAGTACAAAGAGCAAGCGGCAGAAGCGTTAAAATTGACTTCAGCCGATATGAAAAAGCAAAAATTAGTCGATGATATCATTCCTGAACCACTTGGTGGAGCACATTATGATAGAGAAACGACTTTCAAAACGGTTGAACATTATATTTTGAAAGGATTTAATGAGTTGAAAGACTTATCAACAGCAGAATTAATCGCTCAAAGGATGGATAAATACAGCAAAATGGGGCATTTTAAAGAATAAATTCCTACAAAATATTTTGAAGTCCGAAGCCGTTTGGTTTCGGACTTTTTTTATGGTTATCAACAAAAAAACTTTAGTTATAAACATTTTTATGTAATAACTCAATAGCATAAACCTTCTATTTTTTTTTAAATTCGTTCTATGGAAAATTTTAAATCAATAAGCCCAATCAAAGTGGATCGCTCCACTATTATTAACCTAGAAAAAGGAAAGTTACCTCCACAGGTCCTAGAATTAGAAGAGGCTGTACTAGGTGCTATGATGATTGACAAAAAGGGGGTAGATGAGGTAATTGATATTTTACAACCCGATGCATTCTACAAAGAAGCACACAAACATATCTTTGAGGCTATTGTTCAATTGTTTACCGAGTCACAACCTATTGACTTATTAACAGTTTCTGCCCAGCTAAGAAAGAATGCCAAATTAGACCTTTCAGGTGGCGATTTTTACCTGATTCAGTTAACGCAAAAGATATCTTCCTCTGCGCATATCGAATTTCACTCTAGAATTATTTTACAAAAGTATATTCAAAGAAGTTTGATCAGGATTTCTTCTGAAATAATCGAAGAATCGTATGACGAAACTACCGATGTTTTTGATTTGTTAGACAAAGCCGAATCCAAGTTATACGAGGTGACCCAAGGGAACGTAAAACGTAGTTCGGAAACCGCACAAAGTTTAGTACTTCAAGCCAAAAAACGTATCGAAGAAATCGCTGGCCAAGAAGGTTTGAGTGGAGTGGCTACTGGTTTTGAAAAGCTTGACAAAGTTACTTCGGGTTGGCAACCTTCTGATTTGATTATTATTGCAGCTCGTCCTGGTATGGGTAAGACAGCCTTTGTATTATCGATGGCAAGAAATATAGCTATTGATTTTCAAAAACCTGTAGCTGTTTTTTCGTTGGAGATGTCCTCGGTACAGCTGATTACTCGTTTGATCTCTTCCGAAACTGGTTTGTCTTCTGAAAAGTTACGTACAGGAAAGTTAGAAAAACACGAGTGGGAACAATTGAGTACCAAAGTGAAAAATCTAGAGAAAGCACCCTTGTTTATTGATGATTCTCCCTCTCTTTCCATTTTTGATTTGCGTGCCAAATGCCGTCGTTTAGCATCACAACACGGGATTAAATTAATTATTGTAGATTATTTGCAGCTGATGACTGCCGGAGGAAACGGAAAAGGAGGTGGAAACCGTGAACAAGAAATATCTACCATCTCTCGAAACCTAAAAGCTTTGGCAAAAGAACTCAATGTGCCAGTTATTGCACTTTCACAATTATCGCGTGCGGTAGAAACCCGTGGTTCTAGTAAGCGACCTTTGCTTTCGGATCTTCGTGAATCGGGTGCGATTGAGCAAGATGCGGATATTGTATCGTTTATCTATCGTCCGGAGTATTATAAAATTGAAGAATGGGATGATGATGAGCAGTCACCAACCGCAGGTCAAGCAGAATTCATCATCGCAAAGCACAGAAACGGTGGTCTGGAAAATGTTCGATTAAAATTCGTTGGAAGCTTAGGTAAGTTTGATAATTTAGAGGATTACAGCAGTGGCTATGACGATTTACCTTCGAGTATGAATCAAGAGGATTTTACTAGAAATTTGCCTTCAGCCAATGAAGCTTTTGGTAGCACGTTTAACAATGATGCCGACGATGATAGCGATGTTCCCTTTTAGTGTTTTATAAATCAGGAAGTCATGATCTAGAAAGAGATTTCTTCCTTAATTTTTTGTTTTTGTAATAAAAAAATGTCTAGCTTAGCATCAACTATTATTAACTAATTTACTAATATTATCATGACTGAAGAAAAATTTCCAGGAAAAATTGAAATCACTTTACCAACAGCTCAAGAATGGGTTAAAAAGTACAAAGCGCCCAAAGAAGCAGCTAAATCTAAAAAAATAGACGCCTATTTGATCCCGTTAGAATCCTTGCAATTGGTAATGAATCAAAAAATAGATGCAGTTCGTGCCTACAAAGGAATTAATACAGCTGGCGAAGAAACCTTGATGTTGGTAGGAACAGTGTTGAATGCTAAAACAGGAATTTATGAAGATGTTTTTCCAGAAAATGCAGGAGTAGCTAAAACTTTAGGAGATGAGCCAGTTGTTTTCGATGCAAGTCGACCATGTCCTCCTTATGGAGATCCTAATAGTCCAATGAATACTTAATAATGAATGTTTTTTTAATATATTTATCTTATAGTATTTTAGTACTAAATTTGAGTTTATATGCCATTAGCTTTTTCAAAAAAGAAAAGGTTAATGGCTTTTTTTTGATATTCTTGCTTTTTGTAACCATTATACAACTAAGTATGGAAGCATTGTACCATTTGCATAAGAATAATTTATTTTTAATGAATTTGTATTTTATTGGGCAGATGTTTTTAATGGGGCTTTTTTATGGTTCTTTAACTTGTATGAAAGTGCAAAAACGGATAATTTATAGCACAACAGCTTTGGTTTTAACTGGTATAGGAATACAGAGTTGGTTCGATTATGAACAATTTTTTCAATACAATTTGTTCGTTATAGTGATTACTAATTTGAGTGTCATTGTGTTTGCTATTTTTCATTTGTATAATATGCTAAGTTCAGAAAAAAAATATTATTACGTTACTATTGGACTACTCATGTATTTGTTGGCCACAACAATGGTTTTTGTAGTTGGCAACATAAATGCTAAATTAAATAATGAAGTGAAATTTATGCTTTGGACATTTAATTCTATTTTAGTGGTTTTGTATTATTTGTTTATTTTATACGAATGGAAAGTCAGTTTTTTGTTTAAAAAAAAGGATAAGCCTAGTTTTTTTTGATTTTAAGTCCTTGATTTTGTTAATTATAAACCTTTAAATTTAATTTTATGAAAAAAAACATTGTTAATTTATTATTTGCAGCTATCATTTTAGTCGGATCTTCGTGTCAAAAAGATGCTCCTCTGGAGAATGATTTAACCACAAAGTCGCCAGAGGAAAATTGGTTAGGCACAAATTTAGATTCAAAATTTGCCGATTCACAAAAAGAAGTAGCCGCTTATTTGTTTTCCACAAATGAAGTGTTGAAGGTGGTTACTACTCCAAATGTAAAAAAAGTACACTTTGTTTTGGGGTACGATGAAAGTACAATTACCATCAAAATGTTAGGTACAACGGATAAAGGAAGCGAATTAATTGCTATTAATTCGGAGATACTAAAAGATGCTTCTTATATTCAAAAATTAGAACAATTTAAAACTGCTAGTTTCAATAAAAATGGTGTAAAAACAGATTTGCTTAGAACTCATTTATATTCGCCACAAGTTGCTTATAATGGTATTAATGAATGGCATAAAAAGTTGAATGCTGCTAAAGACATAGAAGAAGTTACTTCGTACGATGGAAAGCGAATTCAACGTTTTATTATAGAAGTTGAAATAATTAATGAAATCGTTCGAAAAGGAGATGTTGCCAATGTAGGTTTGTTTTTAGGACTTAACGATAAAGGTAAAGTAACTACTTATTTTATGGGTATGGACTTAAATAATACTATAAAACGACAACTTACTAGTAAAGGGGAAAGTACCACTACAGATGTTTATGACGGAACTCTACCATGTCCGCCTTATGGTACTAATGGTGTTTTAATTAATCAGTAATCTAATTGATTGTAAATGAATATAAATCCCTGTTTAATCAATAATTCAACAGGGATTTGTTTTTACGAATGGAAAGTGAGTTTCTTTAAAAATAAATCAAGAAAGAAGATGTTTTTTTAAGTTTATTTTAGGATTATTCAATAAAAAAAGCTATTTTTGGTTATAGAATAGTTTCTATTTTTTAAATACCACTTAATTACATGGAAAGTACTGCCATTTCAGAAAAAGAAATTGTGCTCGTAATTCTGTACACTTCCTTTTTCTTTATCATTTTGGCAGTAGTACTAATTGTATTCTTCTACTTTTCTAGAAAAAAAATTATCCAAAAAGAAATTGAAAAAAAGGATAGCGAAATTGAGCATCAAAAAGAGCTTTTAAAAGCTGTAATCGAAACGCAAGAAACAGAACGTAAACGTATTGCGCAAGATTTACACGATGATATTAGCTCAAAGTTAAATGTTGTGGCTTTGAATGCTCACTTGTTAACTACACCCAATCTTTCAATTCAAGAATTAGAGGGAATCAAATCCAATGTGATTGCGTTGACAGGTAAAGCACTTGAAAACTCACGGAAAATAGCACATGACTTATTGCCACCTGTATTAGAAAAATTTGGATTAGATGCCGGTGTAGAAGAGTTATGCATGGAGTTTAGCTCTGCCAAAGGGGTAGAAGTGATTTATCATAATGAAGTCACATTCGATGAAACTGAAACACGAAGACATTTGCATGTTTTTAGGATTTTGCAAGAGTTGTTAAATAATTCTTTGCGACACGGGAAAGCGACAAAGATGACCGTTAGTTTTGTTTCCAATGGTGCTTATGTCAAATGTTTATATACAGATAATGGAATTGGTTTTGATGAAGCCAATTGCGCACAAAAAAAAGGTTTAGGATTAAAAAATATTGAGAGTAGAATTTCTTTTTTAAAAGGGAGTCTGTCTTTTCAATCAGAAGTAAATAAAGGAGTAAACGTTGAATTTATTTTTTAAAAATGGATAAAAAAATTAAAATTGTTCTAGTCGACGATGAAGCACTGTTCAGAAAGGGATTGACCTTCATATTAGAAAGAGAGCCTAATTTTACAATTCTCCACGAAGACTCAAATGGTCAAGAGTTACTTAACTTTCTAAGAAGTACGAATGAATTACCAGATATAGTACTGATCGATTTAAAAATGCCAGTTATTAATGGGGTAGAAGCTACCAAAATTATTCATAAAGAATTTCCTAGTATAAAAATTATTGCGCTAACCAGTTATGATTCAAAATCATTTGTCGCTAATATGATTGATGTAGGAGCGGTTTCTTATTTGTTGAAAAATGCATCACCTACTGAATTAATCCATACAATTAATGAAGTTGCTATTAAAGGATTTTATTATTCAGATTATGTTCTCAAAGTAATCAAAGATGTAGTGCTCTCTGGAAATAAACTAAAGAGTTGTTTAGACAGAAATTTACTTTCAGAACGCGAAATAGAAGTTTTGAAATTGATTTGTAAACAAAAAAATGCCGCAGAAATAGGGGAGCAATTATTTATTAGTCCAAGAACTGCCGAAGGTCATCGCACCAATTTACTCCTTAAAACTAATTCAAGAAATATTGCTGGATTAGTGGTGTATGCCCTACAAAACGAACTAGTCCAATTAGACTAAAATAGCTTTTTTGAATTTTTTTTAATGATTCAATAAATATTGGAACGATAAAATGTAAAAAGTAGCTAATAAAACAGCTAATAGACAAGCGCCTATTTTTTTTGAAGTTCTATAATTTATTTCATTTTTTGAGATTGGGCTGGTGTAATTAACAGTGTTTTTCATAAGTTGTTTTTATTTTGGTTCAAATATATTGTCTTTCAGTAAATTGAAAAAGAGTAGTATTACGCATTTTTATTTCAATTCAAAAGAAATGATAAAAGTAAGCCAAGTGTTTTTGAGGGATGATTCTTTCGATAAATGATCAGTAGCGTTTTTTTCAAAGTATTTTTTAGTAAAAGGATGAAGTTTTTATTTGTATCGTTTTATCTTTGAGAAACAAATAGCACCTGATGAAATCAAATTTTCTTTTTATACTATGCTTCATAGTATTATCTCATACTGCCAATGCGGGGTTTATATTGTTGCCGATGGATGAAACGGCACAACAAAATCATCTAAAAGCTTATGGTATTACCTATTGGTGTTTAGATAAAAATTACAAAGCCAGTTGGTTACTCAATTATAGAGGAGGGTCTTTTTTGTTGCCCGATGCACCCGAAATTCGTAAAGAATGCCAAATTCGTGGGGTAAGTTTTGAAATACTATCCGATAGTGAAGAAACTGATTTGCTGAACCAAATTGCTAGTCCTTCCCAGAACATGGAATCGGTTTTATTAGAGAAAGCTCCAAAAATAGCGGTTTATACTCCCAAAGGAAAACAGCCTTGGGATGATGCAGTAACGCTCGTCTTAACCTATGCCGAGATTCCATTTACAGCAGTTTATGATGAAGAAGTTTTATCAGATCAGTTACTGCTTTACGATTGGTTGCACTTGCATCATGAAGATTTTACGGGGCAATACGGGAAATTTTATAGCGCCTATAAAAATACCCCTTGGTACATTGATCAAAAAAAGGAAGCAGAAGCTTTAGCAAAGAAGTTAGGCTATACAAAAGTAGCAGAGGAGAAAGGAGCTGTAGCGCAAAAAATAAGTCATTTTGTAATTGGTGGTGGATTTATGTTTGCTATGTGTTCTGCAACCGATAGTTTCGACATTGCTTTGGCTGCCGAAGGGATAGATATTTGCGAAACCATGTTCGATGGGGATGCAAGTACCCCCAATTATCAATCTTTATTAAACTTTGATCGCTCTTTTGCTTTCAAAAATTTCACCTTGGAGCGACGCCCAGAACAATATGAATTTTCAAATATTGACATGACTGGTAGACGAAAAATCCCAATGGAAAAAGATTATTTTACCTTAATGGAATTCTCCGCCAAGTGGGATCCAATTCCTAGTATGTTGTGTCAGAATCATACTCAATTGATCAAAGGGTTTATGGGACAAACTACTGCCTTTGATGCCGAATTGGTAAAATCAAATATCCTTGTATTAGGGAGTTGTGAACTCAATGGCGAAGCACGATATATTCATGGACAAAAAGGTAAGGGTATGTTCACCTTTTATGGAGGTCATGATCCCGAAGATTTTCAACACCAAGTTGGTGATCCTGCCACGGTACTAGACTTACATCCTAATTCTCCAGGTTATCGATTAATTTTAAATAATGTGTTATTCCCCGCGGCAAAAAAGAAAAAGCTAAAGACATGATAGTTTTTGTTTTTTTGTTTTCGAGAAGAATCAAAAACAAATGATTAAATAAGTGGAAACAATTCATGCTATCCTTGTAAAAATCTTTTTGTTATCCAAAAAGGTATTTTTTTATCACTTCATAATCAAAACAAATACTTCTAAGCCAGTTATTATTTTTTAAAATCCTATTTTTGCGTGTATTTTAAAAAACTCAAAACACAATGTCAAATACTATCGAAAAAATAAAATGCCTAATTATAGGTTCAGGTCCTGCGGGTTATACCGCGGCTATTTATGCTGCTAGAGCCAATATGAATCCAGTTTTGTACCAAGGAATGCAACCTGGTGGACAGTTGACAACGACCAATGAAGTTGAAAATTTCCCAGGTTATGTAGACGGTGTAACTGGACCAGAAATGATGATTCAGTTGCAACAACAAGCACAACGTTTTGGCGCTGATGTGCGTGACGGTTGGGCTACAAAAGTTGATTTCTCTGGCGATATCCACAAAGTTTGGATTAATGATACTATCGAATTACACTGCGAAACCGTGATTGTTTCTACAGGAGCTTCTGCAAAATATTTAGGTTTACCCTCAGAACAACATTATTTAAAAATGGGTGGCGGAGTTTCAGCTTGTGCCGTTTGTGATGGATTTTTCTATAGAAACCAAGAAGTAGTAATCGTTGGAGCAGGTGATTCTGCTTGCGAAGAAGCACACTACTTATCTAAGTTATGCAAAAAAGTAACGATGTTGGTTAGAAGTGAAAAATTCAGAGCTTCCAAAATTATGGAAGAAAGAGTACGCAAAACCGAAAACATCGAAATCCTTTTAAACCACGATACCGTTGAAGTTTTAGGAGACAAACAAGTGGTTTCGGCTATCAAAGTAAAAAACAAAATTACCGATGAAGTGTATGACATTCCAGCAACTGGATTTTTCGTAGCCATTGGTCATAAACCCAACACCGATATCTTCAAAGATTACTTGACCTTAGACGAAACGGGTTATATCGTTAACGTTCCAGGAAGTTCAAAAACGAATGTAGCAGGAGTTTTCGTAGCAGGAGACGCCGCCGATCACGTGTACCGCCAAGCCATTACCGCTGCAGGTACAGGTTGTATGGCAGCATTGGATGCCGAGCGTTATTTGGCAGCCAAAGAGTAATTTTTTTAGGAGCAGTAGTCAAAGCGCTTTTTTGTATTCAAAGTCCCGCTCTCCGTTATAATCTTTGTTGCCGAACCCCGGCAACAAAGGATTTCCACTGCGATCGGGGCTAAAGAGCGGCAATAAGAATTTTGGGTTACATCTTAATTTTAGTCATAAAAAAAGTCCTTCACAGCGAAGGACTTTTTTTTGTTTCAACTAAAAACTATTCTTGGCTTATCGAACCGCCAGAGCTTTCGCTTTTCTTTAGTCTTTTAGGTTTGTTTTTATAGGAGATGTTTGCTCCGCTCGACGCTTCGGCATCAAGACTCACCAACGGATGTAGCGATTGAATACTTCCTGATGAAGCCTCTGATTTGATATCGTTTGCCAACAACTCGCCAATATTAATAGAACTTCCGCTGGAAGAACTTGTTTGCAAACTAATAGCTTTTCCTTTCAATACTATGCTACTTCCACTTCCAGAATCGCAAATTATTTTTTCAGATTCTATGTTCAAATCCAAAGAAGCCGCGCTCGAAGCATCAATCTTAAATTCAGAAGCTTTAAGGGTTGATTTACTATTTACAGTCGAAGCGCTATTGGCTTCAATGCCTTCAATAATAGGAGCTCGAACAATTACTTTTTTCGAAGTGATATTCAAGAAAGAACTGTATTTGCATCCAATAATAAGCTTACCGTCTTCTACTTTGGTAGTGATTTCTTTTTGCAAATTGTCATCGGCTTCTACAATGATTTCAACTTTATCGGATTGTTCGATTACCAAGTCGATAGCGTTTCCTACTTCAATACTTTTAAAATCGCCATTTACAATTCTCTTTTCGGTAGTCACATTTCCACTTCCTGTGATGGAATTGAAATTTGCAGACAAATTACAAGAGGCAAACAGTAAAGCGGTCAGCGTAACAATAATGAATTTTGTTACTAGTGTGATTATTTTTACCATAACTATTCGGTTTTGATGATTATTCCGTCTTTATTGATTTTTAATTCTTTTATATCCTTATTGGATTTAATTAAAGTATCCTTTTTAATAGAAATGCCATTTTCATTGATGGTAACATTAGTAGCGGTTGAATCATTTTCTACATCATTCCACTCGTCCTCATCATCAGGGCAATTTAAACATTTTATTTGAGAATCAGTTACTTTGTAAACGTAATTGTCTGAGCTATAGTGTAAATTGAAGAAATCATTATCTGAACGATCATAGTTTTGTACTGATGCATCTGGTTTCAATAAAGTACCTTCTGGCAAATACAAATACAATTCTACTTCTTGATCACGGAATTTGTTTTTTACATCGGTCAATAAATAATTGTCTAAGTACAAATGATTTCCTTCTACTTTTATACCATATTGAATTTTTTCAGCTCTGAATTTAGCGTCTTGAAACGATTTTCCTTTGGCTGTTCTTTCAATTTGAATGTAAGGTGTTTTTTCATCGGTGTATAAAATTCTCAAGCTTACATTATTAGAATAGATCAATTTGTTGTTCGCAGAATCTTGTACAAATTCAAATTCAGTATGATCGTCGATATCTTTAGTGTAATAATCATTATATCTGAATTTCACGAACAAAGTATCGTTTGCATTCAAAGGGATATTTTGTTTGGCTACTGTTTTTCCGTCATACGCTACTTGAGTGGCTGTTTTTACTCCTATAGAGATTAAGATGGCAATAGAGATTAACCACAAAGCCAACAAACTATATTTAGCAATGTTTCCAATTGATCCAATAGTTGGTGATAATAACTTGAATCCTAATATAGTTAGGAAAAAGAAAGGGATTCCGATAGCAAAAAACATCAATAATCCAAAGCTCCAAACTGGATAGTCAGCAAAGTTCCCAGCTTCAACGAAGTTTTGCCAAGGAAAATCGATAAATGCTGAAGAGCCTAATGTAAATACCCCAATAAATAAGCTAACTAGTGTAAAAAGTCCTGTCAAGATTATAAATACACCTAAAATTTTAGAGAAAACTTTAAAAAGAGTCATAATAAAATCACCTAAAGAGTTTCCCAATTTTTCAGCTCCAGATTTTACTTGGTTTCCCATTTTGTCATAATCGGCATTTTTGAATTTACCAGATACATTTTCAAATTCTTCACGAACTTTTTTCTCGATATTAGAGATGGTTACGGGTTCACCAGTCATTTCAAGTTTTTCTGAAGTGGTGATGGCTTCTGGAGTTACAATCCAAAGGATGATATACGCTAATATACCTGAGCCAAATCCAGCAAAAACAAAGATTAAGAACATAATTTTTAACCAAACCGCATCGATTCCAAAGTAATGTCCAAGACCTGTAGCTACACCACCAATCATTCCTTTTTCTTTATCTCGGTATAATTTTTTGGTAGCTCTTGTGCTATAATCATTAAATTTTCCTGAAGCGTTTGTTTCTTCTTCAATGATGTAATCTTCAGGTTGCCCCATTACAGCAATTACTTCATCTACATCTTTCAGTCCTACTACGTGTTTTTCGCTTTTTTGTTTTTCATTTAATAATTCTGAAACACGCATTTCGATATCTTTAATGATTTCTTCTTGTCCAGATGATTTAGACAAAGAACGTCTTATTGCTTCAAAATAACGAGTTAATTTTTGGTATGCATCTTCATCAATATGGAAGAACATTCCTCCTAGGTTTATATTTACAGTTTTGTTCATGACTATTGTTTTTGGTTGGTTATTAGACTTACGGCTTCGGATAATTCATTCCAAGTGCCGCTTAATTCAGTTAAAAAGGTTTGACCTATTTCAGTTAGACCATAATACTTTCTTGGTGGTCCTGAGGTTGATTCTTCCCAACGATAGTTGAGTAATCCGTCATTTTTTAATCGTGTTAGCAAAGGATAAATGGTTCCCTCAACTACTAACAATTTTGCGTCTTTTAAAGTGTCTAATATTTCAGAAGTGTAGGCATCTTTTTCTTTTAAAACTGATAAGATGCAAAACTCGAGAACACCTTTACGCATCTGGGCTTTTGTGTTTTCAATGTTCATAATTTTCGTTTTGATTTTTTGTTTGATTTGAACTGTTCGTTTTTTGATTACTTTCCATTACAGGTGATAGTTGAGATGATTTATAGCGTTGATTAGACTACTATATACTACTTTATAATTGATTACTTTATAAAGGGAATAGTGAATGGATATTGGTATTTTTCTCCATTTGATGTTTTCACAGCTGCAATAATTATTAAGAAGAATTCTGCTATTTTAAATCCAACAAAGGCAAGCGCAGCGATGATTCCAACTGTAATAAGTCCAATGTGGTCTTCAAAATTAAAATTTCTTATCACTAATCCTTGATTGTGATAGAATTCATCAAAGGTCATATTATTAAAAACAGTAAAAATTAATATCGGTAATGCAATTGCTGCCATAACCAGTGAGTAAATAAGGATGCTCAATTGAAAGTTAATAGCTTGTTTTCCGTGATGGTCTACAAATTCTGATTGATCCTTTTTTGAAGTCCAAATCAAAATAGGGAAGATATAATTTCCAAACGGAATTATATACTGGCTCAATGTACTCAAATGAGTAAAGGTTGCGATGTTTTTTTCTGATGATGTTTCCATGATTTAAAGTATATAGTAATTTCTTATGCAAATATATGTCTAAAAGAAAGTATCTTGTATCGCATAGTAGTAAATATTAACAAAATATTAACAAAACTAATTTTTTTATAGTTGCTGCTTATTTAGTCACTTTCTATTGATTAATTGTACTTTGAGTGTATTATTAGTTGATGTGTATACAGTTTAGGGTTGATATTGTAATTTTATATGTATGCATAGTATTTTTTTGTACTTTTACCCAAAAACCAATATATAATGGAAATAAACGTATCAAAATTGAATCAATTCTTATTTTTTAAATTGCCTTCGGCTTTTTTGTGTGGAGTAAGAGTAAAAGCTATTAACGAAAAGCAATGTGTAGTAAGTGTAAAACACCGTTGGATCAATCAAAATCCGTTTAATTCTATGTATTTTGCTGTTCAAGCTATGGCTGCTGAGTTGTCTACTGGCGCTTTGGTAATGTATCAAATTCAAAAAAGTGGCAGAAAAATATCCATGTTAGTAGCTAACAACAAAGGGAATTTTACCAAGAAAGCCACAGGTAGAATTACATTTATCTGTAATGATGGACATTTGATAGAAGAAGCAATAAAACAAACTGTCGCAACAGGGGAGGGGCAAACCTTTTGGATGAAATCCATTGGAACCGATGAAAAAGGAGTTCAGGTTTCTGAAATGGATTTTGAATGGAGCGTTAGAGTAAAATAATAAGTTCTAGATTTAAGTAAACAATAAAAAAATGCCTCAATTGAGGCATTTTTTTATTTTGATTTTTTAGAAGAGCAACATTTTTTACCTTCTGCTTTGCATTCGGTCTTTGTTTTTGTTGCTTCTTTTTTTGTAGTTGTTGCTTCTTTTTTTGTTTTCTCTTTAGCTGGAGCTTCTTGTGCTTGAGTAGATAAAGCCAAGAATGAAAAAGCTAAAACTGCTGCTACTTTTTTCATTTTATAAGAATTTAGGTTTGATTAACTTTTATATCATCAAATATAATAAGAAAATCAATCATACAATTTTTGAAGCTTTCTTTTTGGTAAAAATTAACAAATGCCAATTTATGAGGATTTTAATCATGGATTAAAAGAAGAGGAAGGAAAGGTAGATAGTGTATAAAAAAAAGCCTCAAATTTACTATTTTGAGGCTTTTAGTAGCGAGACCGAGATTTGAACTCGGGACCTCAGGGTTATGAATCCTGCGCTCTAACCAACTGAGCTATCTCGCCATATTCTGGTTAATTGAATAACCCCTGAATGCGGGTGCAAATATAAAAATAAAATTAGAGTTGACAAGCATATTGGTGTAAAAAATATTTTTTTTTAAAATCGTTTTATTTTGGCTTTATATTCTTATATTTCCAAAAAAAAAAAACAAGTATGGATCAAAAGGTAAGATATGAGATTGAATTTCCTATAAACTCTTCTCCGCAATTGTTGTATCAATATATATCTACACCTTCGGGTTTGGCGGAATGGTTTGCAGATGATGTAAATTCAAGAGGGGAATTTTTTACTTTCATTTGGGATGACACGGAGGAAAAAGCGAGATTAGCTTCAAAAAAGTCAGGAGAAAAAGTTAAGTTTAGATGGGTGGATGATAAAAATAAGGATACGGAATATTTTTTTGAATTGCATATTCTTGAAGATGAACTGACTAAAGACGTTTCTTTGTTGGTAATCGATTTTGCTGAGAAAAACGAAATTCCTGAAGCGTCACAGTTGTGGGAAAATCAAATTTCTGATTTAAAACATCTCATCGGTTCCGTGTAGTAAAAGTCTATTTTAAACTATATCTTTGCCCTAAACTAATTTTAGGGCTTTTTTTATGATTAATTTTAACGGAACACTACTGGATTCAAATACAAATTTGTTAGAACAAAATCGAGGTTTTTTGTATGGTGATGGCGTATTTGAAACAATCAAAGTTATAGATGGTAAGATTTTATTTTTTGAGGATCATTATTTTAGATTAATGGCTGCGATGCGAATTGTCCGTATGGAAATCCCAATGACTTTTACCTTAGAATATATTGAAGAACAAATACTAACTTTAGCCAAAAGTAATAAATGTGAGCAATCCGCTCGTGTTAGAATTACAGTTTACAGAAACGATGGGGGATTTTATTTGCCTACTAATAATACAGTGTCTTTTTTGATTCAAGCTTCAGTTATAGAAAATCCGTTGTATAGCGTTAATGAGAATGAATATGAAGTAGATTTGTATAAGGATTTCTACATTTCAAAACAGTTGCTTTCTACTTTGAAAACTACTAATAAAATGATTCATATTACAGGTAGTATTTATGCTAATGAGAATGATTTAGACAATTGCATATTGCTAAATGATGGCAAAAATGTGGTGGAAGCTTTGCAGGGTAATTTGTTTATGAAAATGGGTAATAGGTTAATTACTCCACCAGTTAGTGAAGGGTGTTTGAATGGGATTATGAGAAAGCAAATTTTGAGATTAGCCAAAAAAGAAACCGATTTAGAAGTGGTTGAGCAGATTATTTCGCCTTTTGATCTTCAAAAAGCAGATGAATTATTTATAACCAATGTGATTAGGGGAATTCAGCCCATAACAAAATATAGAAAAAAAGAATTTGCAATAGGCACTGCCAAAGTATTGAATGAAATACTTCTACAACATTTAGGGATAAATTAGTTAGAGTATGGATTTTCTGGAGCATTAGACCAGATCAAATAATCGCCACCTAATTCCATTAATTGTTCTTTCCAAAAATGAGTTGGCGATTTTCCAATTATTTTATTTTCATAAGAGTTTTTTGTAATTATCCATGAATTGTCTTCCATTTCATTCTCTAATTGTTTTTCTTCCCAGCCAGTATAACCTAAGAAAAAACGGATATTGTTTTTTCCAATTAAACCAGTATTGATTAACTCTTTTGTCGATTCGAAATCACCTCCCCAATAAATTCCGTTTGAAATTTCAACACTATTTGGAATAAGATCTGGGATGTTGTGAATAAAATATAAATTATCTTGTTCTACTGGGCCGCCGTTGTATATTTTGAATCGGGCTTCAATTTCTGGAATCAAATCGTTGATAGTATATTTGAGAGGCTTGTTTATGATAAAACCTATCGATCCTTCTTTATTATGATCTGCTAATAATATTACAGATCTATTAAATGATAAATCACCAATTAGCGAAGGTTCTGCTATAAGCAAATGTCCTTTTTTTAATTTATCTGTTATCATGAAAATTTAATTTTTTCATTAAATTTAGCTAAAATTAATTTAGTTAGCCAAAAATAATCGTTCAAATGCAAAAAAAAACCTTCCATAGGGAAGGTTTTAATGTATTATAGTTAGAATGGATTAGTTTACTGCTCCTTCTAAATCTGCTCCAGCTTTAAATTTTACAACATTTTTTGCTGCAATTTGAATAGTTTTTCCAGTTTGTGGGTTTCTACCATCTCTAGCCGCTCTTGAAGAAACTGACCATGATCCAAAACCTACTAAAGATACTTTTCCTCCTTTTTTCAAGGTACCACTTACATTTCCTAAAAATGATTCTAATGCTAATTTCGCAGCTGCTTTTGTAATTCCTGCATCAGCAGCAATAGCGTCGATTAATTCTGATTTGTTCATAATAAATAGTTATTAATTGTTGGTTAAAATGTTATTAGAACAAATTTAGTAGGATTTACGTTCCACACAAGTGTTTTTGTGATTTTTAGTCAAATTTGTTAATAACTTATTTTTTTTGTTCATAAATGACTTGTTATAAAGTGATGAACTTTGCGAATGCCTGTTTTTACTGAGTTTAAGACACTATGAAATTCTCGGAAAAACTAATTCCATTTAATAGTTCTGCCGTCTTCATTCTTTTTTTTCCTGGGAATTGTAAACTTAAAATTTCTATATAACCATTTTGTACGGCTACTTTTAATTCTTTTTTAGTGCAAACGATGCTTCCAATAGGGCTGGAATGGGATGCTGTTTCTATTTTTGACTCATAAATCTTTACATTGTATTCAGTATTGTGGTCATTAAAATAACACCAAGCCGCTGGATAAGGACTTAAACCACGAATCAAATTGTGGATATTTTCTGCAGATTGATTCCAATCTATTTTGCAATTGTCTTTATTGAGCTTGTAGGCGGTTTTGATTTCTTCGTTATCTTCCTGAATTGTAGTAGTAGCTTTCTTGGATTCGATTAGCTTTAACGTTTCTATAACTGTTTCGCTTCCAATATGCATTAGTCGATCGTGAAGCATTCCTGCATTTTCTTCTTTTCCAATCATTGTTTCTTTGCTAAGAATCATAGCGCCAGTATCAATCTTGTCGTCAATAAAGAAAGTGGTAACTCCAGTTTTGGTTTCTCCATTGATGATGGCCCAATTGATAGGTGCGGCCCCACGATAATTTGGTAATAGCGAAGCATGCAAATTAAATGTGCCTAATTCTGGCATTTCCCAGACAACTTTTGGAAGCATTCGGAACGCCACAACAATTTGTAAATTGGCATTTAGAGCTTTTAATTCTGCTAAAAAGTTTTCGTCTTTTAAATTACTAGGTTGTAGAATTGTTAATCCTTTTTCTAATGCATATTCTTTTACTGCGGAATACCTGATCTTTTGTCCGCGTCCAGCAGGCTTGTCTGTTGCGGTAATTACCCCAACTACTTCAAAATTATTTTTGATTATTGTATCCAGAATTCCCACGGCAAACTCAGGAGTTCCCATAAAAACGATTCGTAATTTTTCCATTTTATTGTAAAGTGTATTTATTGTTGGGTAGTATTTTAATTTTGTCTTGCTCTAGCAAGGTTTGTAGTGCAAAGATAATAGCATCCGAGCCTTTTCGAGTCTTTTTTTCTAGTTCTCTTGAGTCTGAATCCTCTTTTTGCAAAAGCTCAAGAATAGTATTGGGGAGTTCTTTGTCAAACGGAAAAGGTTTTGAATTCGAGATGCAATAAGAACAAATGCCGCATTCGGGACTCGATTTTTCTCCAAAATAAGCAAGAAGCAACTGACTTTTGCATTGATTTTGGTTCTGTACGTAACCAATGACACTGGCAAGGTGTTCTTTTTTTAATTGATTTTGCTGGTCCAAATGTTTAATCACTCGATTGATGGTTCGTTCGTCTTCTCTAACTTCATTGAAAAGAATAGTAGCATCATTGTTTTTTGCGTGGTACTCAATGATTTCTTTTTCAGTTAATTTTTTCAAAACCAAATGAACGGCTTCTTCCTTAACGCTTGCTTTTTTGGCGATTAATGAAAGATTGAATGAAGTTTGCATTTCGTATATTCCAGGATAGGTTCTTAGGATAGCCAGAATGATCTCTTCGTCGTTTGGATTAAGACTAATGTATCGAATAACTTCTTTAGACGGAATTAGAAATTGCAGGGTTATTTTTTCTGAAAACTCTTGTGATAAATTAATTATACCCTGTTGGTCCAGAAATTGCAATGCTTGATACGTTTTTAGAATAGGAAAGCTATATTTTGAACAAAAATGGTTTAAATTAAAGGTGAATTGCTCATTTATGCCTTCACCATAAGCGATTTGAAAATAATTACAAAGTTTGACATAAGTTATATTCAAGAATGGGCGATCCGGTAGGTTATTGGTGAATTGTGACTCCGCTTGAAGACTATCCGATGGGCTATTCAATAAAATTGCATACGCTTTATTACCATCTCTTCCTGCTCTTCCTGCTTCTTGGTAATAATTTTCTAAATTTTCGGGTAATTGAATATGAATAACAGTTTTTACATTTGCTTTGTCAATTCCCATTCCAAAAGCATTGGTGGCAACAATAACTTGTGTTTCTTCAGTCATCCAGCGTTGCATGTTTTTTTCTTTCTCTTTATATGATAAGCCACCGTGATAATAGGTTGCTTTAAAGCCTAAAATGTTCAATTGTGAGGCAATGTCTAAGCAAGACTTTCTATTTCTTACATATATAATAGAAGGAGCAGGGTTTTTAATCAATATTTGTTGTATACGATATAATTTGTCTTCGACTTCAAAAACCATATACGCTAAATTTTCTCTAGCAAATGATTTTTGAAAAACAGCGGGTTGCTGTAAATTAAGATCTTTAATGATGTCTTCTTTGACTTTTGGTGTAGCTGTTGCGGTCAAAGCCAAAAAAGGGATTTTTGGGAAATGTGTTTTTAAATCACTAATTTTTAAATATGCAGGTCTAAAATCATGACCCCATTGCGATACACAATGCGCTTCATCAATTGCAATTAAGTTGATAGGGAGGTTTTTGATTCTATCCATAATCCAATCTCCTTGAAGACGCTCAGGAGATAGATATAGAAATTTGTAATTGCCATATTGACAATTGTCTAGTAAATCAATGACTTCTTCTGTTGGTATTCCACCAGTTAGTGCAATTGCTTTGATGTTGCGTTGCTGTAGGTTGGCAACTTGGTCTTTCATCAAAGCGACAAGAGGCGATATGACAAGACATATGCCTTCTTTCATCAAAGCGGGGACTTGAAAACATATTGATTTTCCTCCACCCGTTGGGAGAATTGCCAAGGTATCCTTACCGCTATGAATCGATTCGATAATTTCCTTTTGAAGGGAGCGGAAGCTATCGTGTTTCCAGTATTTATTTAGAATTTGTAAGGCTTCTTGCATGGATTTCAGTTTCGTTCGAACTAGAAATCTATTTCCGATTTCTTGATTATTTGCTAGAAATTCGGTCTAAGATAAAAAGAATTCTGTTATCAACCGTATCTTTTGGAACTTCGATTAATTCGTAGCCGTAGTTTTGATAGGTTTCTTTCAGATGCAGGTATATTTGTTGTGCTTGTTCATAATTTTCGTACCGTTCCCCATCGCTTTCGTAAATTTCTTCCCACGGAGGGAGCATGAATATTTTAGAATAAGTACAAATCTTGCAAGCTTCTTCAAAATGTGAGGGATATGCATCACCTATAAAATCCATATAAGCAACTACATCTGGCACACCTCTATCTATAAAAACTACCGTATGAGATTCGTTTTGTGCATCGTTAAATTGTTTAACTCTTCCCTCGAGTAGTTTTTGACTAAACAATATTGGGTCTTCTAGAAATAATTGGTCAATTCCTAGTTTTTTGGCTTCGGCAGTTACTTGTCTGGAAATTTCTGGATAGCAGCAATGCCCCATAGCTGAAAGCTGATTAATGATAGTTGATTTTCCCGTTCCTGGGCCGCCAATAATAACGATGATTTCTTTTTGCACGTTTTGTAAATAAGGGCGCAAATTTACCTAAACTTATTGGTTTTCAAAACATTTTTACGAGGATTATTTATGATATAAATATCTACTGCCATTGATTGAGGTTTTGAAAATAGGCTAGACACAAATGTATTGGTAGTGAGTGTTTTATTTTTGATATTTTTTTCAAGCCACAAAAAATAGTTTTTGCAATAGTGATACATTGTCTCAATTGTGTATTCTAAAAAAAAAGCTAAATCCTAGTTGTAAATTCTTAAATCTGCCCTCAAAAATGTATATTTGCGTTTATTTTAAATTAGTAATGGATAAAGACAAAGAAAAAGAGACCGCTGCTTTTTATGAAAGATTGCAAGTAGAATTAGATAACAGTAATACTTGGCCAGCAGAATATTTATTTAAATTCATTGTTCCATCGGTAGAAGGTAATGTGAAAAAAGTGCAAGATGCATTTGATTGTATGGGCGCCGTGATTAAAACTACACAATCGAAAACAGGCAAGTTTACAAGTGTTTCTGTTGATGTTACCATGAAAAACTCACAAGAAATTATTGAAAAATACCAAGAATTATCTACAATTGAAGGTATTGTTTCCCTATAAATATGATCGAAAAATATAAAAAAGAGAACGCCAATGATGTAGTGTATCATTTAGAATACAATTCTGAAAGAAAACATTTAATCATTCCTGAGTACGGTCGTCATTTGCAAAAATTGATTGAGCAAGCTACTGTTATAGAGAACGATGAAGAGCGTAACAAAGCTGCTAGATACATCATTCAAGTAATGGGAAGTTTAAATCCTCATTTGCGTGATGTGCCTGATTTTCAGCACAAGTTATGGGATCAGTTGTTTATTATGTCCGACTTTCGTTTGGCGGTAGACTCTCCATATCCTATTCCGTCTCGTGAAGTTTTGCAATTGAAACCTGAGGTTTTGCAATATCCTCAGAACTATCCTAAGTATAGATATTATGGTAATAATATCAAGTATATGATAGATGTGGCGAATAAATGGGAAGAAGGCGAAATGAAAAGTGCTTTGGTCAAGGTAATTGCCAATCACATGAAGAAATCGTATTTGAGTTGGAACAAAGACACCGTAAAAGACGATGTTATTTTTGAGCATTTGTATGAGCTCTCTGGTGGAAAATTGAATTTGTTGCAAAGCAAAGAAGAGCTTTTGGGAACCACAGATTTACTTCGAACAAACAAAAGAATGTCGAATAAAATTACGCCTTCCAATCAACAAAAGAATCAGAATAATAAAAATAAATCGGGCAAAACTCCGATGCACAAAAATCAAAACAGAAAACAGCAGTAATTATATTTTGTGTAATTATTGATTAATATAAATTGGTATAACAAATGGGAATTTTCAAGATCGAAGGTGGAATTCAATTAAAAGGAGAAATCACCCCACAAGGAGCAAAAAACGAGGCATTACAAATTTTATGCGCTGTATTGCTTACTCCAGAAAAAGTAACAATCAATAATATTCCGGATATTATTGACATCAACAAGTTAATCACTTTGTTGGGCAATCTAGGAGTTAAAATTCAAAAAAACGGCAATAGTTCCATTACTTTTCAATCGGATGAAGTAAATATGGGCTATTTAGAGACTGAAGCCTTTAAGAAAGAAGGTGGTTCTTTGCGTGGTTCGATTATGATTGTTGGTCCGTTATTAGCTCGTTTTGGTAAAGGTTATATTCCGAAACCAGGTGGAGATAAAATTGGAAGAAGAAGATTGGATACCCATTTTGAAGGATTTATCAATTTAGGTGCTAAGTTTAGATACAATAGAGAAGATCATTTCTATGGAGTAGAAGCTCCAGATGGACTTACAGGTACAGATATGTTATTGGACGAAGCCTCTGTTACAGGTACGGCAAATATCGTAATGGCTGCCGTTTTGGCTAAAGGTACAACTACAGTTTACAACGCTGCTTGTGAGCCTTATTTGCAACAATTATGCAAAATGCTGAATGCAATGGGAGCTAAAATTTCTGGTGTTGGGTCTAATTTGTTGACTATTGAAGGAGTAGAAGCATTAGGTGGATGTGAACACCGTATTCTTCCGGATATGATTGAGATTGGTTCTTGGATTGGATTGGCCGCTATGACTAAATCTGAGATTACTATAAAAAATGTAAGTTGGGAAAATCTTGGAGTTATTCCTAATGTATTCCGTAAACTAGGGGTTACACTAGAGAAAAAAGGAGATGATATCTTTATTCCTGCTCACGTGAATGGTTACGAAGTTAAAACGGACATTGATGGTTCTATTTTAACCATTGCAGATGCGCCTTGGCCTGGTTTTACTCCAGATTTATTGAGTATTATTTTGGTAGTAGCTACTCAAGCAAAAGGTGATGTATTGATACATCAAAAAATGTTCGAAAGCCGTTTGTTTTTCGTAGATAAATTAATAGATATGGGAGCAAAAATCATTTTGTGTGACCCTCATAGAGCGGTAGTTATTGGTCATGATTTTAAATCGCAATTGAAAGCAACTACAATGTCTTCACCAGATATTCGTGCGGGTATTTCGTTATTGATTGCTGCTTTGTCAGCGAAAGGAACGAGCACTATTCAAAATATTGAACAAATTGATAGAGGATACGAGCGCATTGATGAGCGTCTTAGAGCTATTGGAGCCAATATTGTAAGAGCTTAAAAAGAATAATAATTTCAATGAATCGTTTAAATTAGTTTTGTTTTTTTGTCAAAGCTAGTTTAAACGATTTTTTAATTACAAAACAATGACTAAAGAACAAACGGCGATAAAAGCCACCTACTTCAGTATTATTGGTAATACTTCTTTGGCTATTGTAAAAGGATTGGCTGGTTTTTTTGGCAATTCGTATGCATTAATCGCTGATGCGATTGAGTCAACAACCGATATTTTTGCGTCCTTTTTGGTGCTTTTTGGAATCAAATATTCTAATAAACCTGCCGATGATAATCATCCTTATGGTCATGGTCGTGCAGAACCTTTGATTACGTTTTTGGTAGTTGGTTTTTTGATTACTTCGGCTACGATTATTGCTTATGAGAGTATTCAAAACATTGGGACACCTCATGATTTGCCCAAATCTTGGACACTTTATATTTTGGGAGCCATTATTATTTGGAAAGAGTATTCGTTTCAGTTGGTGATGAAAAGAAGTAAAGAAACCAATAGCTCTTCTTTGAAAGCCGATGCTTGGCACCATAGAAGCGATGCTATTACTTCGGTAGCGGCTTTTTTGGGAATTTCTATTGCCCTTTATTTTGGGAAAGGATACGAGTCTGCCGATGATTGGGCGGCTCTTTTTGCCTCTGGTTTTATTTTATTCAATAGCTATAAAATATTTAGACCCGCTTTGAGCGAGATAATGGATGAGCATCTATATGATGAATTGGTTGAGGAAATTAGAGTTGTTTCCTTAACGGTTCCAGGAGTTATAGATACTGAGAAATGTTTTATAAGAAAAGCAGGAATGCAGTACCATGTTGATTTGCACGCAAGGGTAGAAGGTACGATTACAGTGAGAGAAGGACATGATATTGCGCATGACTTAAAAGATACCCTTCGAGCGCAAATCCCCTCTTTGGGACATGTTTTGATTCATGTAGAACCTAATTAATTTTAAGTCACTACGAAAGCAAAAAGGTAGGATGCTTCCTTTTAGCCCCGGTAGTAGCCTACCGTCTGGACACATCTTTTGATAGACCACAGATGACACAGATTGAACGGATTTAAACCAATAAATTTGTTGTCTTTTAAAAAAATGTGTTGAAAAAACATTAAGTTTATAAATAATATTTTTAATATACAACCAAAA
>NZ_JAPZSU010000035.1 GCF_027531905.1 Flavobacterium sp. | reverse complement strand
AAAAATAGTGAATATTTAGAAGACATTCGAGCCAATATTGGTATTTACACTATTGAAAACGCAGGCATCAACTCCAAATTTTCTGATTACGGTAGTGCCATTGTAGACGATAAATTAATTTTTACATCAGCAAGAGATACCGGTGGCATCGGCCAACGTAAACACACTTGGACAGGCGAGCATTTTACCAATTTATATGCCGCAACCATCAACGGAGAGCTTATTGCGAGCAATCCCAAACGCTATGATGCCAACATCAATTCTAAATTTCACGAAGCTACACCGGTGTTTACTAAAGATGGTAATACCATGTATTTTACCAGAAACAACTATTTGGATGGTAAAAAAGGAAAAGATGCCAACAAAGTTACCTTACTGAAAATCTACAAAGCTACTTTAGTCAACAAAAGATGGACCAATGTAACCGAATTACCATTCAATAGCGATAATTTCAGTTCGGCGCACCCAGCCTTGAGTCCTGATGAACAAACCTTGTATTTTGCTTCGGATAGACCGGGAACTATCGGGCAATCGGACTTGTATAAAGTGGCAATCAACAGCAACGGAACTTACGGAGAACCTATTAATTTAGGAACAGAAATCAACACCGAAGGTAGAGAAACGTTTCCATTTGTAACCAAAGACAATCAATTGTATTTTGCCTCAGACGGACATCCTGGACTAGGAGGTTTGGATGTTTTTACCACCAAAATCAATAACGACGGTACATTTGATGAAGTTGAAAATGAAGGAGCCGAAGTGAATTCTCCTAAAGATGACTTTGGATATTACCGAGATAGCGAAATCAACAAAGGCTTCTTCTCCTCGAATCGCGATGGCGGATTAGGTTCGGATGATATTTATAGATTTATAAGTAAAGAAAAGTGCAAACAAATCTTGAAAGGAACCCTAACCGACAAGGCATCAGGAGCAGTTTTGGCAGGCGTACAAATAGTGCTTTTGAACAAAAAATACAAAGTAATTGGCGAGGCCACAACCGATGCGTCAGGGAATTACAGCTTTAAGGTCGATTGTAGAAAAACCTATAGCGTAAGAGCAACCAAAGAAGACTACACCTCAAAAGAAGTAGTCATTAAAATCCCTGAAATCACAGGCGAAACCACAGTGGATTTACAACTAGAAGGCAGCATTTGCAAAGTAACCGTAGGCGATGATTTGGGCAAATGTTTTGGCATCAAAATGATTTATTTTGATTTGGATAAATCCAATATTCGCAAGGAAGCGGCATTGGACTTGGCCAAAATATTAGATGTTTTACAACAAAATCCAACCATGAAAATCGACATTCGTTCTCATACCGATTGCAGACAAACGGCCAAATACAACCTGGCATTATCCGAACGAAGAGCACAATCGACTATCGCTTGGTTAGTTTCCAAAGGCATCGATAAATCAAGGCTCACTGGAAAAGGCTATGGCGAATCGCAACTCATCAACGATTGCGGCTGCGAACCAACCAACCAATCCAATTGCACCGAAGAACAACACCAAATGAACCGAAGAAGTGAGTTTATAATTACTGCACTTTAATAGTTGTTCAAATAGTTGTTCAAAAACCAGAAGAGGCTACTTTTAGAGTAGCCTTTTTTTATGAAATTATTTGAAAGGATTTCGTTCTTGCCAAATAGTTTTAGGTTCGAGATAATTAAATAAACGAGGCAAAAAGCGATTGATAATAGGGTTTTTATGTTCCATTAATCCATACATGGTTTCTGGTTTAGCTCCTACAGAGCTTTTGATTTCTAAGGCTGTTCTAGCAAAAATGATCGTTTTGAATTCTTTTTTGATGGAATAAGCAATCATATCATAAAGCATATTCAAATACAGCATTTTTTCTCGTTGTAAGGCTTCATCATACCCTAAAAAATAGGTGTCCATTGCTTGGCCATTTTTGATTAACGTATTGAAACCAATCAATCTTCCATCTAAAAAATAGCCATAAAAAAGGAAATTATCTTCCCAAATTCTTTTTAAGTCACTAAAATGATTTTTAGATAAGAAAAAAGAGTTAAAAGGTGCATTTTTGGCTACATGATAATATAAGTCGTAAATCAATTCTTGATTTTGTTCTATTTCTGTTAGTGAAAGTTTGCGTTTAACGACTCCTTCAGCTTTTTTTCGGGCTCTTTTGTATTGATCTCTATATTTTTTTGCTAAAGCATTTACATAATCTTGTTCGTTTTTCCACTGCTCAGGAATAGGAAAAATCATGTTGGGTTGCGTAGTAAACTGAAAAATGTTCCTAAATGGGGTTTGATTGATTTTATCTTTTTCGGCTTTAGAGAAATCTTTACTGGTTCGTAAATGGATCTGTATTCCTTGTTTTTTTAGAATTTCTTCGATACTATTTCGGGCTTCATGAAGGACTTTTATTTGTTCATTAAATGGGATAGAGTCCAAAAAGGCATAAGCGTTTTCGCCTGTTAGCATGCAATTTCCTAGAAATAAAACATGAGAAGAAAAGCGCTTAAAAGCAAAATTTCGAATAATTGTTTTTAGGCATTGATCACGTTCGCCAAAGGATTCTAATTTGTTTAAATCTAAAAACTGACTCAAAGCAACGCCCACTAAATCATTATTTTGAAATAGGCCTATGAAGAAACATTTCATGTTGCTGGGACACGAATGTTCTAAAATTTCAAAATAATCTCTTTGTAAAAAAAGAGTTGCTTTAGCGATAGTATCCCAGTTTTCTGGAAGTTCGTGTGCAGATTTATAAATTTCGAAGGAAAGAGTTGTGTTCAAATAGATTAAAATTGATGTAGAGGACAAATTTAATCTAAAAAGTTAAAGATTTGGATTATGATGAAAAAAACTCCAATATGATACATGTTTAGATTTTGAGTTAGTCATCCGATTGGTCAGGGCATTCGCATTTGTATAAATCGAGTTTCTTACTTAATGACTACTATTTATTTCCAACCCTGATGCGGATGCGAGACTAATCGCTTGAATATGCTATCAATATTAGAATCTTTGTAATTTGACCTGCTTAGTCCATAAAATAGCCATCTAAATATTTTTCCAGATGTTCCTTATTGACGTATAATTGAATTGTTCATGTAGCCGTTTTTATCTGACGAATAATAGTCTACATTTCTTTGAAGTTTTTTCCAGGACGTTTTTCCTTTGGATAAATTTATAGCTATTTGCTATTATTTTGTAAACTTTCCACTGGTTCGTATTGACATTTTGCATCTTTGCTTACAAGGTCGTTGAATATTGGTTATAAACTTTGCAGAAGAATCATCAATACCATTCAAATAACTTCTTTTTTCTTTCCATATGGTAATATTAACTAAAAATTTAAGTGTTTTTTATGTATGTAACTTGATTTATTAAATAGAGGAAAATAAATCAAGCTTTAACAAAAAAAACAAATAAATTCTTATAAAATACATAATTATATATAACAGAATTTACATTACAAATAAGTGTCTATTTGTTTTAATATGAGGATTAAATGCATTAATTATCGATAAAATGCTGTTTTGTTAAATTTTTGTCATTAAGTTTGCATAACAAATATAAACTTATGAGAAAAAAACTACAATTTACTTTTTACGTAAAACTAAAGATTTTAACATGTTTAGTCTTATTTTTAACAACTTTATTAAGTACTGCTCAAGAATCCCATCATATAAGACTTGGGAGGTTAGAAATTGGAGGAGAATACCCAAGGGGGCAGCTGTGGGATGCAAAAATAGTAGGTAGTAATCTCTATTTTACAGCAATACTTGCGGATGTTGATTGTGATACAGGAGACGATATAGTACTTGATTTAGTAGTAGAATTGGCTGGTAAGCAAATTTTCAAGATTACAAATGGAGGAGGTTTTTTTAGACTTACTAATGCCGATGATAGCTGTTTAAATTCAGCTAGGACGAAGTGGGATATTGCTACATCTTATCATTATTCCTATCAGAAATTCATATATGAACATAATAACAACGGTATTCTATACATTACATTTCCGCTTCCTGCCGAATTTCTTACTGGACCAATCACATTATCGGGTTCAGCTCAAACAGATATAGGAGATCCAAGACAATCGTTAAATGCCCAACTCACAACTGCGGTTTTGCCTAATATGCCGGATGTAAGGGTAACTCAAGGTTGTGATGCTGTAAATCTAGCTTGGAAAAAAATAACAGTAGATCCAACTTTGTCTTCGAACGATTTTACTTATCAAGTTAAAAGAGAGGGGGTAAAAATTACTGATTTAAGAGCTGATGCGACTTCCTATAGTATAAAAGGGGTTACTGGAAGTACAAGTGCAACAGTAGAACTGTACTGGAAAAATGAATTAATTGGTAGTAATGAAATTGATGGATCTTCCTTTGATCCATTGCCAATTCCTGCCGATTTACAGGCGAGTACTACTAAATGTGATGGTTCGGTTGATTTAAGATGGCAGTGGTCTCAAGCAAGTCCAACTAATTTTGTGCTTTATAGATCTACTAGTCCTACGGGTGTTTTTACCGCTATGCCAGATGCTATTTCGGGATCTAAACGATCTTATACTGTAACGGGACTTACTCGTGGACAAAAATATTATTTCAAAATAGCTGCCAAAGGAGGCAAGTGTCCTGGAGAAGGTGCAAAGTCTGAAGAAGCCGTAATGGGAATATCTCCTGCGAGTCCTGTAGCCCCAACAAATGCTAGGATGATTATGGTTACGGGTGCAGAATCTGGGGTAAAATTATCTTGGAATGAACCACTATGGGTTTTGGATGATTATCTCAATGCAACTAGTCAAAAATATAAGATTCTTAGAAAAGATTTAAAGAAAGGTACAGAAACGACTATCGAATTGCCAATAGGTGATTTTTACGAAGGTCAGATTAAAAATCAAGTAGCAGGAAGTGATGGATATTTGCTTACCTATACTGACAAAGAAGTGAGTACTTGCGAATCCTATTCGTACAAAATAATTGCGGTTAACAGTTGTAAATCGTCTGCTGCTACGGTTTTTGTTCAAGCAGATACTTCAGATAAATTGAGTATTACTAATATTGATCTTTCGAGAGTTTTTCTGGCTAATAACTTAGAAATTTCGAAAGGCTATTTTGGCAATTTAGTGCAATTAGATTGGAAGACCAATGAGAATGCTGATTTTGTAGGCAGTTATAAAATTTTTCGTCGTGCCTTGAATAGTACCATTGCACCAGAGTTGCAAGCAACGGTGGACAAAAACACACGCACTTGGTCTGATAACAAAGCAGTAGCACAAACACTTTATGAGTATTATGTGATTGCATCGGCAGATTGTGGTTTAGAAAAAATATCTAGTTATGATATCAGTAAGGTTTCTGGAATTCCATACACTCAATTGCAAGACCTGCAAGGTTTAGCGGTAGGTATTGGTTTTAGATTGCCATCAGCAATTGTAACGGGAAATATTAATTATACAGGAGGCGTTGCAGTACCAAACGTAAAGGTCGTTGCTGAAAAAGACGGAATGGTAACTGGTAATGCTTTGTCTTTTGATGGAGTGAACCAAAGCGTAATTATTAATCCAGACCAAAAAGTTATTGCTTATAACACCACTGGGATGTCGGTTTCGGTATGGGCAAAACCAAAAGCTTGGACTTCGAAACAAGTTTTAGCAAGCCAAGCAGGTGTTTTTGAAGTAGCATTGAACAATGATAGAGTAGTAGTTACTATTGCTGGGACTTCGATAACCTCAAAAGCAAAGCTTACCGAGGGGACTTATTCTAATATTTTTGCTACCTATAACAATAGCAAATTGATATTGTACATTAACGGAAAACTAGACAAATCTGTTAATGCTAACGGATCTTTGGCAGCCATTGTTACCCATCCTATTTATTTAGGAAGCACAGGTTCTGGAAATTTTTATAATGGTTTACTTGATGAATTTCGCATTTATAAAGCAGCATTAACGCCTGAGGATGTAGAACGTGATTACAGTAGATTGATACGAGCAGAGACTCCAAATATTGTTGGAAACTGGCGTTTTGACGAAGGAGTTGGTCCTTTTGTATTTGACGCTTCCAAAGAAGGTGGCGTTTACAACAAGATTGACGGAGACCTAATGGGAGCAACTTGGAGTAAAGAAGTGCCTTCGAAAGTACAATTGGGCTTTGCTGGATTTACTGATAACAACGGTAATTATGTCATCGAAGGGATTTCATACGAAAATGCAGGAGAAAATTTCAGCATCACTCCTACCATGACCCTTAGCGGAGCTATCCACTCGTTTTCTCCATCAAACCGTGTCTTGTTTTTAGGCGAAGGTAGAAGTGTCGAAAACAATGTTGATTTTATCGATCAGTCTTCGTTTAAAGTAACTGGAACGATACGATTTAATTTTGACGATAAAGAGAATGACCCAACCCATTTTCAGAGTTCAGGATCTAAAGGAGTTTCTATTTGGTTAAACGGAACACAACAATTAACTAAAAACGGACTGCCAATTGTTTCTAATGAATTTGGACAATTTGAAGTTGTTGTGCCTATCGGGAAACACTTTTTAGAATTTAGAAAAGACGGACATACTTTTGTGAGCAATAAATTCCCAGCAACGGGCACTTATGATTATCAAGATATCTTGTCTGGAATAGAAGTTTTAGACAATACCAAACACACTTTTACCGGTTGTGTTGTAGGGGGATTGGTTCAGGCCAACAAAAAGTTAGGATTTTCTGCATACAAAGGAAAATTAAAAACGGATGTTCAACGTATCAATAACATTGGAGCCACTTATTTTACGCTAACTTCCAAGGATACCCGCATTAAGCGCTCGGTAAAAACAGATCCAGAAACAGGAGAGTTTGAAATTCAATTACCTCCCAACGAGTACGAATTCTCAGACGTGTCTTATATTGGAGATGAAGCAAACCCTGCCGATGATAAGATTTTATTTTTATCCAAAGATATAGCAGCGATAAAACTAGATGATGCTGCTGCGTATAAAGGAATTGAAGAGCAGGAACCTGTATTGATTTCTGGAGATTATGTTGTTAAAAAGGTAAATTATAACGCCGCAAAACGATTGATCTATAGAAGTACGCCTACTATGGTGGTGCAAAACCATATTTCGAGAGATTATTTGCCCAACACCGCTGAACTAGACGAAAACGGAAACGTAATTACCGAAAAAACAGTTGTTGGAGAAACAACGGTAAAAATATTTGATAAAGAGTTGTCTAAAGACATTCTTTTGCCAACCAAAGCATTGCCTTATCCTGTTTTTTTACAAGGAAAAGGGTATCAAGTGACTATTAAAGCCATTGAAAAATATGAGTATTATGGTACCAAGCCAATAAAAAACCCAGCTACCGATCAAGTACCTGTTTTAGACGGTCAAGTTACGGTAAGCAATAACATAAGTGCCAAAGCCGATGCAGGATCAACAGCAGCGTATCAAAAGGGCAATGAAGAATGGGAGGATCTTTCGGGGAATACTCATCAGTTTGATCTGCAAAATGAGGGTAGTGTAAATTATAACTTTATAGGTGGAGATCCCGATCTTGTTCAAGGTTCAGGAGACAAAGATTCTTTTGTAAAATCAATGGCTATTGCGCTAAAAACGGGAGATTATACGGTATATTGGCCAGATCCTAACGATGCTTCCAAAGGGTATAAAGCCTACGTCCTTGGTGGAGCCAAAATGCCAGGGACCGATTTTATAACCGAAGCACCCGCTTCTATTACCACTACGCTTAGAATACCGCCAGGAAGTGGGAGTAGTGTAACGTTAGAAAAAGGAAGTACCATTACCAAAGAAACTACTAGCAGTACTCAGTCTGGTAGCGATTTTAGTGTTGGCGTAGGAATTGCTTGGGAGATGGAAAATATGGTGCCTCTAGCAGGAATAAAACTGAATAAAACAGAAGGACAAGTATTGGCAACAAACTATGGTTCACGAACTAATGGCAGCGAAAAAACAAGTGCAAAAGCCATAACAACAACCCAAAACCTAACTATTACAGCCGCTGATGCTTTTGAAAAAGGGGATTTTTTTATTGCCGATTCTAAAAACATAGAAATTGGTCGTGCCAATAATGTGAAATTTATTTTGGCGAGTAAATGCGTGGGTTGTGTTGGACCTAGAGTTACAGGGGATGATGGGCAGGAATACGTGCTCAACAAAGGCGAAACCTATTATCAGAAAGAAAAAGGAGAAACCCTATTACTTTATTCCGAAGATCATATCAAAACCGATTTGATTCCAAAATTGAAAGCCATAAGAAACAGCCTTTTTATAGACCAAGCCAATGTGTATGTTACAAAATTGGAAGGTACAAACCCATTGTACGGAGTTAATAATGATGATCCTCGTTTGGGAGATTTGGCGAATCAAAATGATTATACCAGAGATGATGTAGGAGATGATAGTGGTAATAGTTATATTTTTAAACGAGAAAATGCTCCTAAAATAAATGGACTTATACAGGACAAAGTACGTTGGTACAACAATCAAATTAGAGCTTGGGAAGAAATTTTGATGAACAATGAAATTCAAAAATTTACTGCTATTTCAGAAAACAAACCCAAACAAAAGAACATTTCTATAAGTTCCGGAATTGCTTATTCTAATACTTCGACTACTGAAACTACAGAAACCACTGTGTCATCTTCAGAGGTGATGGCAGGTACTTCGGCGGATGCAGAAGGAAAGATACTTATAGGTACAGGCTTTTTAGCTGGTCCATCTATGAGTGTACATGGAGGTGGCGATAAAACCTTTAGCGATAGCGCAAACGATACAACTATCAATACCGTTACTACCTCTTATACCATTCAGGACAATGATAAGTATAATGTGTACAGTATGAATATTTATGACGGAAAAGGAAGTGACGGTCCGATATTTCAAATCGTATCCGGGCAAACTTCTTGTCCTTTCGAAAGAGAAAAAGAGCTCGAAGTAACCAAAGAACATCCTTATTATTTGGAATACTGGATAAAGCAATTCCCCATTTTAATGGATCAACAAATACAAGCTATAAAGAGAAGGCACCTTGTTCCTGTCTTACTTGGATCTCAGGTAATTGAGATAGTAGATGATCTAGAAAAACAAACTAAGGAGATCGAAGAAATTCAGACGGCTATTGAACAAAAGAAAGCAATTTACGTTCAATTGCTTGAGGCCTTTAAAACCAAACAAAAACCGTTGTTAGGAAAACGTACCGTTCAGATTGAAAAACCTGGAATATTAGTAGATGGAAATGACAAAGCCAATAGGGTAAATGTCCCTTCTAGCAAAGCGGCGATTTTTGATTTAGAATTGCGTAACGAAACCGAGCTAATTCCTTCATCTACAGATCAAGAGATTACTTATCAAATGTCTGTTGATCCTGCATCAAATCCTGATGGTTTGGTGGTATTGCTCAATGGGGAAACCTTGGTAAGACCTGTAGAAATTTCGATCCCTTTTGGGCAAAAAATGCGACAAACTTTGACCGTTTTAAGAGGGCCAAAAGAATACAAATACGAAGGATTGACTTTGGTTTTTGAATCGACTTGCGATGAAACTATCCACAAGGAAATTACTTTAGACATTGAATACATTCCTGTTTGTTCCGAAGCAACTATTGTAAGTCCAGGCAATAATTGGACTGTTAATTATGATAGCAAAAATAGATTGCCTATAAAAGTTGGAGATTATGATGTAAATTATCAAGGCTTTAAAGGGATTAAAATTCAGTACAAACGTGCGAGCGAATCAGAGTCTAATTGGAAACTTCTAGAAACCTTTTATCGCAATGACGAAGCCCGTACCAATGCAGGTCCAGAAGAAGTGTTGCGAAAAGCACCTTTATTGACCGAACAAGGTGGTAATGACTTTATCTACAATTGGGACGTGTCTAAGTTAACGGATGATTTGTATGATGTGCGCATTCAGAGTATATGTCAAGGCGAATCTCAAGATGTTGTTTATACTTCTCCGACAATTTCTGGAATTATAGATAGAGTAAATCCGAGTGCTTTTGGTGCACCGCAACCAGCAGACGGGGTTTTATCTTCGGGAGACGAAATAATGATACAGTTTAACGAGCCTATCAATGCAGGTTTATTGAACCCATATAATTTTGATATTCGAGGTGTAATACAAGGTGGAGAACTAAGACACCCAGCGAGTGTGTATTTTAATGGCACGAATGATTATATGAAAATCCCAGTCGGAATTCAATTGAATCGTCGTTCGTTCTCGTTTGACTTTTATGCCAAACGTAAGAACTCAGGTGCTGAAACCTTGCTTTCTCAAGGTGCAACAGCGGCTCAATCTTTCCGTGCAGGATTTAATTCGGCCAATAAGTTTGAAGTTACTTTAGCTGGAGTAAAATTTAATTCGACTAAAACAATTCCAGCAGATGATTCGTGGGTACATTATGCGTATGCGTACGATGCCAATAATCAGGAAGCCAAATTGTATATCAACGGCGTATTAGATGCTATTAAGCAAAACTACACTCCAAATTACGAAGCAATCGGTGCTATTTTAGTCGGTAGAGATGCATTGTCGCAAAGTCCTTCTTTTAAAGGGAATATGCATGAATTACGTTTTTGGGGTAAAGCACTTACTGAAGCACAGGTAAATGTAGCAGCTACAAAACGACTTAAAAGCAATGAGCCAGGATTGTTAGGCAACTGGCCAATGGAAGAGTCAGAAGGGACATTAGTACAAGATATCGCTAGAGAACGTCATGCTCAAATTGTTTCGGGTACTTGGCAAGTGGCACTAAAAGGGAATGCTCTAAGTACAACTGCCAATACCAAAGCAACTATTAATTCGCCAGCTTATTTGGATGTGTCGAATTTTAGTATCGAGTTTTGGTTTAAAGGAAATAATACAACCAATGCTACATTACTATCAAATGGTAGAGGGGACGATCAGGATTTAAACAAAAACGGTTGGTCTATTCGAGCAGGTAGCTCTGGTTTATTAGAAGTTTGGAACAATAACAAACAATTTAAAGCCACAACAACGAACTTTTTTGACAACCAATGGCATCATTTTGCTTTAGTGGTTGATCGTTTGACCAATACGGTTTGTTTTGTTGATGGAAAACAACAAAATACTACCGAAACGCAAACGATAGGGTTCTCTGGTTTTGGTGGTGCAGCCTTACACTTAGGTGCCATGGGATGGAACGATATTTTCGGAAACACTAAGCAAGATCAACATTTTGTTGGAGCGCTAGATGAGGTTCGTATTTGGCAAGGTACTCGTAGTGCATTGCAAATCAAACGCGACATGCGATATATGCTTAGTGGAGACGAAGCGGGATTGGATTTGTATTTGCCTTTTGATAAATACAAAACGAACATGGGAATCGAAATGTTAGAAGCTTCAAACGCTTCGGCAGCAACAGGAAATACCGCGGTTAAGGAAAATGGCCAGGCGGCTCTACTCAAAGAAAGTGTTGCATTTATGCAAGAAACTCCTTTGGTAAAATTGCCTAGACCAGTTCGAAAAGTAAATTTTGGCTATTCAGCCAATCAAGATAAAATTATTTTGACAACAGCTGATCCTGATAGTGTACTAGAGAATGTAATTTTAGACATTAGCGTTACTGGTGTTCAGGATCTCAATGGTAATATCATGAGAGCACCTGTTACTTGGACTGCTTATGTTGATAAAAATCAAGTGATTTGGACAGAATCGGATAAAAATTTCCAAATAGAGACTGGTAAAGGACTTACTTTTGCTAACCGTATTGAGAATACTGGAGGTAAAGTATTTAATTACAATATTAGCAATTTACCTTCTTGGCTTACTGCAAGCCCAAGTAGCGGTTCTATTGGGCCAAAAAGCTCTACGCCAGTTACTTTTACTGTTGACAAAGATGTCAATATTGGAAACTATATTCAAGACATTCTTTTAGAAACCGAATTTGGTTTTGCAGAGGTTATGAATCTTAGTTTGGACGTCTCTAAGGCATTACCCGAAGATTGGAAAGTAACTCCTTCGGATTATCAATATTCTATGAACTTTATTGCTCAATTGAATATTAATGGAGATGTTTCTAGAGACCCTAATGATCAAGTAGCCGCTTTTGTAGGGGATCAATGTCGTGGTATTGCTAAACTGAGATACATTCCAGCTTTAGATAATTATCAAGCTTATATTAATGTTTATAGTAATACTACTGCAAACGAAGCAATACAATTTCGTATCTGGAATGCTAGCGACGGACAAGTACATCGTGATGTAACGCCTAGTTATGTTTTTGTTGCAAATGATGTCAAAGGAACTTCAATCAAGCCAGAGATGCTTAATGCAGTCGATGTTTTAGAACACACGTATGAGTTGTCTAAAGGATGGACATGGATTTCGGCTCATCTTAATTACAACTACAATCCATCAAAACAGTTTAAGACCAACGATTTGTTAAAAACACTTCGTGCAGAAAACGGAGATTTAATTCGTACTATCGATGCGGTAGATAGTTTTGATAAACAAGAGGGATGGTTGGGATCACTTACCACAAGCGGTTCTATTCAAAACGGAAGAGGATACAAAGTGTTTTTGAGTTACGAAAATAAACTTAAATACAGTGGATTATTACTCAAAGGGGAGCAAGTAAAAATAAATGTTGTTCAAGGATGGAATTGGATTGGTTTTATAGGATTCAAAAATACACCTATTAATCAAGCCTTGGCTGGTTTTGCAGGTGTAAAAGAAGGGGATGTCATAAAAAATCAATTTGCTTTGGCTATTTATGCTCAAAATATTGGTTGGATTGGTGACTTAACACACTTGCGTCCAGGCGAAGGATACATGTTGAAAACGGCTCAAGCGGGTAGTTTCTACTATCCGAATCTAAGCTATACCGCTTCTGGAAATAAAACAAAAGAGGAAATGGTAACTAAGATTCCTGCGAGTACTAAGTACGCAAACAGTATGAATGCAATTGCAGAAGTAGTAGGAGATAATCAAGATAGTAATAATAAGTTGAGAGCGTATGTTGGTACCGAATTACGTGCCGAAGCGGCTCCTGTTTTTAATCCTATAACAAAAAAGAATACTTATTTTGTAACTATTTACGGTCAAAAAAATAACGAAAACATTCGTTTTGAATTTGTAGACGCACAAAACAAGCAAAGTTTTGTTGTAAATGAGAGTATTGCTTTTCATGCTGACTCGGTAACTGGAAACGGAAAATCACCTCAATTATTGACTCTTGTAGAAACGACTACAGTAAACAATGTACTACAGGTATATCCAAATCCTTTTATAAATAAATTAAAAGTCAAATTGTTCAAAGGACACACCATTGCTCAAATAAAATTGTCTGATATGCAAGGGCGAAGTATAAAAATTAGCACTACTTCTCCAGAGCAAGAAGAAATCGAATTCGATACACAAAATCTTCCAAATGGAATGTATTTATTGTCGATGTATGATGCAGGTGGTATGCTTATACAAACTGAAAAAGTAATTAAATAGTTCTAATACTTCTAAATAATACTGTCAGGATCTTTTCCTGATAGTATTATTTATTACAATCAATTTATTCCTAATGAAAAAAATAATTTTATATCTCATAGTGTCACTTTCTGTGACAGTCACATTTGGACAAGTACCATCCACTTGGAAAGTCAACCCAAGTGCCTATTCTAATTCAATGGTAATTACTGTTGTATTGAATATGAATTCACAGGAATCCAGAAATCAGGAAGATGTCGTAGTCGCCTTCTTAAATAATGAGGTTCGCGGCGTTGCTGCTCCAATCACTTTTGTAAAATCAAAAGATCGTTACATGGCTAATCTTATTGTTTATAGTAATGATACTAGTGGTTTGATTACATTTAAATTATACAACAAAGAGAGGAATGTTGTTTCAGATGCCGTGACCCTTCCGATTACTTTTGTGGGAGAAAGCAAGTTAGGCTCCTATGATGAACCAGTCGTAATCAAGGATAATAACATTCCTACAGATGTTGCTTTATCTACAGCGGCTGTATCCGAAAACAAACCTATTGGAAGTCTTGTTGGCGCAATCGCAGTTGTAGACAAAGATGTTAGTGACCTACACACGATATCTTTTTTAGATGGTGCAGGGTTCGATAATGAACTTTTTGAAATCATAAATGGAAGCCTTTATACCAAAACAATTTTTGATTTCGAGAAAAAAAGCGCTTATACAATACGTATTCGAGCTCAAGATGAAAGAAAAGGAATTGTTGATAAGACCTTTACTATTCAAATAAACGATGAAAACGAGATAGGAGAAGTTTTAGCTTTTAATAACATCATCACACCTAATAACGACGGTCATAACGATTTTCTTGTAATAAACAATATCGATTTGTATACCAGTCATGATGTATCTGTTTTTAACACTATAGGACAATTGGTATTCAATTCTGTAAACTATAAAAATAACTGGAGTGGTTCTGAACTTAAAAGTGGGATTTACTATTTGCATTTTGCAGGTAAAGACCAAGAAGGAAAACAATTTGTTTACAAAGAAGCCCTACGAATTATTAATAACTAAAGATTTTTTGTCCCTTCATCAAGGGCGTTACGTTACAGGTTGTTTAAGAAATAACTGAAATGTAAAATTGCTTTAAATCGTTTTACAAATAATAAAGATTAAATGAAAAATACTTTTAAAAAAATAATAAAAACACTCCTAGTTTCAATCGTGTTTATTACGTCATCTTATGGGCAATACCCATTGAATAACCGCCTTTTTCAAGAAAATAAATTCAGTATGAACGTTGCTTATGCTGGCGAAGAAAACAGCACTAGACTCTCTGTAGTGAATAATTATATACCAAGTAAAGTCGATAATGGGAACAATTCCTATTGGATTTTAGGCACTTTTGATGTGGGATTGACAAAAAATCTTGCTACAGGAACTCGTTTATCATACAATCTACAAGGTGCATTTTTAGAAACGGTTATCGAGCAAGCATTGGCATATAAACTTAATATAAATGAAGAACAATCGGTGGCTTTAGGGATTAGTTTCGGTCTAAATAGACAAGTATTCGATCCTCAACGAGGACTTTTTCCTAACCAATTTGTAGATATGGAAGACAAAGTGTTTGACGGGAATAGTATTTCAAGAAATGATTTACGGACTGAAATTGGCGCAGTATATAAATTTAAAAAATTCGAACTCTCTGTAGCACTTCCAACGTTAATGCAAGACAATAATTTTGCTTCTGGATTCCTAACATATGCAAGTTACAAATTTACTACCTCTACAGATATCGAAATAAAACCATCGGTTCTTATCAATAGAACATACCAAAAAGATTTCGAAATTACAAGCAGTATCAATTTCATGTATTTAGAAAAAGGATGGTTGCAGTTAGGTTACCTCGACACTAATCAACTACTAATAGGAGCAGGAATTCGTTTTGAGAAAGTAGGAATTGCATACAGCGCTGCTATCCCATTCAATGAGAAATACACCTCTCTAATTGGGAATGCACACCAATTAGGACTTTATTTCAAACTATAAACAGCAAGAATTAAAATATAAATCCGAAAGGTTTATATACTGAACTGCCCTCAATTGAGAGCAGTTTTGTTAAAAGCCTTGTTCAATTGCTAATAAAGATGCGTTTCAATTGTGTTGAAACGCATCTTTAAAATTATACCCAGCCACAAATAATGGCGCCCATAATGGTAAGCGTAACGATCCAATAGCCTGAATGAATTAAAATATATCTCCAAGATTTTCTTTCGAAGAGTCCGTTAATTCCAATCATGGGGAAAGCAAAAAACAGCCCAGACATTAATCCATGTAATGCACCATGCTTATAAGTCCTAAATGCGGTGCCATAATCAGCCATAAAAGCAGTAAAAGAAGGAAGGGCCTCATTAACTTTTGCGGGACCTCCAACCATTCCCATAGCCCCTATTTGATGAATGGTTAATGTCATTTCGATGGAAGCAATAAACAAAGAAAATAAGTAAGTTAGCCCAAAAATCTTCAACATGTTTCCAGTCTTAAGCTGTTCTTCGGTGAGTCCGGCTTCTTTCATCCAAACAGTACCAAACACTTTTGGGTGATACCAAATAAATCCAACTAAAAGGGTAATCAAAGCCGCTACAAATAGCGATTGAAAATTCATTTCCATAATGCGTTCATTTTAAGGTTAGTAGTCAAATGTACAAAAAAATGGATTGTGCCATTTTAATCTTATTCATGTAGAATTATAGGGCTTGTTTTTTTAATGGTGTATTTCATCGATTTTATTTGTATTTCATCTTCAAGTATGTTATTTTTAGAACGTTAATTTAAGAATTATTTAACAATCCATGAAAAAAGTACTTTACCTCGTGTTTTTGTCTTTCTCTGCCAGTTCTTTTGCTGCAGTTTCTGTTTTAGAACGTGAAGCTTTATTAGATTGGTACCAAGCTAAAAATGATACACAATGGAATATAGCCGCGCCAATTAGTATTGGGTGCGGTGTTGTCCCGAAGAAAAATAAATGGATTGGCATTGATGTGTCCGAGGCTAATTTGTCAGAAGCATTACCTATTGCAAAAGGAGGTTTAGTGGATTTGAAAAAACTTAATTTGCTACATACTACTCAAAATGTTTTGATTTCAATTGAGTTAGCAAATTTCAGGGCATTAGAAATGAGAAAGGTTTCGCTTAACCAAGTAGCAGAGGTTGTTCCTCCTTCTATTGGAAACCTTAGTCGATGGGTTCAAATTCAGTTGTATTTTAGTAAGTTGAAAGAAACTTTGCCCTTTGAGTTTGGAAAATTGACTAATGTAGAACTTTTGTCTCTTTTCAATAATGAAATTAATGGAAAAACGCTAACGTCATTATACGCTATTCATTCCTTAAAAGTAGAGCTGAGTAATAATCAATCAAGACAGGAATTGCGTTTAGATATTGTAAAGTTAAGAGATTTGGAAGATGTAAGCCTATTTGATAATGAATTAAAAGGCCTTATACCAAAAGAATTAGAATCGTTGAAAAAATTAAGAGAATTAAACTATTCTTAAATAAGTTCAATGAATCGCTATCAAAGCATACAATAGTTTAAGTCGTTTTACTTGAAGCGATGGATGGATAAATAAAGAAAAAATTGTTTTGTATAAATGTTTAATTCTACAATAAATGGAATTATTAAAAGAAAGCCTATTCATTATAAAAGAGGGCTTTTTTGTGAAACTCAAACTCAGTTTAAGATTACAAAACGCCCTCTTTTTTTCTTTGTTTAAACGCGTTTACAACGCAACACGGTTATTTTTTGTTATAGATAGGGCCTCTTTTTAATAAATACTGCATAGCATCCATCCAAGAGTCTTTTTGATCAAAAAATGGTTTTCTAGTTTCTGTAAATATCTTAGTTCCATTTTTATAAATATCAAAATATACTGTGAAATTAAATTTCTTATCCTGAGTTGTTGTAGATACACTAAAATCATCCACTTTGGCTTTTGAATCACTTTTGGCGGTAATCGTAGCGTTTTCATATCCAATATTGGTTTGGTCAACTGTGATTATATAGGATACTTTAGCAGCAATAATATTGTCAACGCCTAACGCTTTTTGCAAATCATCAATAAGTACTTCGTCAATATTAGAATAATCAATTCCTGCTTTTTTTAATAAAGAATTTGTTTCACGTAAATCTTGAACGGTTAAAGGAAAAATATTGGCAGATCTTTCAATTAATTTGTTGTACATGTCATTTTGAGCAAATTTTGCCATTTCTGCAGATGTTGCCAGTGTTTCTGTGTTTACAAATGGTATTGGTAAAACTGCAATTGTATTTTGTTTTACAGCTGGTTGACTTGTTTGTGCTACAGCTTTAATTTCAGCAGGATTTTGTTGAGCAGCTGTGGAATTATCAGCTACATTAAAACTTTGTTCTCTACCAGTTTTAAAAATAATTTTGGCTACTTTAGATAAGCTTAGGGTATTTTTAAGTTTTTCATTAGGATAACTGAATTCAACATCACTATCTGTAATATTGGTAATATTTACCTCAAGAATAGAATAATCTTTCTTGATTATTTTGTCTAGTTTAGTGGTTTGTGCAAATAAGTTACTTGCTAAAAACACTAGTAATAAAGCTAATAATTTTTTCATTTTTTTAAAGGTTTTAGGAATTAAGCTTAGTGAAGTAATAGATTTTTATCATTCTGATTATATTCCTCTTTTCAAATAGTACTACATCTGTTTATTTTTTGGTTAAGAAGAGTTATTTTAAGGTTCTAAGGGATTAGAATATGATCTGTTATAAATGATATCCATAGGTTTAGGATTGTTAAAATTTAAAATGAAAAATATTTTGAAAAATTGCTAAAAAAGTATTGTATTTTTTCAAAATTAACAAAATTACGCAGAATTAATTATCTTTTTAGTTTAAATTGATTAAAAAAAATATTTAACCAAAAAAAACATATTAAATGTTTAAAAAAATTAAGAATTTATATACAATTGATTTTGTGAGTATTATGTATTGTTGTAATAAACTTACAAAATTCAGGGTACTTAATAGTAGGGTTTTTGAATAGAATGATGTTTTTATTAAGAAAAATATTTAGATTCGTTTTCGATCAGAATTTTTACTACAACAATTTTGACCCCATGCGACTCAATCCAATAAAAAAAGGAAATAGTTGCAGTTTGGTCGGGCAGCGGCTTTTATTGAAAGTGCTTAGGTGTGAATGCGTTTTTAAGATTAATTTCTTGATATTATCCTTATCAATGGATAAGAATGTTGTGAAGTTTTTGAATATTTATAAAGGAAGATGGAAAATAAAAGGCATAAAAAAACACCATCTTTTTCAAGTGGTGTTTTCTAGTAGCGGGAACAGGACTCGAACCTGTGACCTTCGGGTTATGAGCCCGACGAGCTGCCTACTGCTCTATCCCGCGATGTGCGTTTTGTAATCTCAGTAAAATTAACTTAGTAGCGGGAACAGGACTCGAACCTGTGACCTTCGGGTTATGAGCCCGACGAGCTGCCTACTGCTCTATCCCGCGATGTTTCGGGTGCAAATGTACGACGTTTTTCTAGAAATACAACCAAAATTTAAAAAAATGTTTTATTTCGTCTATTGAGTTGATATGGCTACCTTTGCAGCCTATATCTTTTACATCGAATTTTGCGAAGTAAAATAAAATGAATAAAAAATGACACATAAAGCCGGTTTTGTTAACATAATTGGAAACCCAAACGTTGGAAAATCAACACTAATGAATGCTTTTGTTGGGGAGCGATTATCCATTATTACTTCTAAAGCACAAACTACCAGACATAGAATTTTAGGAATTGTAAATGGAGACGATTTTCAATTGATTTTGTCCGATACTCCGGGAATTATTAAACCCGCTTATGAAATGCAAGAAGCAATGATGGGTTTTGTAAAGTCGGCTTTTGAAGATGCGGATGTCTTGGTATATATGGTTGAAATAGGGGAGCAAGAATTGAAAGACGATGCTTTTTTTAATAAAATTATCCATTCTAAAATTCCAGTTTTGTTGTTGTTGAATAAAATTGACAATTCAAATCAAGAGCAATTGGAAGAACAAGTCGCTTTTTGGACCGCCAAAGTTCCCAATGCTGAGATTTACCCAATTTCGGCATTACAGAATTTTAATGTTCCTGAGGTGTTTCAGAGAATCATTGCTTTGTTGCCTGAATCGCCAGCGTATTATCCTAAAGATCAATTGACCGATAAACCTGAACGTTTTTTTGTTAATGAGATTATTAGAGAGAAAATCTTATTGAATTACAGCAAAGAGATTCCGTATGCTGTTGAGATTGTTACCGAAGAATTTGTAGAAACGGATGCTATCATTCGAATTCGATCAGTGATTATGGTAGAACGTGATACGCAAAAAGGAATCATTATTGGTCATAAAGGCGCTGCTTTGAAAAAAGTTGGAATGGAATCGAGAGCAGAATTGGAAACATTTTTTGGCAAACAAATTCATATTGAATTATATGTAAAAGTGAACAAAAATTGGAGAAGTAATGCCAATATGTTGAAGCGTTTCGGATATAATCAGTAACTATAAGTTAGAAGTGAGAGATTAGAAGTTAGAAGTGAAAGGTGAAAAGTATATTGAAGCTGTTCAGTTTTTATTGAGGTATAATAAACGTGAAATCAGTAGTGGAATTTGTTTCAATTACTGATTTTTTTTTAGCCCAGATCGTAATGGAAACCCCGGAGTACCAAAAACTAGTGGTTCTTGTGGTTGCAGAGCGACCAGCGGAAGCTCCTTCAAGCACATTAGAACCACAGTTTTTTGGAACGAGGAGTTGTAATGGAGAGCTGGAATGGCTACTTATTTAAGAGCTTCTTTTTGTAATGCAATGGCTAGTTCTTTAAAAGTAGTTACTTCTTTTGAGATTTTTCCTTGTTTGTTGATGATGATGTGGGTAGGAAATACCGAAATGCGTAAAGTATTTTTTATGAATAACGCTTGATTTGATACTACGGCATAGTTGAATTTCTTTTTGGTTAGGAAGCTCGATAATTTTTGACTGTTGTCATCGGCTAAACTTATGAATACAATGTCTGTTCTGGTTTTGTACTTCTCTACTAATGAATTGAGCTCAGGCATTTCTTCGATGCATTTTTGACAATGTAGGTTCCAACATTTTAAAACTATTATTTTGTTTTTTGTGTTCTCATTGTTGTATTTAACTCCTTTTAGATCTTTAAAGTTAAAATGTGGAATTGATGTGCCTTCTTTTTTGAAATTGTGGTAGGATTGTAAGCTTTCGTTTTTAATAGTGCTTGGTATGTTTGGATTGCAGTTTGGTTCTAATTTGAATAGTTGGTAAAATTGTTGACCGTTTTTTGATACTAATTGAATTGGAATGTATTTTCCTAATATTAGCTTTTTTAAGAAATTTTCTTTGTTGATGATTTTAGAGTTTTCGTCAATTGCTTTGAAGTCAGATGATAAAATAATAGTATTGTAGTGATAGGTATACCATTTCATAAAATCTTTCTGAATTAAATTTGGGTCAGTGTCTGGCATTCCGTACTGAGTAGTATTGGTGCAAGACGCAAAAAGTATAAATACTACTAGTAATCGGATTTTCATGAATTTTTGGTTTTAATAAACCCGTTGGGTGAAATTATTTTTTACCACATAGAATCATAGAATTTATAGTTTTTAAAAGAAACAAATAGACGTTTTACTATTCACATAGCTCATCTATTGTGAAAAATAGTGCTATTTCTATTTTTTCTATGTTGATTACTATTAATCTATGGCTCTATGTGGTTAAGTTTTTATTTTATTTGAATTTCACCCAACGGGTTTTTAATGATTAAGATTCAATTATTTTTAAAAACACTTTTTCTAAGTCGTTCATTTGTTTTTCGCCGTTGGATCGGATTTGTCGGGCGATGACATAGAGCAGAAACCAAGCGAAAATCATCATAGAAAGTACGATTAAATCCCATTGTGTGGATTCTTTGAGGACATAATGCGTGTAGGCAATGCCGCAAAACACGATGAAAGTACCTGCAATCATAAAATGCAGAAACATAAATAAGGTCCACAAAGTTGGGTCTGGCCCAAAGAGGCCACGGATATGGGTTTCGGTTTCGGATTTTTTTTCTAATTCGAGATGCAAATGGGGTGACCAATATCTTTTTTTATCACCTTTGATGTTGAGCCAAATGTGATAGCCTCTGATTTTGGCATAATAATCAGGGGATTTTTCATGAATGAATTTTTCGAATTTTGCGCGAACGGCGTCAGTGTTTTCGGTGATGTCTTTATAAAATCGTAGGCGTAATCTAATTTCGTTATCTGGGTCCATGGTTTTGGGATATTGGGTTTGGTATAGTTTAGTTGTGCTAATATATCAAAAAAATTGATTCTCATAGTTTTAAACACTACCTTTGCACGCCTTAACCGCAAAAGTGTGCGCTAAGGATAACTATTTGAATACGAATAAAATGAATAATATTGTTGCGATAGTAGGAAGACCTAATGTAGGGAAATCAACCCTTTTTAATAGGCTGATACAAAGAAGAGAAGCTATTGTAGATTCAGTTTCTGGGGTAACCAGAGATAGAAACTATGGTAAAAGCGAGTGGAACGGAAAAGAGTTTTCTGTGATAGATACGGGTGGATATGTCCGCGGATCTGATGATGTTTTTGAGGGAGAAATCCGCAAACAAGTTGAATTGGCAATAGATGAGGCCGATGTGATTGTTTTTGTGGTAGATGTAGAAGAGGGAATTACACCGATGGATGAAACGGTGGCAAAGTTGTTGCGTAAAGTGACTAAGCCTGTTTTATTGGCCGTGAATAAAGTAGATAATGCGATGCGTGAGAAAGACGCAGTAGAGTTTTATAATTTAGGATTAGGAGAGTATTTTACTTTTGCAAGTATTTCTGGAAGTGGAACAGGTGATTTGTTGGATGCTTTGATCGAAGCTTTTCCAGTAAAACCTGAGCCAGTGCAAGAAGAGGTGGTTTTGCCACGTTTTGCTGTGGTGGGTCGTCCGAATGCGGGAAAGTCTAGTTTTATTAATGCCTTGATTGGTCAAGATCGTTTTATGGTAACTGATATTGCAGGAACTACTCGAGATGCTATTGATACAAAATTTGATCGTTTTGGATTTGAATTTAATTTAGTAGATACTGCTGGAATTCGTCGTAAGGCCAAAGTAAAAGAAGACTTAGAATTTTATTCCGTAATGCGTTCCGTTCGTGCTATTGAACACGCAGATGTTTGTATTTTGGTGATTGATGCTACTCGTGGTTTTGAAGGACAGGATCAAAGTATTTTTTGGTTAGCTGAAAAAAACAGAAAAGGGGTAATCATTTTGGTTAACAAATGGGATTTGGTAGAAAAAGATACCATGTCTACTCGCGATTACGAAGAGAAAATTAAAAAGGAATTGATGCCATTTACAGATGTGCCAATTCTTTTTGTTTCGGCTTTGACCAAACAGCGTTTGTTGAAAGCGCTTGAGGCGACTGTAAAAGTGTATGAGGATAGACAACAAAGAATACCTACTTCTAAGTTTAATGAATTTATGTTGAAGGTTATCGAAGCATATCCACCACCAGCTACTAAAGGGAAATATGTGAAGATTAAATATTGTATGCAATTACCAACGGCTACACCGCAATTTGTATTTTTTGCGAATTTGCCACAATACGTAAAAGAACCTTACAAACGCTATTTAGAAAATAAAATTAGAGAACAATGGGATTTTTCTGGTGTTCCGATTGATATTTATATTCGAGAAAAATAATAAGTTTAAAAGACCAAAACATAAAAAGTGTTTTGGTCTTTTTTTTTATAAATGCATTTTATGAAAGATACTTACTCTTATGATGTCTCTATTGAAATAGTCGACCCCGCTAGGGCGTTGTTGAAAGCTTTTTAGATAGCCAAGTTCAATAGCAATGTTTTTGTTGATACCATATTGTAAGGCACCATAGATTCTATTTTGGTCGAAGGTGTTGTAGATGATACTTTTTCCAGCATTTAGCATAATCTCGTCGTATACAACTGCTTTGAGATATTGTTTTTCTTTTTCCCAAAACGGATATTCTGCTTGCAATCGGTAACGAAAACGCCAACTGAAGGTAGTGCCATCTATAAGTCCTGTTTTAGAAGCGTTGTGTATGAACCGTTCTTCAACCTGTAGTCTTTGGTTGAGGGTTATTTTTTTTAGATTGAACTTATACGTTACATCTTGTTGTCCTCTATATTCAGGAATTTCAAAATCAAAGTCTTGTTGTGGGTCTTGAGTATAAACAGAAAAGTAAGTGAAACCAGCTCCAGTTTCTATATTAGAATTCCATTTGTATCTGCCTTGGATTCTAAAGACAAATAGGTTTTCGGCAATTGGCTTCAAGAAAACACGATTGTCAAACTCTGTATGAATGGACCAATTGTCGTTTACCGTCAGTAAATTATAATACCGAGTCCAAAGAATGCTTTGGTGGTCAATGTTTTTTTCTGATTGCGAAAAGGAAAAAAAGTAGGATAAAAAGAGAAGAATAAGGAACTTTTTTTTCAAAATATTTTTTTTGTAAATGTAAGTCTACGAATAGAATAGTGCAAAAAAAATGTTTTATTTTATATCTTAGTAAAAAATCAAAATGTTATGAATGTAACTGGAAAAGTAATTTGGATTACAGGTGCTTCAAGTGGAATAGGGGAGGCATTAGCCTATGCTTTAGCTTCAAAACAGGCAAAGCTTATTTTGTCTGGGCGAAATCTTGAAGCATTAGAGCAAGTAAAGGAAAAGTGTAATAGCGCAGATGTTGTGGTACTTCCTTTCGATTTGTCTCATTTTGATTTATCCAAAAGTACTGTTTCTAAAGCCTTGCAATTTTTTGGTTCCATTGATGTTTTGATTAATAATGGTGGAATCAGTCAACGCTCCTTAATTGCCGAAACTGATTTTGAAGTAGATAAAAAATTGATCGAGGTCGATTATTTGGGAACGGTGGCTTTAACAAAAGCGCTTTTGCCGCATTTTATCCAACGAAAGAAAGGTCATTTTGTAACTATAACCAGTTTAATGGGGAAGTTCGGAAGCCCATATCGTTCAGGTTATTGTGGTGCAAAACACGCATTACATGGTTTTTTTGATGTTTTGCGTATGGAACATGAAAAAGACAATATCAAAGTCACGCTTATTTGTCCCGGCTTTGTACAGACAAATGTAGCTATAAACGCTTTAACTGCAAACGGAGAATCTCAAAAATCAAATGATGAAGCGACACAAAACGGAATGCCCGTGGATGTCTTTGCTTCTAAAATGATTAAGGCTATTGAAGCCAATAAATTTGAAGCTTATATTGGAGGTAAAGAAGTTTTAGGGATTTATTTAAAAAGATTTTTTCCAAAAATGCTTCATCATTTCGTTTTAGAGAGTAAAGTAAGATAGATGTTTATGATAAAGAGCCATCTAAAATAGTAATTTCAGACGGCTCAAAACCAAGTAAAAATGAAGTTCATTTACACTATAACGAATATTTTAAGGTTACTCCATACGTTCTTTGGTCACCAAGTACTGCTGCATAATGTCCTGAATTTCCACCAGCAGGCAGTAATTGCTCGTAGTAATCTTTGTTGAATAAGTTACGTCCCCAAATGTACGCCGACAAACCATCTGCAACACGGAACCCCAAACGACCATTAAATATAGCATAACCAGGTACCACCAAATATTTCGATGCAGAAGGGCTTGAAGAGAATTCAGAACGAGCAAAACTATCTAGGGCGATGAAGAATTTACCTATGCTTCCGAAGAATTTAGCATTTTTAGTGTATTCACCTCCAAGGCTTCCTGCCCATTTTGAAACTCCTGGCAAGTCTGTTCCAGAAACATCTTTAAACGATACCGTAGCTCCAGTTTCTTCTAGTGGCAATGGGGCGTTTGTGAATTTAACATATTTTCCATCGCTATAAGTACCAGCAGCGTTAAAGCTAAAGTGTTTGTTAAGTATAAAACTAGCATCTAATTCTATACCCTTTACTCTTACTTTGTCAGCATTGGCAAGGTAGCCACGATTTACACCCAATTCAGCCGCTTGCACGTTGGTTTGGAAATCTTTAATCTCAGTATTAAAGAAGGTCAAGTTCAAAACTGAATTTTTAATAGGTGAACTTTTTATACCGAATTCATAATGGTTAACGCTTTCAGGTTTAATAACTGCAAGGTCAAGAGCTGGTTGGCCAGCAATAGTCGGAAGTCCTGCTACATTCACACCAACCGGTTTATAGCTTTTTGCATAGGTAGCATAGGCATTGATTTTATCAGATACTTTGTAGTTCACGGTTAAATTTCCTGAAAAGTCTGTGTCATCAGTACTTGAAGTAAACGATTGGTCTGTATAAACTAATCTTTTAAGTGCAAGTAAAGCTGGGTCTGTTGTTTGAAGCCCTCCGTAGGTTTTACGGTCGTAATCAGCAGCTTTTTTGTTATAATTATATCGTAAACCTGGGAGTACGTGTAATTTTTCAGTGATTGCCCAGTCCAATTGAGTAAATACAGCGGCACTTGTTGAACGTACATTCGAGTTGGTTCTTATACCATATCCTTCAAAAAGACCTGGTGTTCTCCATAATGCGCTAGTGGTGCTTTGTGCAAATCGCCATTGTGCCTTTCCAGACTCTTCATTTCCTCTTACTTTTACTTCTTGGTCAATGAAAAACAGACCTACCACACCACTTAAAGATGAGGTTAATTGTCCTGCATAGCGAACTTCTTGCGTAAATTGAGTATGTCGGGCAGGGTTTTGTGATAATGCCAATACTTGTAAACCTGTAAAGTCTCTATCATTCGATGGGTCCCAATTCCAAAATCTCCAAGCTGTTGTTGAGGTAAGTGTTCCGCTACCAATTTTTGTATCAATATTTAAAGAGGCGCCACCTAAATCTTGTCCAGAGCGCCAAGGGGTGTCGTGGTCAATCTTACGGTCAAAAGCATTCAAGCTAGGAAGTTGGTAATTCAAGTCGGCAATAATAGCATTAAATTGACGGTAAGCCGCTCTTTGTGTAGGAGCAACGCCAGCCACTACTTGTGCATATCCGTCAGGACGCTGCAATGTGATATCTGCTGCGAATAATATATTTGTTCTATCAGTAGGAGTATAAAGTAATTGTCCTCTAATTCCTTGGTTATTTAGTGTATTAGTAGCTCTTCCAGTTACAACATTCTCGATTAATCCATCACGTTGAGTACCAGAGAATGATATTCTACCAGCAATTTTAGAACTCAAAGCTCCTGTAACAGAGGCTTTGGCTTGAATGAACTGGTAATTACCATAACTCACTTCAAAGTCAGCACCTGAAGTGAAACTAGGTTTGCGAGAAGTGATGTTAAATGCGCCCGAAGTTGTGTTTTTTCCAAACAAAGAACCTTGAGGACCGCGCAATACTTCGATTCGATCTACATCTATAAAATCTAAGGTTGTAGCGGCAGGTCTAGAGAAGTAAACACCGTCTACATAAAAACCAACACCTGGGTCAATACCGTCATTAGTCAGTCCAAAAGGAGATCCCAAACCGCGAATGTTAATTCCAGTATTTCTTGGATTGGAAGAATACAATTGGACAGACGGAACCAATTCTTTTAGACGATTCACGTTGAATGCCCCAGCTTGTTCCGCTTGTTTACCTGTTACAACTGAAATAGCAATAGGAATATCTTGAGCTTTTTCTATTCTTCGTCTTGAGGTAACCACTACCTCAGATAATACTTTTTCTTCTCCTGTAGAGATATTTATTTGTAATGGTTTTGCATTAGAAGGTAGTTCGGTGATTTTAATTTCTTTGTTATTAAAACCAGCGTATTGCACAATAATGTTAAATGGCAATGCTTTCGATTGAATGGAAAACTTACCATTAGCATCTGAAGTCGTACTATTGGTGGTTCCTTTTATAAATATATTGACACCTTCTATAGGCGCATTGTCATCGTTTCTAACTTCTCCCTCTAAAAGGCTTTGGCCATAGGAAGTTGAAAATAGTAAAATTAAGAGTAGGGTTGATAGTGTTTTTGTATAGATATTTTTCATTGTTATATAAATTACATGTAAGTAGTCGAATTAAAATATAAATTTTTATTAGGCTAGGCACATACACATCATACAATCACTGATTTTGATAATTGATACTTGTTTCTTTTTTAGCTTTTCCTTTGAATAAGCATTCTTTTGATTCGTTTTCATTGTAGTCTTATTTTGGGTTGAAAATATTTAGGAGCAAATATATATTATTAATTCTATAAAATTAGTAGAATTATTAAAATATTTTTTATCTAAAAACAAATCGCTGATTAATAAGGTGTTTTGGTTTGGTTTTAAATAAAAACAGCGCAATGAACCATCATTACGCTGTTTTTTTATGCTTTTGTGAATATGTTTTGACACCAAATTAGAAGTTTTACTTACCAACTTCCACTTGAGCCTCCACCAGAGAATCCGCCTCCGCCGAATCCGCCTCCGAATCCGCCACCGCCAAAACCTCCGCCAGATGAACCACCAAATCCGCCTCCGCCTCCGCGACCAAGGTTGCTCAAAATGATAACATCGAGTAGGCTAGGGCCGCCTCCGCCTCGGTTTCCAGAATTGCCTCCGCCTTTGTTTTTAGAGAAAATAATAATCAAGACGACAATAATGAAAATCAAAGGTAAAATGGGAAAACTTTTTCCTGAAGACTTTTTTCGTTCTCCTTTGTATTTGCCTTTGAAAACATCAAAAAGTGCGTCAGTTCCTTTGTCGATTCCTTTATAATAACTTCCTGCCTTGAATTCTGGAGTAATGATATTTCGGATGATTTCTCCTCCAATTCCAGCAGTTAGTCTGTCTTCGAGTCCGTAACCAGGATTAATGGCTATTTTTCTATCATTTTTAGCAATCAAAATGATGACACCATTATCTTCCTTGGCTTGTCCTATTCCCCAAGTATGTGCCCAATTGGTTGCCAGTTGATTGACATTTTCATTCTTCAGACTTTCAATAGAAATTACTACAATCTGAGTGGTAGTCGAATCCGAATAGCGAACTAATTTTTCTTCCAGTTGCGCTTTTTCTTCAGCACTAAATAAATTCGCATAATCGTAGACCGACGTTTGAAAACTAGGTTTTTCAGGAATAGTAAATTGTGCAAAGGTATACTGAAACGTTGAGACTGCTATAAGCAAAAGAAGAAATCGAAAAATCCCGTTGGAATTTGATGTTTTTATTTTGGAATTTTTCATAGGTTATCCTTTAGAAATTTCGTTCGACAATTCGTTGGTATCACCTTCTTGCCAAGGGAAGTATTTTTTGAGTTGTTCTCCAGCATTTAAAATGCCATCAATCAAACCTTGTTTGTAATTTCCTAATTTGAATTGGCTCACCATGGCATCGCGAGTGCAGTCCCAAAAATCAGGAGCTACTACATCGTTTATGCCTTTGTCACCACAAATCACAAAGGTTTTGTCATTCACTGCAAGATAAATGAGTACACCATTTTGTAATTCGGTAGCATCCATATTGAGTTCGTGAAAAACCTCCATAGCACGGTCATAAGCATCAAGAGAAGTGGTAGCTTCTATATGAACTCTAATCTCGCCCGAAGTATTTTTTTCGGCCACGCGAATGGCTTCTACTATGGCACTTTCCTCTTCTTTAGTTAAAAAGTCTTCTACTTTTGACATTTGTTTTGTTTTTTCAGTGGTATAAAAAAAGCCCCTCCTTCGGAGGGGTTGGAGAGGATTAGAATTTTACTTCCACAGGTTTTTCTGCGCCTTCAACAGCTTGGAAATAAGCTTTTTCTTTAAAGCCAAACATTCCAGCAAAAATAGAGTTAGGGAAGGTTTTTATGTGCGTATTGTAAGGTTTAACCGCTTCGTTAAAACGAGTTCTGGCAGTCAAAATTTGATTTTCAGTACTAGCCAATTCGTCTTGTAATTTCAAGAAATTTTCGTTTGCTTTTAAATCAGGATATTTTTCTACAGAAACCAATAATTTCGATAGTGAAGAGGAAACACCTGATTGTGCCGAGTTGAATGCGGTTAATTGTTCTGGGGTAATGTTGGTTGGGTCAACAGTAACCGAAGTAGCTTTTGCACGGGCTTCAATAACTGCCGTTAGCGTGCTTTTTTCAAAGTCAGCGGCGCCTTTTACAGTGTTTACTAAGTTGCCAATCAAATCGTTTCTTCTTTGGTACGAAGTATTGACATTACCCCATGCTTCGTTGATGGTTTGTTCGTAACCAACAGCCGTGTTGTTAATTCCTTTCACCCAGCTATAAATTCCAAATATTACTACAGCTGCAATAATCCAAGGCAAAAATCTTTTCATGTTTATTTAATTTAGTTGTTAATTTTAATTTTTAAAGTTCTGTTTTTATTTGTACTAATTGTGTTTTTATGGCTTCTAATTTTCGAATAATTTCAAATTTATCCAAGGTTTTCTTTTGTCCTTCTTTCAAATGGGTTTTAGCGCCTTCTAATGTAAACCCTCTTTCTTTGACCAAATGATAAATTAATTGTAAATTTTTGACATCTTCGGGAGTAAACATTCGGTTTCCCTTGGCATTTTTTTTAGGTTTTAAAATATCAAATTCACTATCCCAGAATCGAATCAAAGAGGCATTAACGCCAAAGGCTTTGGCCACTTCGCCAATGCTGTAATATCTTTTTTCTGGTGCTAATTCTATATGCATTTTTTACTCTCTTTTTATAAATTATAGTAGCTGATTACTTTTAAACGGAACACTTTTTTAAAAGCATTAATCCAGCGATTGATTTTCTTGGTTGGCAGCATTAGAAATGGCAACATATTCTACTGCAGAAATTGAACCATAATAAAAATTCAACGGATTCACTACTTTACCATTTTTATGCACTTCATAATGCAAATGCGGAGCTTCTGAACGTCCTGTGCTTCCTACATAGCCAATGATGTCTCCTCTTTTAACACGTTGTCCCGCTCTACACTTGTATTTACTCAAATGTGCATACAGTGATTCGTAGCCATAACCATGCCGAATTACAATATGATTCCCAAATCCAGAAGCCGAGTTGTCTGCCCTAACAACGATTCCATCACCACTTGCAAAAATTGGTGTCCCAGTTTTTGCCGTAAAATCCATTCCCTCATGCATTTTACGTGCTTTAGTAAACGGGTCGGTACGATAACCAAAACCAGAAGCAACATGTCTTAATTTTTCATTTTGAACTGGCTGAATGGCAGGAATACTAGCCAAAAAGTCCTGTTTGGCTTCTGCCAATTTCAAAATAGCATCTAAAGATTTTGATTGAATCGCTAATTGTTTGCTTAAAACATCCATCTTTTTGGTTGTACTGCTTACAAGTTCCGAATTGTTAAATCCTTGTAAGGTAGTATATCTATTTTTGTTTTTATAGCCCGATTTTCGTTCTTCATCAGAAATGGGTGCTGTGTTGAAATACGTTCTGTATAAATTATTATCACGTTCAGCTATTTGTTCTGCAACTCCTTGTAATTGCTCCAGTTTTTTATTTAAAATGGCATAATTCAACCTCAAGTTTTCAATTTCCCTTTCTTGAATTCTGTCATTGGGGGTTTTGAAATAAGGAACATTCAATAAAGCAACAAAAGATAGAAATCCAAAAAGGGCGGCAGCCACTAGAAACAAGACGGCAAAACCGAATTTCTTACTTTTTTTAGTGGTAATTTTTCGATATGCTAATTTTTCGGAATCGTAATAATATTTTACTTTCGCCATAGTTTAAAATACCCTATTTTTGCAACTTGTAAAAAAGTTAGTCGAACAAATTTAAGAAATGTTTCAAATGTTCTTCTTTTTTTTACCATAAATAAAATAATTAGAAAAAGTAGTCTTTGTAGCCTACTGATAAACAGGAAACTGTTCTTTTTTCTAAATTATTAAATCAACTCAAGACCAATTTCGCATCGAATACTATGAAATCACAAGACGTACGTAAACAATTTTTAGATTTTTTTGAAAGCAAAGGACATTTAATTGTTCCTTCGGCGCCTATCGTTCTTAAAGACGACCCAACCTTAATGTTCAACAACTCAGGAATGGCGCAATTTAAAGAATATTTTTTGGGTTTAGGAACGCCAAAAAGCCAGCGTATTGCGGATACTCAAAAATGTTTGCGTGTTTCAGGAAAGCATAATGATTTGGAGGAAGTTGGTATTGATACATATCATCACACGATGTTCGAAATGCTAGGGAATTGGTCATTTGGAGATTATTTCAAAAAAGAAGCCATTCATTGGGCTTGGGAATTGCTAACAGAAGTTTACAAAATAGACAAAGACATATTGTATGTAACTGTTTTTGAAGGAAGCGTTGAAGAAAATGTTCCTTTCGACCAAGAAGCCTATGATATTTGGAAAACTTTAATCGCTGAAGACCGAATTTTATTAGGAAATAAAAAAGACAATTTCTGGGAAATGGGAGACCAAGGTCCTTGTGGTCCTTGTTCCGAAATTCACGTAGATATTCGTTCTGCCGAAGAAAAAGCAGCAATTGATGGTAAAGAATTAGTAAATGCTGATCATCCTCAAGTGGTGGAGATTTGGAATAATGTATTTATGGAGTTTAACCGTAAAGCGGATGGTTCTCTTGAAAAATTACCAGCACAACACGTAGATACAGGTATGGGATTCGAACGTCTTTGTATGGTTTTACAAGGGGTTCAATCGAATTATGATACGGATGTGTTTACCCCAATTATCAGAGAAATCGAGACGATTACTGGTACAACATATACCATCAAAGCGTCCAATGAAGAAGAAGAAAAAATAAATATTGCGATTCGTGTGATTGCAGATCACGTTCGTGCTGTTGCTTTTGCAATCGCCGACGGACAATTGCCATCCAACACAGGTGCAGGATATGTTATTCGTAGAATTTTACGTCGTGCTATTCGCTACGGTTTTACTTTCTTAAATACCAAAGAACCTTTTATCTATAAATTAGTAGATACTTTAAGTGCTCAAATGAGTGCTTCTTTCCCTGAAATTCGTTCACAAAAATCATTATGCTCTAACGTAATTCGTGAAGAAGAAAGTTCCTTCTTGCGTACGCTAGATCAAGGTTTGGTTTTGTTGGACGTAGTGATTGCTAACAATCAAGGCACTGTAATTGATGGTAAAAAAGCTTTTGAATTGTATGATACCTATGGTTTCCCAATCGATTTGACAGCATTGATTTTATCTGAAAAAGGGTTGCAATTAGACGAAAAAGTCTTTGAAGAACAATTACAATTGCAAAAAGAACGCTCTCGTGCGGCTTCAAAAATGACAGCAGGCGATTGGAATGTAATTGTAGAAGATGATATTCAAGAATTTGTAGGCTATGACCGTTTGCAACACCAAGTAAAAATCACAAAATACCGTAGAGTAGAGAGTGTAAAAGTAGGGGAAATCTTTCAATTAGTTTTTAATTCTACTCCTTTTTATGGGGAAAGTGGAGGACAAACTGGCGATAAAGGCTATTTAGAAGCTAGTAATGGAAACATCACTTACATCATCGATACCAAAAAAGAGAACAATCAAACGATTCACTTGGCAAAATCATTGCCAGAAAATTTAACCGACACTTTCCAAGCGATTGTAGATGTAAAGCAAAGAGCAAGAACGTCTTCTAATCATACTGCAACCCACTTGTTGCATCAGGGATTACGTAAAGTTTTAGGAACGCATATTGAACAAAAAGGCTCTATGGTGCGTTCGGCTTCTTTGCGTTTTGACTTTTCTCACTTCTCTAAAGTAACAGACGAAGAATTGAAAGAAGTAGAAAACTTTGTTAATGCAAGAATTCGCGAAAGTTTACCATTAATCGAAAAACGTGGAATTGCTAAAGAACAAGCGCTAGAAGAAGGAGCTATTGCTTTGTTTGGAGAAAAATACGGCGATTTGGTTCGAATGATTAAGTTTGGTGATTCTGTTGAACTTTGTGGAGGAACTCACGTGGCGAATACTTCTGAGATTTGGCATTTTAAAATTGTTTCTGAAGGAGCAGTGGCAGCAGGAATTCGCCGAATTGAAGCGATTACAAGTGAAGCAGCTAAGGATTTCTTTGAATCACAATTGATTACTTTTGGAGAGATGAAAGAAGTGTTGAAAAATGCTGTTGACCCTATAAAAGCGATTCAAACACTGCAAGATGAGAATGCTTCTTTGAAAAAGCAGATAGAAGCGTTGCTAAAAGACAAAGCCAAGAATATGAAAGGCGAATTAGCAGCTGCTTTTCAAGAAGTAAACGGTGTAAAATTCTTAGCGCAACAAGTAGATTTAAATGCAGAAGGTGCTAAAGACTTAGTTTACGAATTAGGAAATTTAGGTAACAATATTTTCATTGTTTTGGCTACTGTAAATGAAGACAAACCAATGTTGACTTGCTATATTTCTAAAGAATTAGTAGCTGATAAAAACTTAAACGCTGGACAAGTGGTTCGCGAATTAGGAAAATACATTCAAGGAGGCGGAGGAGGACAACCGTTCTTTGCTACAGCTGGTGGAAAGAACGCAGCTGGTGTTCCTGAAGCTTTGTCGAAAGCGGTTGAGTTTTTGAACTAAAAGCTGCTGTATTTATAGTTGTTAATTGAGGAATTACCCCCTTTAGTAATCGTTTTGTTAAAGATTACTAAAGGGGTTTTCTGTTTTGAAGGTTTTCAAAATAAAAATTAAAACTAATAATCAAATCATTAGCAATTGTTTATGTTTCTTTGTTTTATTTTGTAGGTATGTTTTTATAAATTTTAAGATTAATAAGTTGTGTTTTGTTTTTTTTATGGTTTTTTTTGCAAAAAAAATACACACATAATAATGAAAAAATTACTTTCTCTAGTTGGTGCTACTTTGTTAGTACTTACATCTTGTTCTAATGATGATTCTAATTCATCAAATCCAACAGCTACAATATTGGTAAAAAAAACGTCTACTGTTAATAACGGCAAAACTTATACTGAAGATTATGCCTACAGTGGTAATAAAATAGTAAGTATAGTTGATAATGATGGAAATAAAACAGCCTATACTTATACTGGAGATGTTATAACAAAAATTGTTGACACTGATAATAAAGGAGTTGTAGATTACACATCGGATTTTGCATACACAAATGGTAAGCTTACGTCTATGATAACTTTTGAGCCTGGAGCACAGTACAAGTATAAAACTAAATATGTTCATAATACTGACGGTACTATTTCCTTTGAAGAGTTTAGAATTTCTGTTGCAACAGGTGTTGAACAAGAATATGGTTCAATTGGGAAATACACCTACAAAGATGGTAATTTAAGCAAGAAAGAAAGATCATATTATGGTTCTGAGAGTATTACATCATACGAATATGATACCAAAAATAATCCTTTTAAAAATGTACTTGGTTTTAATCTTTTGATAGATAATGAATATTATTCTATTAATAATGTTGTTAAAATAACTTATTCTAACTCTAATGAAGTGTTTTCAAACACTTATATCTATAATGCTGATGGTTTTCCAACCGAGCAAAAAGCCTTTCGTAATGGAGTTTTAGCAGATGGTATAACTACATTCATATACTAATATTTTTAATATTTAGTCAAATAGAATTAACTTAAATCCACAACTATTCCGTTTCAAAATTGGAGTAGTTGTGGTTTTCTATTTTAAAGATTTTTATTTCGTATTTTTGGAATATTAAAATTAGAAATGAACTTTACAACGAAAATACCCATTCCCCAAAATATTAATTTTATAGAATATCGCTCCAAAATTCTTTTATTTGGCTCTTGCTTTGCTGAAAACATAGGAGAAAAATTGCGCTATTATAAATTTCAAACCCAAGTGAATCCTTTTGGGATTATTTTCAACCCATTTTCTATAGAAAAGCTCATAGAAAGAGTGGTGTTACAACGCCATTTTACCAAGAGCGATATTTTTTTCTTCAATGAAAGATGGCATTGTTATGAAGCACATTCTGAGTTAAGTCATCCAGATTCCGAAGTAGTATTGAGCAACTTGAACCGAATTCTTTCCGACACCCAAAAGCAATTACAGCAAGCGACCCATATTATTTTTACCTATGGTACTTCGTGGGTATATCGCCATATTGAAACCAACAGTATTGTAGCGAATTGTCATAAAGTGCCACAAAAGCAATTTACCAAAGAGTTGTTGTCGATTGATAGCATCCAAAAATCGATTCAAAATACAATCTCTTTGATTGCAACCCTAAATCCCAAATGTAATTTCATTTTTACTGTTTCACCCGTTCGCCATCTTAAGGACGGTTTTGTCGAAAATCAAGTAAGCAAAGCGCATTTAATAGCAGCTATTTATAGCTTTTTACAAGAATCGGAAGTAGTTCCCCCTTCGGGGGCTAGGGGGATTTTTCCTTCATACGAAATTATGATGGACGAACTTAGGGATTACCGATTTTATGCCGATGATATGATGCATCCTAGCGGATTAGCGATTGATTACATTTGGGAACGATTTACGACGACTCAAATTGACGCCAATGCAATAGCTACAATGGAATTGGTTCAAACCATACAAAAAGGCTTGGCGCATCGTCCTTTTAATCCAAATTCTGAAAGCCATCAGAAGTTTGAGGCGAACCTGAAAGAAAAAATAGCTACATTAGAGGCACAGTATTCATTTATAAAATTTTAGTTATGTTGAAACGCATTTTAATTGGAGTTGGAGTAGTAGTCATTGGCTTGTTATTGTTTAAATACTGCGATTTTAAAAAAGAAAAAGAAGACGAATTCGATTACAATACGAATCTCATTCAGCAACAAATCCTAAATGTGGGGAAATTGGTGGTGACCGAAGGCCATTTTTCGGAAGTCATCACGTTTAAGAATTCGAATAAGTACTTTTTGGATATGATTTCTTTTGAAAAGAAGGCGATTGTGATTGTGAATGCCAAAGTAACACTGGCTTATGATTTACATCAAATGAAATATGATATCGATGAAAAGAACAAAACCATAACGATTCTTTCCATTCCAAAAGAGGAGATTTCGATTTATCCTGACATCCAATATTATGATGTGGAGCAAAGCAAACTCAACGAATTTACTGGAGATGATTACAACAAAATTAACAAAACCGTACGAGCTAATTTGGCTAAAAAAGTAGACAAATCTACTTTGAAAATTAATGCTAAAAATCGTTTGGTAAGCGAAATTTCCAAAATGCTCATCTTAACCAATTCTTTAGGCTGGAAACTACAATACAATGGTGAAGTCATCGAAACCGAAAGCCAGCTAAAACAGGATTTGAAGTTGTAAGACAAAAATAAATTCCAAAAAATAAATTCCAAATTCCATAAAAAAGTTTACATTGAAAGGTGTGTTTTAAAAATTAAACCGCAAATTCACAAATTTATGTTGAAATATAAATTTGCGAATTTGCGGTTGATTTTTGCTCTTTGATTTGCCAGCTGTCGTTTAGGTGGAAGCTTTGAAAATCTGTGCAATTTGTGTTTGTCTATTTTACTGAATCGTTTCCTCTTTTTCAAAAATCAATTCCAAACCATTCGAAATTAATTTGGCTACTTCAGGGCGTTGCTTTTTAAGATTTTCTAAATGTGCAAGAACGTCCGAAAGTAATTGCGTTTCGTTTCTTGCTTTTGAAAGTTCTGCCAATTCAACACTAAGCAACCAGTCATTTGAATGTTCTTCTTTTAATTTGTCAAAAATTGGAGCCAATGATGTTGTTGTGTCTTTGGTCTCACGGATATTACGAACGGTATGATACAATACTTCTAAGGCATCTCTTTCTTCTGAGGTTGAAGCTTTGATGGTTTTGCTACTCGGTACGTGAGCAATTAAATCAAAACTATTTACATCCGCAGGGCCAGAAAAAGCAGAAACTAATTTCTTGCCTACAGCCATATCATAAGTTCCCCATTCTGGTTGAAAAAGAACTGTTTCGCCGTGAGTAACCGTACAGTTTTTGAAAGAAATCAAGATAATTTCACCGTGAAGATTTCTTTTCCCAGTTATGATTTCCCCAACTACTTTGATGTTGCCTTCAAACTCCAAAGTGGCGGTTTCTCCTTCGTAAATGTCGTATGCTTTTAAGTCACGTGGACTCATATCTTCAATTGCGAGGTTGATGCCTTTGAGTTTTCCGATGGGGCTACCAAATCCTTCTTGGTGAGCAGCAGTTCCGTGTCCTACTAATTCTTTCTCTCGGTTCGCCAAGGCTGTTTTTCCAGTGGTTTGTAGGTAAATGGGTTTGCCTTCATATTCAATCACGTTGGTAAAAACACCCGAGATTTGTAAACCAGTACTCAATTCTACAGTTCCCAAAGCTTTAGAATCGATGAGTTTTTTGATGCCTGATAAACCGCCTGTTCTCAAAGCCATCGTATTGGCAAATTCTTCTAGGATTAAGCTCAAATAAGCGAAATCAGGAGTTACATAGAGTTGAGGTTGCACTTTGGTGATGTCAAAACTTTGTTGCGCTGCGCTAAAAGTGTACGGTATTTTTTTGACGTTATCGGTCATACACCAAGCGCTTTCTCCAATTGAGGAAAGCAAACCAGCGCCGTATATTTTTGGGTTTTCAAGTGTGCCAATTAAACCGTACTCCACGGTCCACCAATGCAAGTTTCGGATTTGAGCCATTTCAGAAAGTTCACCCATATTGTTTTGCAAATCTTCTACTGCCTTTTCAGCAGCTTCAATTTCGCTTTGTGGCGTTCCCTCGGCTTCTTTTAAAATCGAAAGCAGACGAATGGCTTCATACATTTCGTAATCTTTATGCGAAGAAATGGCTTTGCAACCAATTTCACCAAAACGTCGCAAGTATTCCGCATATTCTGGATTGGCAATAATAGGAGCGTGTCCCGCACCTTCGTGAATGATATCTGGCGCTGGTGTGTATTCGATGTGTTCTAATTGACGAATATCTGAGGCAATCACCAGCACATTATAGGCTTGGAATTCCATAAAAGCGTTGGGTGGAATAAAACCGTCTACGGCAACCGCTGCCCATCCAATTTCGGACAATATGCGATTCATACCGTACATACTCGGAATGGAGTCGATTTCGATGCCTGTTTTCTTTAATCCTTCGAGGTAGGAGCTGTGAGCGACCTTGGATAGGTAATCCACGTTTTTGCGCATTACATAGCGCCAAACGGCTTGGTTGATGGGCGTGTAATCTTCATAATTTTGTGGTTTGATAAACTGTTTCAAATGTTTCGGTAATCGCTCGATTAGGGGATTACTTTCTATTTTTGCATTCATATCGAAATCGGTATAGTTTTTTGTAAAAATACAATTTCGAATGATTATTTGTAGTTTTTTATTCGGAATTTTTAGTAAACCAAGTGTTTTTATAGGATTTTAACAATGGTTTACTTTTTAAAAATTGTCCCAATGAAAGTCCTTTAGCCCCGACAGTAGTGAAAATCCTTTGGTGCCGGGGTTCGGTACCAAAGATTATAGCGGATGGCGGGAACCCATACTGGCTGACAATGCCTTTTGTTTTGCTCCTGATTGTATGGCTAATTTTCTTAGACACAGATAACACAGATTTTCACAGATTAAAAACTGTGTGTCTTGTAACTATTCAGCTCGTTTTGCTTTCAATTGGCTCCAGCTTTAGCTGGAGTAATGGGGTATGGATTTGGGTTGGCTTTAGCCAAATAAATCAGCTAATTTTGGCTAAAGCCTTTAAAATATTCAAATTTCACTCCTCCAGCTAAAGCAGGAGGCAATTGAAGTCCAAAAAAAACAACTGAAAAATTTCCTGATTTTGTATGCTTTTGTCTAGGAAACAGTACTATTTCAATTGCTCTCTTTCAGCCTTCCTAAAATACTCAATCTTATAGTTGAACATTTCAGCCATATTTTTGGCTCTTAGTTTGGCTTCATCGGCCAATGGGCCTACAAATAAACTGTCGAGCGTGGTGGTGAAAATCGCCATCCAGCGGTCGAAATGGGTTTTGTCTACGGGCAATTGTTTGTGCGGCGGAAATGGACTTCCCGAATAGGTATGGACTTCGAGTAAAATAGTTTGCCAAAAGCGATACATTTTCTCGAGATGTTCTGGCCAGCGATCGCCTATTTTTTCGTTGAAAACGGGGCCAATGGCAGCATCTTCTCGAACATTGGTGTAGAAGGTATCGACCATTTTTTTGATGTCGTTTAGGTCTTGTATGTCTTGAGTGGGCGTCATAACAGTTTTGAAATTGAGTTTCAAAGGTACTTTTTTACTGGAAAAGGTGGTTGTTTTTTAGTTTCTTTTAACCAATGAGTTGGGTAAAAAGATCTTGTTTTTCGTTGAGGTATTGGTACTCGAACCCCATTTTTTTCATATTGTCTTTGATGACTAAAATGTCGTTTGGATTTTTCACTTCTAGACCTACCACAACGGAGCCAACTTCTCGACTGTTCTTTTTGGCAAATTGGAAATAGGTGATGTCGTCGTCGGGGCCTAAAATGGTATTGACAAATTCTTTGAGTGCGCCAGGACGTTGCGGAAATTGTATCATGAAATAATGCATCAATCCTTCATAAAGTAAAGAACGTTCCTTGATTTCGGCGGTGCGTTCAATATCGTTATTACTGCCGCTTACGATACAAACTACGGTTTTTCCTTTGATTTGCTCTTTATAAAAATCCAATGCTGCAATGGTCAAAGCGCCTGCGGGTTCTACCACCATTGCTTCTTCGTTGTACAAACGCAAGATAGTGGTGCATACTTTCCCTTCGGGAACTAGGACGATATCGTCAAGGTTTTTTTGGCAAATGGCAAACGTTTGGTTCCCCACTTGTTTTACTGCCGCGCCGTCTACAAACTTGTCTATAGTGTCTAAAGATGTATTGGCTCGATTGGCAATCGATGTTTTCATCGAAGGAGCACCTTGCGGTTCAACGCCAATGATTTTGGTATTAGGACTTAAGTGTTTGAAAACGGTAGATAGGCCAGAAGCTAGTCCACCACCGCCAATGGGAACAAAAACATAATCGATAGGTTGTTGGTAATAATCTAGGATTTCAAGTCCTACGGTACCTTGACCCGCAATGACTTTTTCATCATCAAAAGGATGAATGAATGCTTTTTGGTTGTCCTTGGCGTCGGCAACCGCTTTGGCATAGGCATCATCAAAGGTATCGCCTGTCAATACAATTTCGACCCACTTTTTGCCAAAAAGTTGTACTTGTTTAACTTTTTGATTGGGTGTGGTTTTGGGCATGTAGATTTTGCCTTGAATTTGTAAAAGATGACAAGAATACGCCACACCTTGCGCATGATTTCCTGCGCTCGCGCAAACAATGCCGTTTGTTTTTTCGCTTTCGGTTAAGGATTTCATTTTGTTGTAAGCACCTCTGATTTTATAGGAACGCACCACTTGAAGGTCTTCTCTTTTAAGTAAAATCGTAGCCTCAAACTCTTCTGAAAGGTTAAGATTTTCGGTTAATGGTGTTGCGGGAATTACTGTAGCTAGTTCTTGTTGCGCTTGTTGTATGGATTGAAATAAGTTCATTTTATTTTTTTTAATTGAATTGTAATGTTGATTGTGTTAGGGTGTTTTGTAAGGTGTAAAAGTGCTCATTGGCTATTTTGCCACAGCAAATCCAGTACTCCTTTTCTTGAAATAGATAATAAATAGGAAAGCGTGTAATTTGCTTTTTAAGAATTATCGGGATTTTAAAAAGTAGGATTTGATGGGTTTCTAGTTCCTTTTGATTTTGGGAGTAACAACAAAAAACCTCGATAATTCGTTCCAAAATTGCCACTATGGTTTTGCTATTCGTTTCGTCATCCCAATAGCCAATGCTGATTTTGTACAATAAAGTCTGTTCACAATTGTTTACACAAAAATGGTCAATTTTTATTTTTTTTCGAGTGAATATAAGAACAATTTTACTGATTAGTGTTTCTTCTTTTTCGCAAAATAGCGTTAGGGTTATTTTTTCTTTCATTGTAATTGTGGTTCATTTTTAGTCAAAAAAAAACCTTTCTCAAGTGACGAGAAAGGTTTCATAGTTATGCATAACATCCTAACTCGTCAACAAAGACGAATAATAATGATGCTAATAATACTAGTGTTTTGTGTCATATTTTAAAAAAAAACCTCCCAATTGGGAGGTTCATATATTTGTTATTGATATACAGCACCTCTCATTCTCATCGAATGATAATTGAAATGATGCTAATAATACTGTTATTGTTTTTCATATAAAAATGTGATGGCGCAAATATAAACAAATAAGTTATTCACCACGATTTATTTTTTCACAGGAGGATATTGTGCTAAAATTTTTCCAACAAATTCAGCTACTACTTCGTCTTTTTTGTCCGTGTTTTTAGTTAAGGTTCCGATACCTTCACCTTGCCAAATCATTTCTTTCTTTTTGGCATCGATAAGGTCAATATACAAGGTGCCTTCGGTAGAAGTAGAAACGGTGGTTTGGTTACCGCCCATCATCCAAGGATTCCAACCCCAGCCCCAGCCGTAACCCCAACCTGCGTTGAATTGGTTTACGTTGACTTGCTCTCTTGATTTGGTAAAAATATTGATTAACAAATCGGGCGTTTCGCTTTTGGTAAATCCTTTGGCAGCCATTTGTTGGTCAATCGCTCTCAAAATACGTTTTTTATCCAGATCAGAAATTTCTACTTTATCAATGCCCGCTTTGTAATACGCATAAGTTTTATAAGGAGAAAAATCAACATTTTTGTCGTAATCCGAATACACTTTAACCGAACTACAAGAACTAAAAAAAACAACTAGCACTAAGGCAAATAATGATATTGGTTTCATAAGAATATTATTTAAGTTATATTTTCTATTTAAGCTGTAAAATAAGCTGTTTTCAGTCCAAGATGATTTTTTTTAACATTAGATTATAATTATCAAAATGTTTTTGTTTAAAATCACAATCACCTTTCAAAAAAACGTATTTGATATCAAGATTTCAAAGGAAATCCTATATCATAGCAAATAATCTTCAACTGCATTCGGAAGTGTCACTTTTAGTAAAGGTTCTACTTCCATAGCGCGTTTGATGGCAAAAATCGCTCCTTCGTTACGCGCCCAGCTTCTGCGAGAAATTCCGTTGTTGACATCCCAAAATAGCATTGAAGTCAAACGTTTTGAAGCTTCTTTTGAACCATCAAGAACCATACCAAAGCCACCATTGATAACTTCGCCCCAGCCAACACCGCCGCCATTGTGGATAGACACCCAAGTAGCGCCACGGAAACTATCGCCAATCACATTATGAATGGCCATATCAGCGGTAAATCTTGAACCGTCATAGATATTCGACGTTTCTCTATAAGGCGAATCGGTTCCTGAAACATCGTGATGGTCACGGCCTAAAACCACATAACCAATTTCGCCTTTGGCAATCGCTTGGTTAAACGCTTCGGCGATTTTAGTACGTCCTTCGGCATCAGCGTATAAAATTCTCGCTTGTGAACCTACGACCAATTTATTTTCTTGAGCGCCTTTAATCCACTGAATGTTATCCTGCATTTGTTGCTGGATTTCTATAGGGGAGGTTTCAATCATTTTTTCTAAAACCGCACAAGCAATAGCATCTGTTTTGGCCAAATCTTCTGGTTTTCCTGAAGTACAAACCCAACGGAAAGGACCAAAGCCGTAATCAAAACACATCGGGCCCATAATATCTTGAACGTACGAAGGATATTTGAACTCTCTACCAAGCGTTGGATTTTCAGCCATCACATCGGCTCCTGCTCTTGAGGCTTCTAGCAAAAAGGCGTTGCCGTAATCAAAGAAATAGGTGCCTTTTGCAGTATGTTTGTTGATTGCCGCTGCGTGACGACGCAACGTTTCTTGTACTTTTTCTTTAAAAAGTTCCGGTTGGTTCGCCATCATTTCATTGGCTTCTTCAAACGATATGCCCGCAGGATAATACCCGCCAGCCCACGGATTATGTAAAGAAGTTTGGTCAGAACCTAAATCTATATGCATGTTTTCTTGGTCAAAACGCTCCCAAACATCCACTACATTACCTAAGTAAGCAATAGAAACGGTTTCGTTATTGGTTTTTGCCAAGGCTACACGTTGCACTAAAGCGTCTAAATCTTCAATCACTTCATTAATCCAACCTTGGCTGTGACGAATGTGGGTAATTTTCGGATTTACTTCGGCGCAAACGGTGATACAACCCGCAATATTTCCCGCTTTGGGTTGCGCGCCACTCATTCCTCCCAATCCAGAAGTTACAAATAAACCTCCTTTTGGATTCTTTTTAATTTTTCTAAAACCATTCAAAACCGTGATTGTCGTTCCGTGCACAATCCCTTGTGGTCCAATATACATATAACTTCCAGCCGTCATTTGTCCGTATTGCGAAACGCCCAAGGCATTCATTTTTTCCCAATCGTCTGGTGCCGAATAATTCGGAATCACCATCCCGTTCGTTATCACCACTCTCGGCGCCTCTTTGTGCGAAGGGAACAATCCCATCGGGTGGCCAGAATACATCGTCAACGTTTGTTCATCGGTCATTTCCGACAAGTATTGCATCGTCAAAAGGTATTGTGCCCAATTTTGAAACACCGCGCCATTTCCGCCATAGGTTATCAACTCGTGCGGATGCTGCGCCACGGCATAATCCAAATTGTTTTGAATCATCAACATAATAGCTTTCGCTTGCTCGCTTTTTCCCGGATATTCGTCAATCGGACGTGCGTACATTTTGTAATCAGGACGAAAACGGTACATATAAATGCGCCCGTATTGCTCTAATTCGTCCGAGAATTCAGGTACTAATTCCGAATGATGTTTCGGGTCAAAATAACGCAACGCATTGCGCAACGCCAACTTTTTCTCTTCTGCCGTTAAAATCTCTTTACGTTTTGGCGCGTGATTTATGGCAGCATCATACGGCTTAGGTTGTGGTAAAATATCAGGAATTCCTTGTTGAATTTGTTCTTTAAATGTCATCTTTTTTTTGTTTTTACAATCGAAAATAAAATAATAGTGATACCCATTGCATGAAATTATTTTTACCACATAGAATCATAGAATATATAGTTTTTTAAAAGAAGTCAATAGACGTTTTACTATTCACATAGCTAATCTATTGTGAAAAATAGTGCTATTTCTTTTTTTTCTATGTTGATTTGCTAGTAATCTATAGCTCTATGTGGTTAAGTTTTTGTTTTATTTAAATTTCACCCAATTGGCTAATTGCGATACTTTTTAGTAAGATTTGGGCGAGACCCAAATACCCCAAGTGGCCTATGCAGCGTTGTCGTGAGTCGGCCACTTGCGGTATTACGGTCGGGCTATCCACGCTACTTCGGTAGCCAGTTCCTATCCCTCTCGCAGTCCGTAGACCAAGGACTTTTTGCTTCCAAAACTACTTAGGTATATATCATCACCCTCTAGTTCACTGTCATAAAGTTAAGAGATTTTAGATTGAAGATTAACGATTCTTGATTTTAGATTTTCGAGCAAGTGAGTAAAAATTATATGATTTTCAGTATCTTATACATCGACAATCAAAAATCGTTAATCAAAAATCAGCAATCATTTTATCATTTAATCCTCAAGCTAATGGCATTGTCTTCGCCCTCTAGTTGGTTAAAACCGACTAAGGATACCTAATATCCGACCGATGGTAGGACTTGTAAATTTTGATTCTGTATTGTAAAGAAACGATATCCATTTCTAAGAGTTTTTTATGTTTTGAGTTCAATCATTTCATCGAGACTAGTTAACTTTTGTTAACCGGCTATTGCTACAATCTGCTTTCTATTTTATTCAATCTGAACACTAAAAACTGAGCACTGATGACTAATTTCTGCCTTCTTCAATCTGCTTTCTGCTTTCAATTTTCTAACCTCTAACTTCTAACCTCTGTCTACCTTCTTAAAGCCTCCCGTTTTCTTATCATAGCCATACGGACAATGACGGCAACCGCTTTTGCAGCAATAACCTCTTTTTAGGTGATGCTTTTCGGTAAAACATTTATAGCCTTCGGGAGTAAAGTAAAAATCTTCACCCTCGATTAGTTTATTTTCATTACTTTGCTCTAACATAAGCGACTTGTTTTTTGGGGATGTTCGTGCTACTAGAACGAATGGTGTTTTCCTTAAATAAAAGGCTGCAACAGTTGCAAATCTATAAATTTTAAAGCGAAATGATTCTTATTGTTGCTAAATATTTAATTCCAAAAGGATATAGCGGTCTCGCTGCTTTTCCGTTTGTGCTAGTTAAAAAAGCAGGATACAAAGAGAATCGCATTTTCATCAATCACGAAAAAATACATTTGCGACAACAACTCGAATTGCTGATTGTGCCTTTTTTTCTTTGGTACAGCCTAGAGTTTTTAATCCGTTGGTGTTACTATCAAGATAAAAATGTAGCGTATCGCAACCTTAGTTTTGAACGCGAAGCTTATGCCAACGAATCCAATTTGGAGTATCTCGAAACTAGAAAGTATTTTAGTTTTTTAAACTATTTGCAAACAAAAAGAAATTAAAAGCCTATTTAACCGCAAGGTTTGCAAAGAAAGCGCAATGACCGCAAAGCTTAGTGAACTTTGTGTAAATCTTTGCGAACCTTGCGGTTAATTTTATAAAATCCATACACTTTGAATCAAAAAATAACATACGACTTGCCCAATGGAATTACTCTTGAAATAAAAAGGGAAGATTTACTTCATCCGTTTGTCTCAGGCAATAAATTCCGAAAACTAAAATACAATGTAGTGCAAGCCAAAGCCGAAAATCATTCGGTTTTACTCACTTTTGGAGGTGCTTTTTCCAATCATATTGCTGCTGTGGCTTATGCTGGAAAAGAACAAGGTTTTGAAACCATTGGTGTGATTCGAGGAGAAGAATTACGCGATAAAATTGCAGAGAATCCAACTTTGTCTTTTGCCCAAGAATGCGGCATGCGTTTTGAATTTGTTACCAGAGAGGCCTATCGTCATAAAACCGACGCTGCTTTTATCGCACAACTGCAAGCACAATTTGGATCTTTTTATTTGGTTCCCGAAGGCGGCACCAACGATTTGGCCGTCAAAGGCTGTGAAGAAATCCTAACGGAGCTTGATGCCGATTTCGATTTTGTTTGTAGTGCTGTTGGAACGGGAGGAACCATTTCGGGACTCATTAACAGTGCTTTGTCACATCAAAAAATTTTGGGATTTCCAGCGTTAAAAGGGGATTTTTTACAAGATGAAATTCGTAATTTTGTACAAAATAAAAATTGGGAGCTACAAACCGATTATCATTTTGGAGGGTACGGTAAAGTAACAACCGAATTTATCGAATGGATCAATTGGTTTTATGCGCAAACGGGTATTCCGTTAGACCCAATTTATACTGGGAAAATGGTTTTTGGCGTTATGGATTTAATCCAGCGCAACTATTTTCCTCCAAAATCCAAAATTCTGATGATTCACACGGGTGGACTCCAAGGAATTGCGGGAATGAATGCCAAATTAAGAAACCAAAACAAACCGATTTTAATACTATGATAAAAAAAATTTTCTGCCTAATGGTATTGCTGTTTTTGGTAAGCTGTAACAGTACTAAATCGCCAACACAAAATAATAAAAAAAACTCTAGTAGTACTAAAAAAACAATCGTTTATTCCAAGAACTCATCAGCTAATGGAGTTGCCACTAAAAGATTAGAGGTGGTCAATCAGTACATCGAACAATACAAAGGTATTGCGATGAGCAATATGAAAAATTTTGGCATTCCTGCGAGTATTATTTTGGCACAAGGAATTTTAGAATCAGGTGCTGGGAAAAGCAGTTTGGCAGTTAATTCCAATAATCATTTTGGTATCAAATGTCATAATGATTGGGAAGGAGAATTTGTACACCATGATGATGATTCAGAAAAAGAATGCTTCCGAAAATATAATGATCCAGCGGGTTCGTATAAAGATCATGCTAAATTTTTGACAACCAAAAAACGATATGCCTCTCTTTTTTCATTGGCAAAGGGAGATTATGTGGCTTGGGCCATGGGATTGCGAGCCGCTGGATATGCCACCGATCCGTTGTATCCTGAAAAATTAATTGCTTACATTGAACGCTATGATTTGCATCAGTACGATAGTCAGGTTTTGGGCAAAAGTGTGGTGAATGCTCCCGTTTCGAATCGAGTAGACAACCAAGTGGTAAACGGTGATGGCACGTTGTATGAAGTCCAAAAAGGCGACACATTGTATTCCATTTCCAAAAAATTCAATGTTTTGGTCGAAGATTTACAACGCAACAACAACTTAACAGACAACGCGATTTCGATTGGACAAAAATTGATTGTGAAGTAGGTTTTCGGTTATCAGTTTTCGGTTTTCAGTTATCAGTTGTTGGAAGCAATAAAAAACAGTAATAATAATCTTAAAAGTCTAGAATAATATGATATATCAAAGAAGCAGTCAGCTTTTTGCTGAAGCGGAAAAAGTAATTCCAGGAGGCGTAAATTCACCAGTACGAGCTTTTAAAGCCGTGGGTGGCACTCCGATTTTTGTACAAAGAGCGAAAGGCGCGTATTTATATGATGAAGATGGTAACCGTTTGATTGATTACATTAATTCTTGGGGACCCATGATTTTGGGTCACGCCTACGAACCCGTTGTGGAGGCACTAACGGAACGTGCCAAATTAGGAACTTCTTTCGGAATGCCTACAGAATTGGAAACCAAAATTGCTGCTTTGGCAGTTTCGATGGTACCAAATATCGATAAAATTCGTTTTGTGAATTCGGGGACAGAAGCTTGTATGAGTGCCATTCGTTTGGCGCGTGGCTTTACCAAAAGAGATAAAATCATCAAGTTTGCAGGTTGCTATCACGGTCATTCCGATTCGTTTTTGATTGCAGCAGGTAGTGGCTTAAGTACTTTTGGAGTACCGAATAGTCCAGGTGTAACCGAAGGAACCGCAAAAGATACTTTGCTAGCTCGTTACAATGATTTAGAAAATGTTAGCGCTCTCATTGCTGCCAATCCCAATGAAATTGCAGCAATTATTGTAGAGCCTGTTGCGGGAAATATGGGTTGTGTACCACCACTCAACGGATTCTTAGAAGGTTTACGTGAGTTGTGTTCGGCTAACGGAATTTTATTGATTTTTGATGAGGTGATGACTGGCTTCCGTTTGGCAGCAGGTGGTGTTCAAGAATTATATGGCATTCAAGCGGATATCGTTTGTTTTGGAAAAGTAATTGGTGGCGGATTGCCAGTTGGTGCTTTTGCTGCTCGTGAAGAAATTATGAATTATCTAGCGCCACTAGGCCCCGTGTATCAAGCTGGAACCTTATCTGGAAATCCGTTAGCGATGGCGGCTGGATTGGCAATGTTAGAGTCATTAAACAACGACAGAACAGTATTTCAACGATTGGAAGAGAAAACCGCTTATTTAGAAGCAGGAATTCGTAAAGTACTTACTGCAAATGGTGTGGTTTTTACAATCAATAGAGTAGGTTCTATGATTTCTGTTCATTTTGATGCAGAACCTGTAGTCGATTTTCAATCGGCTGCTAAAGGAGATAATGCAACCTTTAAGAAATTCTTTCATGGTTTGTTGAACGAAGGGATTTACATTGCACCATCGGCTTATGAAACTTGGTTTATTACCGATGCGTTGACTTATGATGATTTGGATTTGACCATTCAAGCTATTGATAAAGTATCGAAGACTTTTTAAGAAATAGTAGCACAACAAAAAAGGGAGTTCTTTGCTGTAGAAACTCCCTTTTTTTTATTAATAATCACCTTTATGTCTTCGTCTTTCTTCTCTTTTCTCGAGCATTTTTTCTTTTCTAATTTCACGGTCGTTTTCCCATTTTGTGTATTGTTCTGGGGTTAAAATCGACTTCATTTTGGCATCATTTGCTTCTTTTTCGGCTTTCATTTTTTCAGCCATTTCTTTTCTTTCTTTGGCAGAAGCTAGTAATTGCTCCTCTTTTTTAGCTTCTCTTTTGGCTTTAAAATCAGCAGCTTTTTTTCCTTGTTCGGCCATTAACTTTTTAACTTCTTCTTGTTGTTTGGCATTCAAATTTAAATCAGTTGTCATTTTTTTCAAATGCTTCTCTTGACGTTGTTCTGGAGTCAATTTTTCCATTTCGTCACGATTAGGTCTTTCTCTTCTTTGCTGTGCGACACTGCTTAAGCTTACTACCAATAAGGCAGCCATAATTACTTTTTTCATCTTACTTTCGTTTTTTGATTTATACAGATAAGATGATTTTTAAAGAAAAAGGTTTAATGTTAACAAAAAATTAGCATCTTAAGTACTTGATTTTGAAAAAGCCACCGCGATTTTCTTCTCGTAACATTGAATGCTGTACAATTAGAATTCCAATGGTAATCAGATTCTTCAATTCATAAAAAGCGGTATTGCCTTGGTAATTTTGTTCGAGTTCTTGAAGTTCTTTTAGCCAATGTTTTAACTGTTTTTTGGCTTTCTTCAAATCGTGATTATTTCTCACGATTCCTGCGTGGCTTCGCATCAAAAGTTGTAATTCACTTTTTATTTGACTCAAAATAGAATTGGTAATCAAAGGCAAGCGGTCTTTGTAGCTTTTGAAGTAAACGGGTGTTTTGCTTACTTCTAGGTCAGGGTTTTCAGAAAGATAATCGTAAATCGCATTGGAATAAACCAAGGCTTCTAGTAGGGAGTTAGAAGCTAGTCTATTGGCTCCGTGCAAACCCGTTCTAGAGCATTCACCGCAAGCGAAAAGGCGCTCTACGGAAGTCTTACCATTAGCGTCTAGTACAATTCCGCCACAAAGATAATGTTGAGCAGGCACGACAGGAATCCAATCTTTTGTGATGTCGATACCAATGCTTTTGCAATGTTTGTAAATCATAGGAAAATGAGCGATAAACGCTTCCAAATCCAAGTGGGTACAATCTAGGTACACACAAGCATCTCCTGATTTTTTCAATTCAAAATCGATACTTTGCGAAATTATATCTCTCGAAGCTAATTCTTTTCTTTCGTCATAATCTTCCATAAAACGGCGTCCGCTTTTGGTACGTAGATAGGCGCCAAAACCGCGTACAGCTTCAGAAATCAAAAATTGAGTTCCATTGGAATTATGAAATAAAGCGGTGGGATGAAATTGAATAAACTCCATTTCGGTGATAGTGGCGTGAATACGGTTTGCCATAGCGATTCCGTCACCTGTCGCAATAATGGGATTGGTGGTATGTCCGTATACATTTCCTGTGCCGCCAGTGGCCAGCAAGGTATAATCAGCAAAACAAGGAAAAATAGTTTTGTCTTTTTGATTCAAAACTTGAACGCCCAAACAACAATTATCTTCTGCAATCAAATCGATGGCAAAATGATGGTCGAGCACCGTGATGTTTTCTTTTAAATAGACTTGTTGCAAGATAGCACGTTCAATTTCAAAACCTGTTTGGTCTTTATGATGTACCACTCGACTTTGGGAATGGCCGCCTTCTTTTCCTAAATCAAAATTACCTTGTGCGTTTTTGTCAAATTGTGCGCCCCAATGGATTAATTCTTGTAGGCGTTTTGGTCCTTCGGTGATGACTTTTCGAACCACGGCTTCGTCGCATAAACCATCGCCACAAATTAGGGTATCCTGAATGTGTTTTTCGTAGGAATCTTCTATTTTGTTGGTTACAATAGCAATGCCTCCTTGGGCATATTTTGTATTCGATTCTTCAGCATTGGATTTGGTAACGATTGTAATATTTTTTTCTGGAAAGCGAGTGGCCATTTTTAGGGCAAAAGTTAGTCCTGCCACACCAGAACCGATAATTAAATAGTTGGTTTGTGTCATTAGTTGGAGAGTTCAAGCATACGTTCGATAGGCACTAAAGCTTGTTTTCTAATGGCTTCAGGAACGATAATTTCGGGGGTTTCTTGGAGCAGACAATCATACACTTTTTGAAGGGTATTTACTTTCATATAAGCACATTCGCTACAAGCACAAGTGTTATCTTCTTTTGAGGGTGCAGGAATCAAGATTTTATTGGGTACTTCCTGTTGCATTTTGTGTAAAATGCTAGCTTCGGTAGCAACTATAAATTTATGAGAAGGATTATTTTTTGCATAAGTAATCATTCCGGCTGTAGAGCCAATGTAATGGGCTGTTTTTAAAATATGCGTTTCTGATTCTGGATGCGCAATGATTTCGGCATCTGGATTTTGTTTGTATAATTCTACTAATTTATCTAATGAAAAAGCTTCGTGAACTACACAGGAACCATCCCAAAGCAATAGTTCTCTTCCAGTTTTATTACTGATATATTTGCCTAAGTTTTTGTCAGGGGCAAAGATAATCGGTGTTTCTTTTGGAACTGATTCGACAATTTTTAGTGCGTTGGCAGAAGTACATACAATGTCGCTCAAGGCCTTTATTTCCGCTGAACAATTCACATAAGTAATTACCAAGTGATTTGGATGGGCTTCTTTGAATGTTTTGAAAGTATCAGCAGGACAAGAATCTGCCAAAGAACAGCCAGCATTGAGATCTGGTAAAATGACTTTTTTGGATGGATTTAAAATTTTGGCGGTTTCGGCCATGAAATGTACGCCAGCAAAAAGAATAATAGGTGCATCAACTCTAGTCGCTTCTTGGGATAAGCCTAAGCTATCACCCACATAATCAGCAATATCTTGTATGTCTGGTTCTTGATAATAATGCGCCAAAATAACTGCATTTTTTTCTTTTTTGAGGGCAACGATTTTTGCTTTTAAGTCTTCCATTTTTTCCTTTTTTTAAATCACTTTTTTTTAAAGGCGGTGTAAAAGTATTGTAATCCTCTTGGATTGCCAATGACAAATGTCAGGTTTAGAAGTGTTTCAAAAAGAGCGGTTAGTTTAATTCCGAATCACTATTTGGATGCTGGCTGTGGAAAGGGATTCCGAATCTAATTGGCGGTGGGAATAGCCCAATTTTTCAAGGAATGGGGCTTCATTTGCAAAATACTGAATATAGTATTTGCTTTGATAGCCTTTTGTTCCAAATAATGAACCATTGCTGTAAGGTCTTCTTTGGAAATTAAATCGGAATGGATGGTGGTGCGCACTTCAAAAGTAATGGAATGCGAGAGCAGCAATTCGAGGGATTGCTCGAAAGCATCGAACAAATTGGATTGGGTGATTTTTTCGAAAGTGTTGGGTAAGGGATTTAAAGTTTGCTGGTTTATTCTTCAGGTAATGTTAATAACTTAATGCAGTTTTAGTTTCTATAATTATTTAGGAGAAAGAAAGTTTTTGGGCTTTCTAAGCCAAATCCATAAGTATATGCTTACTAGTTTCGGTCAGGGTCATGATGGGTTCTGTTGATAAAAATGCCCTTGAAAATGGCGATGGATTGTATCATCAATTAATTGCGAACGGAGCTACTGTTTTATCCTCAGATAGGAGTAAAGAAGCGGGAGTTCAATTAGCAAAATATGCAAAAGACAACAAGCTACACTCGAAGCATATTAAAGAAGTAGTAAAAAAGTAATTTGTATAGAAACAACAAACCCGATAATAGGTCATATTATCGGGTTTGTTTTTATGATTAAGAAAAGATTACTCCTTCAATCGACAAGCTTTTACATCACCATCAACCACAACTTCGGTCATTCCAAGTGCAGAAAGGTTTTTCATCGCTTTGTCCCATTTTTTACCACTCAATTCGGATTTGATTTTTAGTAAACTAAATTCCATTTGATTGTCATTGGCTTGTAAAATGGCAACAATTACTTTTTCGTCAGCTTCTAATTCTATAGTTGCTTTTTTCTTTTCTGGTCGCATTTGTGGGAACAAAAGCACTTCCTGAATAGAGGCGTTATTAGTCAAGAACATCATCAAACGGTCCATTCCAATTCCTAATCCAGAGGTTGGTGGCATTCCGTATTCTAATGCTCTCAAGAAATCTTCGTCAATAGTTCCGTTGGCTTCGTCATCACCTTTTTCAGCCAAACGCATTTGGTCTTCAAAACGTTCTCTTTGGTCTATTGGGTCGTTCAATTCTGAGTAGGCATTGGCGATTTCTTTACCGCAAACCATCAATTCGAAACGCTCTGTTAATTCTGGATTATCGCGGTGTTCTTTACACAATGGCGACATTTCTTTTGGATAATCAGTGATGAAAGTCGGCTGAATATAATTTCCTTCGCATTTTGCGCCAAAAATTTCATCGATCAATTTTCCTTTACCCATAGTTTCATCCACTTCAATTCCCATACCTTTAGCAGCTTCAAACAATTCGGCTTCGCTTTTTCCAGAAATATCAAAACCTGTAAAGTGTTTGATAGCATCGGTCATCGTTACACGAGCATAAGGTGCTTTGAAATTGATAGTGTGTTCGCCAAAAGTCACTTCGCTAGTTCCGTTTACAGCCGTTGCACAATATTCTAATAATTGCTCTGTAAATTCCATCATCCAATTGTAGTCTTTGTAGGCTACATAAATTTCCATAGCGGTAAATTCAGGATTATGGGTTCTGTCCATACCTTCGTTACGGAAATTTTTTGAGAATTCGTACACACCATCAAAGCCACCAACGATTAGTCTTTTCAAATACAATTCATTGGCAATTCGCATATATAATGGAATATCCAAAGAGTTGTGATGCGTTATAAATGGTCTCGCTGCTGCACCTCCAGGAATGGATTGCAAAACAGGTGTTTCTACTTCTAAATACCCAGCTTCGTTAAAGAAGGTTCGCATCGCTGTGAACAATTTGGTTCTTTTGATGAAGGTTTCTTTTACGTGTTGGTTTACGGTCAAATCTACATAACGCATTCTGTAACGCAACTCGGCGTCGTTGAACGCATCGTGAATTTTTCCGTCTTCGTCGATTTTTGGTAAGGGTAAAGGGCGTAGGGTTTTGCTCAAAAAGGTAAAATGATCCACACGAATACATTGTGCACCTACTTTGGTAGTAAACAATTCTCCTTCAATACCAATAAAATCACCTAAATCGGTTAATTTTTTAAAAACTTGATTGTATAATGTTTTATCTTCTTCTGGGCATAAAACATCGCGATTTACGTACAATTGTATACGTCCTTCGCTATCTTGAAGCTCTGCAAAACAAGCTTTTCCTTGATCTCTCACACTCATTAATCGGCCAGCAACAATTACTTTCTTGCCTTCTTCAAAAGTTTCCTTTACTTGCTTTGAGGTATGATTAACTGGAAAAAGATTGGCAGGATAAGGATTGATTCCTAGATTACGTAGTGCTTGAAGTTTTTCTCTTCGGATAATTTCTTGTTCTGATAAGGCCATTATGTTCTTAATTTTAAGTCCGCAAAGATAAGAAAAGAATGCAGACTTCAGATTTTAGAATTTAGATTTTTTGGAACAGCTATTTGTCTTTCTGTTATTTTAAAACGAAGAGTTTTTATAAATAAAACGTATTGAAAAAATCAAGACATTTTATTTTTGTTCCGCAATAGTTGCTTTGTTTACTTTTAAAACTCTTATCACTTGATTGGTGTTGTCGGCCACAAACAAACGATCCTTTAGCAATGCACAATTAGTAATGGAGTTAAATGCATTTTCTCCCATAATATCCGAATTGTTGATGGTAGGCGTGTAATTTTGATCTAAAAAAACGTTTTTTGGATACAGGCGAATATAGTTGGTGTTTTTTATTTTTTCAGTTGTTATAGCCCATTCATCGCTGAAGACCACAGATAATGGAACGTTATCAGTTTGTGTTTTAGTATTAGGTAAAATAGGAACTTTCAACGAGTTGGTTGCGTTTTTCTCAATGTCTTTTAGATTGTAATGCAAAAAACCGTTGGCATTTTGTCCAGCAACGATTAAATTTCCATTGGCGATATCCATCGAATATATTTCTGTGTAGCCTTTTAGCGTATTTAATTTTGCGATTGGCGCTAAGTTCCAATTGCTAGTTTCTGTAATTTGTGCTGTTTGGAATACCTTAATTGAATTTTCTTTTTCTTTGACAAAAAGGAAACCATCTTTTGCTTTTAGTCCAAATACGTGAACAAAAGTTTGCCACCATTGTCCATTTCCAATCGTGTTGATACTAGATAGTGTTTTTTCGTCCAAAACAAAAACTCTAGAATCAATGCTGCCAAGGTAAATGCGGTCATTGTCAACAGAAATAGAAGATAACTTTGTGAACGGAATTGTGGTAGTTCCTTTTGTATAGCTTTTGAGACTTGAAAGATAAGATAAAGTTGTGGCGTCAAATATTTCAAGAACATCGCCGTTGCAAACGTATAATTTATTGTTAGCGATAGTGATGGCGTTAGCTTCTAAAGTGCCTTTTCCTCCAATAATTTGATTGGCTTTGATAGTTGTTTCGTTACTTAAGTAATAATATTGATAATTGGTAGGTTCGTAAACCGCATCAGAATCTTTACTGCAAGATGCAAAAACAAATAAGATGGCTATAAATAATTTTTTTTTCATTGGGATGCGTGATTTTAGTTCCATTTTCCTTCTCCTTTGTATTTAAGTAAGAAAGGGTTGTTAGGGCTGATTTTGAAAACGGGTTTTTTGTAATCTTTTTTGTTTAAATAGGTCGTTTTTGTCCACCCTTTTAGAATGTCAGGATCGATAAACGGAAGGTCGTTTAGATAAATCAAATATTTATAAAAGTGAGTGAGCATTTCTTGTTGTCCACCACCTTCACCACTATTGGCTAAATTGCTACTATGGCTAAATCCAATATGATGAGAATATTCATGTGACCAAACCGACATTTCACCTAACCAATGACCTGTGATATACCCAGATTCCCATTGAGAAGCCAAAGGTCCACCTCCCCAAGCACTTCCGCCTCCTACCATTGCTAGGTAAACGGTCCTAGAATCTAAGTAATTCCAGTAAATTTTTTCTATTTCGTCCTTGGTGTAATAATCATAAACTCCATTCGCATCATCAGTGTTGCCGTGCCAATTTAAAGCGCCATTTATAGGAGTTCCTGCTAAAATGGCTTGGTCTTGTTTGTATTTATCAAAATTGGTAAAGGTTTGGTAATATAAAGGATGACTTAAGGCATAGGAATAATTTATGATCATTGTGATGGCTTCTTTCGCTAGAACAGGATTCATAGGAAGGAATTTTCCATATTCATTGATGTGAAAGCCATCGTGAAATTGAACTAAATGATTGGATTTTATTTTTTTGAATTTGGCAAATAAAGGATCTGTTGAAGTGACAGAAAATTCAATAGATCCGGATGAAAATCCTTCTATTTTTTCAATAGTTACCGTTTTTCCGTTTTCTAATAGGTAATCATTTTTGCCAACAACTAAAGGGATTTGATGTACTGAGCGATGAAACGCAGGAATTTTGCTAAAGTGAAAGAGTACGAATTTGTTTTCGTAATTTGGGAGCTTAGCATAGATGTTCACGTCTGTCAAAGCAACAGGTGAATACAATGAAACTTGTACAGAATCTTTTCCTTTTAGTATGACTTGAAGGGGTTCGTTAACTCGAAACCAACGATCTTTTTTGTCATACATGAGTGCTGGGTCTTCGTTGTCTTCAAATAGGGTCATAGGCTTGTTGCCAGCAGGTAAATTTGTAGCATCAATACTTGATAAATAATTGGGCTGGTAGTTTTTGTAGTTTACGTCGGTTTCACAACCAATCAAAACTAAAACAGTGATGGTTAGTGTTAGAGAAATCTTTTTGTTTTTTAAAATGCCATGCATGGGTTAAGTTTATTAGGTTTAGGTGCGCAAATTTATTTTTTTATTTTGTAATCCTTTAGTGCAATATTTTTGTAATTCATAAATTTTATGCCTAGTGACTTTAATTCGTAATTGATTTAAAACATAGAAAATTTTTATCTATAAGTTATTTCTTTACATTTGGTTTATTAATTATAGGATATGAACAAAGAAAACATCTTTTTATTGGTTATATGTTTGCTCCTTTTAGTGGGGTGTCAAGTAACCGAAACGATAGTAGTAAATGCCGATGGAAGTGGTCAGGCTACTTTTGAATTGCACCGAGTAGAACAAAGTTATCAGCTGATAGCTGGTGAAGAGTATAATAAAAATGAAGCTTTTGAAGATACTACCTATGTTTTTGATGATTATATAAAAAAATATGATGGCACTTTTTCAAAGTTAACACCTGAAGAAAAGGCTGTGTTTAATGCCTACAAAGGTGTGCAGGTGCATATCAAAAAGAATTCTTTTGAAAAAGAGTTTCGAACCACCTTTAAGCAAGATTTTCTTCATCCTTCCAAAATTGCAGATTTGTATAAGACGCAGGAATATGTGAGTGACATTGTTCATAATTATGCTTTGAGTGCTGAAGAACATTATTACAAGGTCTCTTTTGAGTATTCAGGGAATCAATTTAAAAGGGTGGTAACAATTATTAGTGAGAAGTTTTTAAAGAAAAACCAAGAGGATTTAGTACAATATAAGTCTAAATTATCTCCTATGAAGTTGCATCAAAAATTAACATTCAACTATCATTTTCCTAAAAAGATACAGTCGGTATCAGTGGCAAATGCGAAAATAAGTCCGGATCAAAAATCGGTAGAAATTACTTTTGATCTGCTTGAAAGTTTGATAAATCCCGAAAGTACTGCTGTGACTGTTGAATTTGAATAAGTCTAAAATAGGTAAAGAGCTTGGCTATTTTGAGTTTGAGCAAGTGTTTTTAGTATCTTTGGCTCAAATTAAATGTGTACTACATTAAATGTAGTAATTTTTTCAAATGTGTCATTTTAGAGGTTAATACTATTGGAATATGAAAACCAAATTAATGTTTCTTGTTTTTTTGATCACTAGTTTAGTGACTAGTTGTACAGTGACCGAAAATATTTATGTAAATAAGGATGGCTCGGGAAAATTCAATGTTGATTTGGATGGGTCTAGTTTAATGGCGATGATGCCTAAAGATTCTTTGAAAAATGAGAAGAGCATTGATTCTACTTTTACTTTTAAGCAACTTTTAGCGGATAATAAAGATAGTATTGCCAAATTATCAATAGACGAGCAGCAACTGTTGAAAAAATTAGAAAATTTCAATATGCGTATGCAAATGAATCAAGAGCAAAAGCAGTTTTTGTTTTCGTTACAAACTAATTTCAAGAACGTCTCAGAATTACAAGATGCTATGACGGCAATCAATGCGATTAGTTTACTTCAAAATAAAGCTAATAAGGCAACTGAATTTGGGTCAGCTATTCCTTCAGAAGGGCTGGCAAACAACAATTCTACTTTGTCATATTCTTTTAAAGGAAATAAATTTACTAGAATTGCAGTTTTGAATATAGTCAAAAAAGAAACGCTAAATGAGGAAGCTGCTGAAATGAATAAAATGATTTTTGCTTCATCCAATTATATTGTAAAGTATCATTTTGCTAAACCAGTAAAAAAAGTTTCGAATACTTCAGCCTTATTTAGTGAGGACAGAAAAACAGTTACACTCCAGTATCCTTTTTCAGAATATATGGAGCATCCAGAAAAATTAAATTTAGAGGTTGAATTTTAGTAAAAGACAGCATGAATAGAACTATCCAACTTCAAGATTTAGGCAGTAAAGACTATAAAGCAACTTGGGAGTACCAAGAAGAATTGTTTAAAGGAATTGTCGACTTAAAAATTCAAAATAGGCGAGAGGAAACTAATTTTCCAACACCTAATTATTTACTTTTTGTAGAACATCCTCATGTGTATACTTTAGGTAAAAGTGGAGACATAAGTAATTTGCTTTTAAATCAAGGACAATTAGAAGCTAAGGGTGCTACTTTTTACAAAATCAATCGTGGGGGAGATATTACATATCATGGACCTGGGCAAATTGTGGGATATCCTATTTTGGATTTAGAAAATTTTTTTTCGGATATACATAAGTATTTGCGTTTTCTAGAAGAAGCTATTATTCTGACGTTACAAGAGTATGGTTTAGAATGTGGTAGAAGCGAAGGTGAAACGGGGGTTTGGTTAGGTGTTGGTACTCCTTTTGCGAGAAAGATTTGCGCTATGGGTGTTCGTGCTTCCCGCTGGGTGACTATGCATGGTTTTGCTTTAAATGTTAATGTTGACTTAGGTTACTTTGATAATATCATTCCATGTGGCATTCGAGGTAAGGCTGTTACCTCTTTGAATGTAGAACTTGGAGTAGAAGTTGTAGATGAGAATGAAGTGAAAGCAAAAATCCTAAAGCACTTTGCTGCATTATTCAAATGTGAGTTTTTTGAACAGCAATAAATAAATAGAAAGAAGCTCATTCTAAGTTTATAAATCCAAGCTGAGTTGTTCAGGCAATAATCTGAAACTCATTCTGTGGTATTTGGTCACGCCATATTTTTTTATGGCTTCTCGATGTTCTTGAGTAGGGTAGCCTTTATTCTTTTTCCAATTATACATAGGGAACTCTTCATGAATGCGATTCATGTACTCATCTCTGTATGTTTTAGCTAAAACTGATGCGGCAGCTATACTCAAATATTTGCCATCTCCTTTTATAATACTCGCATTGGGTAGTGTGCTTAAAAAACGAATTTCTTCCTCAGTAAATATTTTAATCCCTTTTTTAATAATGCCTCTTTTGGGTATAAAAGGAGCATTACCATCAATTATCACAGCTGATGGTTTTGGGGCCAATTTTACCACGCATTCTTGCATTGCTTTTATAGAAGCATTTAAAATGTTAATTTCATCAATCTCAAAAGGCTCAATATGAGTAACGGCATAGGTTAAGGCTTCATTTTCAATGATTTTCCTAAGTTTTTCCCGCGTTTTCTCTGTTAATTTTTTGCTATCATTAAGTAAAGAATTGTTAAAATGAAAGGGAAGTATTACAGAAGAAGCGGTTACAGGACCCGCTAAACAGCCCCTGCCAGCTTCATCACAACCACATTCTAAAATTTTCGTTAAAAAAAAAGGTTTTAGCATTAAATTGTTTTTGGCAAAAATATTGATTTATTTGTTGTTATTTTTTGTATACTAACTTTTTTATTGAGAATTATTTAAAATTTTCACATATAGCCATTGTTTTATAAACATTTGTTAATGGAATTATTTTGTTATTTGTTTGGTATATTAATAATTTATTATGATTTTTGTTGCATAACTAATTCAAACAATAATAATATGAGATCAAAATTCAAATGGATTTTTTCTTTGCTATTGGCGATGTCAATGCAATTTGTCTTCGCGCAAGAGAAGACTGTTTCAGGTACTGTTACAGACGAAACAGGAGCTGTACCAGGAGTTAATGTGGTTATCAGTGGTACTAAAACGGGTACTCAGACGGGTTTCGATGGAAAATATTCTATTAAAGCGAAACAAGGGGATGTACTTGTGTTTTCATTCTTAGGGATGGATACCCAAAGAAAGACTGTTGGTGCTTCTAATACTGTTAATGTTGAGATGAAAGCAGGAGTGGTTTTAGGTGAAGTGATAGTTCAAAATTTGGGATACTTTAAAAAAGATGCTAATAAAGTGTCTTCATCAGTATCTAATGTTTCTTCTGGTGAAATTACACGTCAATCTCCTACAATTACGGTTGTTAATGCTTTGCAAGGACAAGCTGCTGGTGTTCAGGTGACTGCTGCAAATGGAAAGCCAGGTGCAAATGCATACGTTTCAGTTCGTGGTGCTGTTAGTATTACTGGAGGCAGTTCTTCTGCGACTTATGTAGTCGATGGTGCGTTTGTTGGTGCTTCAGAGGCTTCAGCATTAAATGGTGCTGATATTGAAAGCGTAAGTATACTTAAAGATGGTGCTGCTGCTGCGATTTATGGTGTTCGTGGTGCTAATGGTGTTGTTGTAATTACAACAAAAAAAGGGTCTAATGCTAAAGCAAAATTTACATTTAATAGCTCATTTGGTTTTAGTGAAAAAATTGCTGATCCATTTACTATGATGAATGCAAATGACAAGATTAGATATGAAGGTTTAATTGGAGCAGGTGGTTCAGTTGGTGTATCTGCAACTCAATTGGCATTGCTTAAGTCATATGATCATAATTGGCAAGATGATTTGTTACAAAACGGATTTTTACAGAATAATGTTTTTTCTTATTCTGGGGGTAACGAGCAATTTTCTAACTATATGTCGGTTGCATATACTGCAGATTCAGGTATTATTAATGACTTAGATGGATTTAATAGAATTACAGCTCGTTATAATAGTGATTACAAAGCAAACGATGCAATAACAATAGGCTTTAATATTGGTGGTTCATACGAAAAATTTAATGAGCCAAGGGATCGTAATAATGCACAAAATCCTTTTAGAGCAATGTATGACTACAATCCTTACGAGCCTTATTATGCAAGAGATGCTCAAGGTAACATTGTAAATGATGTAAACGGTAATCCTGTTTTTAATACTAATTTAGCACAAGGATTTCCAATTGCTGAGGCAATTGTAAATAATCCAGAGCAACAGCGTTTTTTTAGATTATATGGAAGACCATATTTAGAAGTTAGGTTGCTTAAAGATCTTAAGTTCAAAACACAAATGAATATGAACTATGAAAGATACCAAAGAGAAGTTTTTACTAAACCGAATTCTTTTTTAGATTTAATAGTTGGTGACCCAACTGCTAGGGGTTCTAAAACGGATAATGGTCATGATGCGCTTGATTATCAGTGGACTAATAGTGTGAGTTATAAGTATTCAATTAATGATAAACATAATTTTGAAGCTACTGTATTGTATGAGTATTTTAAAACAAATTTCAGATCATATACAATGACTCGTAAAGGTTATGTTAATGGAGATTTACCAACAGCTGGTACAGCTGTAGTAGGTGTACCGTCTACTACGAGAACAGAGAACTCAACCCTTAGTTATTTTGCTAATGTTGATTATGATTATGAGGGTAAATACTTGGTGTCGCTTTATGGAAGACGTGATGGATCATCAGTTTTAGGTAAAAATAATAAATACGAATTTGCTAAAGGTGCTTCTCTAGGATGGAATATTAGTAAAGAAGGGTTTATGGAAGGTGTTTCATGGCTAGACAACTTAAAATTGCGTGCATCTTATGGTGAATTGAATTCAACAGCTGGAATTGGTAGTTATTCTGCCCAAAATCTATTTTCTACTACTCCATATGGTGGAAATATCGGAACAGTTTTGACTGGAAATACTGTTGGTAATGACAATTTGAAGTTTGAAAAAGCAATCAAAAACGAAGTTGGTTTAGAGGCTGCTTTCTTGAAAAATAGAATTACATTTTCAACCTCCTACTTTAATGATAAAAGAAAAGATTTTATTTATCAAGATCAAACAACAGTAGGGACTGCATTTGGTGCGCCAATTAATGCTGGTGACTGGACTTCAAAAGGTTTCGAATTAGAGTTGAAAGCATCGTTAATTAGAACTGATCATACAAATTTAACGGTTTACTTTAATGGGGCTGTAATTGATAGAAAAATAAATTTATTGAATCGCCCTGAAGACCCTAATAATCAATTACTTAGAGGTCTTACTGTTAACAAGGTTGGATATCAGCCAGATGAATTTTTCTTAGTTCCTTATGCAGGTGTTGATGTAGCTACAGGATTAGCGACTTATAAGAAATTAGATGGTTCTATAACATCAGTTTATACTGAAAATGACAGGGTTCTTAATGGTAAAACTCCATATGCAAAATATGAAGGTGGTTTTGGTTTCCAATTTTCACATAGAGGTTTTGATTTATCAACGGATTTCGTTTTCAAAGAAGGTAATTATATATATAACTACATGTGGCAAAATATGAATGCTGATGGTGCGTCACCAACAAGAAACCAAGCTGTTGATGCTTTTGATTTCTGGACACCAACTAATACAGGCGCTGTTAATCCAATTCCAAGACAAATTTCTGGAGTTAATTCGAATGTGACTTCAGATCGTTTTTTACAAGAAGGTAGTTATATCAGATTACGTAATTTAAATATTGGTTATACTTTTTCAAAGAAGTATTGGGCAAATCTACCTGTACAAGACATAAGAATTTTCTCGACAATGCAGAATCTGTTGACATGGACCAAATACATAGGTGATCCTGAAGTAGGTGTTGGTAGTGGAGAAACGTCAAGTTTTACAAATGCAATTCCGGGACAATATGCATTGTATTCTTATCCGACAGTTAAGTCGTTCCTTTTTGGTATTTCAATTAATTTATAATCTAAGTAAGATGAAAAAAATAATATATCTAGTTGCATTATCATTTGTATTAAATTCATGTAATGATGACGACATTACTTTTACACCATATAATTCAGTAAGTGAAGGTATTGTTTTACGTACAGCTTCCGATTTTGAAAATATGATTACAGGAGCTTATTCATATATGATAAAAAACGGTGGAGCTAATGGTTATGGCTCAGAGTTTGTTATTGATAGTGAAGTAATGACCGATAACTTAATTTTGATGGTCGAAGGTCGAAATACAAATGCGAACAGTTTTAGGTTAATTAATGTACCTAGTAGTTCATCGTTTGATTACTATGAAAGTGCTTATAGAGCTGCAGAAACTGCTACAAGAGCATTAGATCAAATTAATAATTTGCCAAAAGATGCTCAAAGAGATAATATTGAAGGGCAAGCATTATTTATTAGAGCTTTGAATAATTTTGATTTAGTACGTATTTATTCTAAAATTCCTACTCAATCTTCTGATGCCAATTCCTCATTGGGTATGCCATATTTAGATAAAGTAGATCCTTTTGCTAAACCTAGTAGAGGGACTGTTGCTGAATCTTATGCTAAAATTGTTACAGATTTAGAGAGGGCAAAAGCACTTATTGCTACAGCCAATCAAAATACTGCTGGTAAGGCAAATAGAGCTGCTGTTTGTGCTTTATTGTCTAGAGTTTATTTATATATGGGAGACTATGCTAAGGTTATCGAGAACGGTAATTTAGCATTGGCTGGAAATGCTGTTTGTCCTAGAGCAAGTTTTGTTGGTCTGTGGGATGATGTAAACTCTAGTGGTGTTTTGTTTAAACTAAGAATTGACCAAGTTGATGGTGTTACGCCTGGTGTTGTATTTAGCCAAACTGTTACTGCGGGTATTCGTTCAGAATATGTTGCACAGAAGAATGTTGCAGATTTGTTTTCAGCAACAGACATAAGAAAAGCGGCTTATTTTAGAACAAGTGCTTATAATGGTAACGTATATAATCACATCATAAAGTATGATGGACGTTTAACGGGGAACCCTGCTATTGTTGACATAAAAGTAATTCGTATTGAAGAAGTTCTTTTAAATATGGCTGAAGCACAGTATCGTATTAATGGTGGTGGTTTGGCATTTTTAGATCAAGTTCGTGCTCAACGCTACGCACCTTTCGTTTCAGGTGCTGAAACTGGGGTTGCTTTGTTTAATGCAATCATGTTAGAAAGAAGACTAGAATTAGCTTTTGAGATGGATCGTTTCTTTACCTTAAAAAGGTTAGGATTACCTATGGTGCGTAATGCTGTAGAAGGTGATTTTGCTAATGGTCTAGGTACAAAAGTAGAAGCTTCAGCACTTACAATACCAGCAGGGAGTACTAAATGGCAATTGCCAATACCTCAATCTCAAATAGATTTGAATAAAAACCTTATACAAAATCCTGGTTACTAGGTATTTAAGAGTAATATTAACCTCCCTTTCCTCCATCGGATAAGGGAGGTTTTTTTTAAAATGTTTGTGTATGAAAAAAATTTTATTTTTAGCTCTTTTTGTGCAAATTGCCTATGGGCAGTCGCAACTTGAAAGACAGAAGATTGTTGCTACTTATAATAAAAAAAAAATTGAAAATCTCAAAAGTAGTTATGAGTTTACTCATGCTAAGCAACAAAAGTTGATTACTGATTTCAAACGGTCAAATCGTTTTAGTAGGATGTTTAAAGGTTCACTAGAACGAATTGATAATGGTTTCCCAATTTTTTTTACAGAGGATAATGCAGAATCAGCGATCACTCTTGATGCTACAAGTTTATATGATGGGGGAAGTCTTGGCTTGAATTTAACTGGAAATGGTGTAGTAGCTGGAGTTTGGGACGGAGGAAAAGTACGTAACACACACCGAGAGTTTACTTCTGGGCGAGTTTTAGTTGGTGATGATGCTTCTTCACCAAGTGAGCATGGAACGCACGTAACTGGAACAATACTTAGCGCAGGTATTGATTCCCGTAGTAAAGGCATAGCTTATGGAGCAAGTGCTAAAACCTATTTCTGGGATAATGATTTAGGTGAAATGATTCAATTTGCAGGTGAAGGATACTTAGTTTCTAATCATTCCTATGGATATTCAATTACAAATTTGCAAAACTGGCGTTTTGGTACATATGATCAGACCTCTGTTGACTACGATAAAATTGCAGAGGTTATGCCTTATTATCAGATTGTAAAGGCGGCTGGAAATGATAGAAATTTAATTCATCCTCAAATTATAGCAAAAGGGGGGTATGATATGCTAACTGGTGCTGCTTTATCAAAAAATGTATTGGTTGTTGCTGCGGTTAATCATGTTCCATTATATTCAGGGCCGGGGAGTGTAGTAATTAGTTCGTTTAGTAATTGGGGACCAACTGATGACGGAAGAATTAAACCTGATATTTCTTCGAAAGGGCTTTCTGTTTATTCAACAACTGTTGCTTCTGATAGTTCTTATGGTTTGTTAAGTGGTACTTCTATGGCAGCTCCTTCTATAGTTGGCTTAATATGTTTGCTTCAGCAACATTTTAACAATATTAATAAATCTTTCATGAAATCGGCTACAGTTCGTGGTTTGATTTGTCATACGGCATTAGAAACCGGTGCTTCAATTGGGCCTGACTATGAGTTTGGCTGGGGTTTAGCCAATGCAAAAGCTGCTGCTAAACTAATTTCAAATAATGGGAGTAGTACTTTAATAACTGAGCAAACACTTAATAATAATACAATTTTTACTAGAAATATTAGTATTAGTACTTCGCAACCTTTGTCTGTTTCTGTTGCGTGGACTGATCCAGCGAGTACGGTAACTTCAGTAAGCGCTGCAGATGCGGATAACCGTGTTTCAAAGTTGGTGAATAATCTGGATCTTGAGATCACTAAAGATGGGGTTGTGTATTATCCATGGAAATTAAATCCAGATGTTATTTCACAACCTGCTACAAATAGCGGTCCAAATGATGTTGATAACATAGAGAAAGTTTTTATTGAAAATGCTGCGCCAGGTACTTATACTATTACGGTAAAACATAGAGGTACGTTAATTGGCGGTAGTCAAGAATTCTCATTAATTGCTGATGCAACTAATGGTTTGATATTATCAAGCAAAGATTTTTCTATTGAAAAATCTATTCAGATTTATCCAAATCCTGCACAAGATTTTGTTTCGTTTTCTTTGCCTTCAGAATTTAATCTTAAATCAATTAAAGTTTATGATGTTTTAGGTAAGGAGGTTTTGGCTACTAATGAATTTAGCAATAATCAATTGAGAATTGGTAGTCTTAACAAAGGGGTTTATTTAATAACTTTTGTTAGTGATGCTACTACTGTAACTTCAAAGTTTATTAAAGACTAACCTTAATTTAGAATATATCGTAAAGGATTAAGAACCTAATGGTTTTTAATCCTTTTTTTATGTTTTAAATCTTTATGATTTTGTTTGTGCAAAAAGTGATTATATCATTTATCTTTGCTGACTAAATTTGATTTCAAATTTCTAACATTTTATATTTTCGATGCGTATATATTTTTATATCCTTTTTTTGTTTGTTTCCTATATGGCTTTCCCCCAAGCTCCAAAAAGAATGAACTCTCAAAACGACAGTTCTAAATCGGTGGATACAACCAAAGTCAAAGTAGCCCCAATCGATTTGTATCGAATCATTACTTTGGATAGAGATACCACTTATATTGATACCTCTTTGACAATCAGAAAGGAGTATTCGCATAATTATTTACGAAAAGATAATTTTGGTCTTTTGGCTTTTCCGAATGAGGGGCAAACTTATAATACCCTTAATTATGGTTTAGTCAAAAATGATATTTTTCCAGAAATGGGGTTCAAAGCCAAGCATTTCAATTTTATGGAGGCCAATCAAATTAGATATGCATCTGTAGCTACTCCTGTAACAGAACTCTATTTTAAAACTACTATTCAACAAGGACAATCTTTAGATTCCTATTTCGCTGTTAATGTGAATGAAAATCTTAACTTTTCTATCGCTTATCGTGGGTTGCGATCTTTAGGAAGATACATCAACCAATTATCAAGTTCGGGAAATTTCAGGTTTACGACCAGTTATCATACTAAGGATTTTAGATATATTGCCAACGGGCATTTTACCTATCAAGATATTCTAAATGGCGAAAATGGAGGTATTACAACGGTTTCTGATTTTGAAGGTGAGGATCCAAACTATGATAATCGAGCACGTTTAGAGGTTTTCTTAACCGATGCAAAATCATTTTTGAAAGGTAGACGTTTGTTCTTGGATCACGAATTTAGAATCAATAAGAAAAAGGGAGCGAATAATTTATTGCTGAACCATCAATTCAATTACGAAAATAAATTCTTTGAATACAATCAAGCTACAGTAGCATCAACAGTAGGAAACTCTTCTGTTATGAGATTTGGAGATTCTTATTCTTCGAGCAATATCAACGACCAAACGCATTTTAATAAAATGTATAATCGAGTTGGCGCAGTTTATGAAAATACAACACTAGGCAGGTTTAATTTTTTCATTGATGATTTTAGAAGTAACTATTATTACAACCAAATTTTAATTTTAGCTTCAGACGTAATCCCGAGTGTGATAAGTGAAAAGATTAATAGTTTTGGTGCTCAATACAATTATTCAAAAGGAAAATGGAACGGTAAATTTTTGTATTCCCGATCTATTACTAATCAATCATTGTCTAATCTTGAAGCTAAAATGGTTTTTGACTTAGACGAGGATAATCAGTTTTCTTTTGAATACCAAAACAAAAATAAATTAGCCAATAACAACTATAATTTGTACCAATCCAGTTTCGTTAACTATAATTGGTCGAACAATTTTAAAAATGAAAAAATAAATAGCATTTTAGCTAATGCTACGACTCAATGGGTTAATTTTTCTGCTCAATACACCATTTTAAAAGATTTTTTATTTTTTGAAGATATAACGACTGCTGCTCAAAAGTTAGATAGACAACAGATTGTTGCGCCTAATCAGTATGATAAAACCATCAATTATTTATCAGTAAAAGCAAGTCGTGAATTCAATTTTGGAAAATTTGGATTTGATAATACCTTTTTATATCAAAAAGTAACTCAATCTGATGCAATTTTGAACGTACCCGATTTTACGCTGAGAAGTGCTTTTTATTTCTCAGATGCTTATTTTAAGAATAAAGCGTTGTATTTGCAAACGGGAATTGTGTTGAACTATTTTACATCGTATTATGCTAATGACTACAATCCAGTTGTTGGAGAATTTTTTGTGCAAAACGACAAGAAAATCGGAAACTTTCCGTTATTCGACTTTTTTGTAAATGCTAAAATTCAAAGAACACGTATCTATTTAAAAGCTGAGCATTTTAACTCACTTTTTTCTTCTAATAATTATTTTTCAGCTCCCAATACACCTTATAGAGATTTTACGGTTCGTTTTGGTTTGGTATGGAATTTCTTTAATTAATTTTTTCTCAAATGAAGTTTTCACAAAACATATTAGGTACTATAGGTAATACACCATTAGTAAAATTGAACAAGATTGTTAATGGAGTTGATGCTTTGGTTTTAGCCAAAGTAGAAACTTTCAATCCTGGAAATTCTGTTAAAGACAGAATGGCCATAAAAATGATTGAAGATGCCGAAGTCGATGGTCGTTTACAACCAGGAGGAACAATCATTGAAGGTACATCTGGAAATACAGGTATGGGATTAGCCTTGGTGGCAATTGTAAAAGGTTACAAACTGATCTGTGTTATCTCCGACAAACAATCCAAAGAGAAGATGGATATTCTTCGTGCAGTTGGTGCCAAAGTGGTCGTGTGTCCAACAGATGTAGAACCAACAGATCCACGTTCTTATTATTCCGTTTCCAAACGTTTAGCTGAAGAAACACCTAATTCTTGGTATGTGAATCAATATGACAATCCATCGAATGCTATAGCGCATTATGAGCAAACCGGCCCTGAAATTTGGGAACAAACCGAAGGAAAGATTACTCATTTTGTGGTTGGAGTTGGAACTGGAGGAACGATTTCGGGTGTTGCAAAATATTTGAAAGAGAAAAATCCAACGATCAAAATTTGGGGTATCGACACGTATGGATCCGTTTTTAAAAAATACCACGAAACAGGTATTTTTGATGAAAACGAAATCTATTCTTATATCACCGAAGGAATTGGAGAAGATATTTTGCCTAAAAATGTTGACTTTTCTCTAATTGATGGTTTTACAAAAGTAACTGATAAAGATGCGGCAGTTTATACAAGAAAAATTGCGCTTGAAGAAGGTATTTTTGTTGGTAATTCTGCTGGGGCAGCCATTAAAGGATTGTTGCAACTCAAAGAACACTTTAAACCAGAAGATGTTGTTGTAGTTTTGTTTCATGATTCAGGAAGTAGGTATGTTGGCAAAATGTTCAACGATGATTGGATGCGCGAAAGAGGATTTTTGGAAGATGAAATTACAAAAGCGGAGGATGTAATTAAAGATCATATAGATAAACCTTTAGTTATTGCAAGAACAGAAGAACTAGTATCTCACGCAATTGAGCGCATGCGTAAATATAAAATCTCTCAAATTCCAGTGGTTGATGTTACTGGATTTGTTGGGTCTGTAGATGAGTCGTTATTGTTTCAAAGTTATATTACTGATAAAAATACTGCCGATCGTCCTTTGAGAGAAATTATGGGAGCACCATTTCCAATTGTACCAATGGGAACCCCTATAGAAGAAGTGTCAAAATTATTCACTCGTGAAAATGCGGCTGTTTTGATTGATCTTGGGAATGGAAATCATCATATTATTACCAAATACGATATTATCGGATCAATAAAATAAAATGAGCACCTTCACTGCAATAGATTTTGAAACGGCGACGGCCTATCATCCCTGCTCGGTTGGAATTGTTACGGTCGAGGAGGGTATTATTGTAGATGAGTTTGTTACTTTGATTCAACCGCCAAATAATTTTTATAATCCATTCAACATTCAAGTGCACGGGATTTATCCCAGAGATACCGCAAATGCTAAAACGTTTGTAGAGGTTTTTCCAGAGATTGAAAAGCGCCTTAAAAATAGAGTAGTTGTAGCTCATAACGAAAGTTTTGACCGAAATGTGTTGTCCAAAACGATGGCTTTACACGGTCTGAATTATGAGGATTTAAATATTGGTTCCCGATGGGAATGCACCGTAAAAATTTATAAAGCCAAAGGATTTAAACCTGCAAAATTGAGTGACTGTTGCAGAATAATGAGCATTGCATTAGATCATCATGAAGCATTATCTGATGCTAGAGCTTGTGCTAAATTGTATCTATTGAAATAATTTTCTTTCATTTAATATTTTTTAATACATTAGTAGTCAATTCATTTGAATCGTCTACTATATGAAAGAAGATTTTTTGCATTATGTTTGGCAATACCAAAAGTTAACATCACTTGAGTTACAAACTGTCAAAGGAGAAACTATTTCGATACTGCATCCTGGATATTATTTAGAAACTGCAGGTCCTGATTTTTTCAATGCTCAAATCATAATTGCTAATCAAAAATGGGCAGGCAATATCGAAATCCATGTCAAATCTTCCGATTGGTATTTGCATAATCATGAACGTGATACAGCTTACAATAATGTCATTTTGCATGTAGTTTGGGAACACGATTCCGATGTTTTTGCTCCCAATAATCAAGAAATTCCAGTAGTTGAGCTCCGAAATTATGTTAATAAAGAGCTTTTGCTTTCATATAAGAATTTTAGAGCTGTAAAGATATTTTCTTATATTTCGGAAAACAAAAAAGGTTATGGAATCATTCAAAGGAGAAAGTATTATTGATTTTTTTGACACATTCAAAACAGACTTAGACTGTTTGGAATATTTGGCTTCAATAAAAT
>NZ_JAPZSU010000053.1 GCF_027531905.1 Flavobacterium sp. | reverse complement strand
GCGAACCTTGCGGTTAAAAATAGGATAGCAATACTCAAAGGAATTAAAAGAGTAGCAAATAATCTTTAAATAAATGATTTCTTTGCGACCTTTGCGTAAACCTTTGCGAACCTTGCGGTTAAAATTAGTATAGAAATAGTAAACTGAATTATAAGATTATCATATAATATTTAATTAATTTTTTCTTTCCTTGTTTTTACCCGAAGGTTTGCAAAGTTTTTACTCAAAGTTCGCAAAGAAATCATTTATTTAAAGATTATTTGCTACTCTTTTAATTCCTTTGAGTATTGCTATCCTATTTTTAACCGCAAGGTTCGCAAAGTTTTTACACAAAGTTCGCAAAGAAATCATTTATTTAAAGATTATTTGCTACTCTTTTAATTCCTTTGAGTATTGCTATCCTATTTTTAACCGCAAGGGTCGCAAAGGGTTACGCAAAGGTCGCAAAGAAATCATTTATTTAAAGATTATTTGCTACTCTTTTAATTCCGTTTTTGATTAATACAACATTAAAATTTATAAGCAATCCTAGTTTACAATTCGTTAATTTCAAATAAGTTAGTAATTGAGCAAAATGAACTTCATTTAAGGCGTCCACCGATTTTATTTCTAGTATTAATTTATCTTCAACTACTATATCTATGCGATAGCCAACATCCAATTTAACTTCTTCATAAATCAAAGGCAATGGTTTCTGTTTTTGAACGGCTAATCCTGATTTTTTTAATTCATAGAACAAACATTCTTCATAAGCACTTTCCAAAAGGCCTGGGCCTAACGTTTGATGGACTTTTAATGCACAATCAAAAACAACTCTTGATAATTCGTTTTCAGTCATAATTTAGTTATTGTGATTTTTTAACCGCAAAGAACGCAAAGGTTTACGCAAAGGTCGCTAAGCTTTGTCTTTGTTGTTTTTAAAATAAATGTAAGAAAAAATTTTAATCCTTGCGAAGCTAGCGGTTAAACTCATTCAAATTTAAACACATCGTCTTCAATATTACTTTACCTAAAAAATCCTTGCGAACCTAGCGTAAACCTTTGCGCCCCTTGCGGTTAAAATCATTCAAATTTAAACACATCATCTACAGTTTTATTTTACCAAAAAAATCCTTGCGAACCTAGCGTAAACCTTTGCGCACCTTGCGGTAAAAATCATTCAAATTTAAAAACATCGTCTATAATATTATTTTACAAAAAAATCCTTGCGAACCTTGCGTAACACTTTGCGTTCTTTGCGGTTAAACCTCCGAATTTATATAAAACAAATCACTCGCAATTCCATCTGTCAAGAATTTTCCTTTAGAAGTTGGTTTCAGAATATTGTTCTCGATAGCGAGCAACTCATCCTTTACGAATTTCTCAGATTGTTTAATGAGATAATCTAAATAGGGCTGTCCAAATTCTTTTTCAATTCTGTCTAAAGCAACGCCCCAAATGGTTCGCAATCCTGTCATAATGTATTCGTTATAACGGTCAGCTGTAGATAAGATTTCTTTTTCGTTGGGCAATTGATTTTGTTGAATGGCTTTCAGATACAAAGCATTATTCGCCACATTCCAACTTCTCGAAATGCCGTCATAACTGTGCGCTGAAGGACCAATTCCGATGTATTTTTTCCCTAACCAATACGCCGAATTGTTCTTTGAAAAATAATTTTCCTTTCCAAAATTGGACAACTCATAATGAATAAAACCATTCTTCTTAAGGGTTTCGACTAGTATTTGGAAATGCGCTTCGGCTACTTCGTCTTTAGGCGCATCAATTTTACCCTTTTGGATGAGTGTATTCAAAGCGGTTTTAGGTTCTACCGTCAAGGCGTAACTCGAAATATGAGGCACACCAAAACGCAATGCAGTTTCGATATTTTGTTGCCATTGTTCATTACTCATCCCCGGAATACCATAAATCAAATCGATTGAAATATTATCAAAATATTGAGTCGCGAGTTCCAAACATTTTTGAGCTTCTACCGAATTGTGCGCGCGATTCATCATCGCTAAATCGGCTTCAAAAAACGACTGAATTCCAATACTAAGTCTATTGATTGAACTTTTGGACAATTCCACAATTCGCTCACTGGTCAAATCATCAGGATTTGCTTCAAGGGTAATTTCTGGATTTTCAACAACACTGTAATGCTGGTACACTTCTGCAATCAAGAATTCAATTTCTTCAGAAGTCAGTACCGAAGGCGTACCTCCTCCAAAATAAATCGTTTCCACTTCCCAGAATTCAGCATCATTTTTGTCACTTCGAGCGCAGTCGAGAAGCTCATTTTTGCGTATTTGCAATTCTTTGGCAATAGCCAAAACCATTTCCTCCTTTTTCTTCATCGAAGTCGAAAAATGAAAATCACAGTAATGACACGCTTGTTTGCAGAATGGGATGTGGATGTAGATGCCGCTCATAGATAAAGTGTTCAGTGGTCAGGATTTAGTGGTCAGTCATTGGAAAGTGTTCTGTATTCAGTTTTTAGTGTTCAATAATAAACTGATTACTAATGACTGAACACTGCTTACTCTTTTTTTACTCCAAATTTTTCTGGATTTAGTATCATATAATTTATCAATCTTCCAACTTCTTTGGAACTTTCAGTTAAACTAGTAAACGACTCTATTGTTATATACTTGCAAGCCAGTGCATATTCCAACCAGCCTTGTGTCTCAGAATTTTCGGCATCAGCATCGGTCAATTTACTATGAAAATACTTAGGATATTCTCTTTTTCTATAGGCTTCAGCAATCGTAATTGTTACGCTTCGCGAACTTCTTCTGATTTGATCTGTTAAAGAATAAGTCTCTTCTTTTGGAAAACTTTTTGACAATTCAAAAACGGCCATAGCAACATCAAACCCTTTTTTATAACTTAATAAATCTTGAAATTTCATATGTTTTATCTAACTAATTACTTTAAATGAACACTTAAAAACTAATTACCAATTTTTTAAATAACATAAGCTGAGCACTAAAACCTGAACACTGACCACTTTTTAAGTTGTACACCCTGAACACTACTTCTTAATTCTATCTTCATTATTCTTCACAAAAGCATCCCAACCTGAGTAGCTTTTCTCGCCGATTGTTTTTCCAGAATTGAAAAAATGACAAACCGCAGCCGCCAAACCGTCCGTAGAATCGAGGTTCTTAGGTAATTCTTTTAGACCTAAAAGTTGTTGCAGCATTTTGGCGACTTGTTCTTTGCTGGCGTTTCCGTTGCCAGTAATCGCCATTTTTATCTTTTTGGGTTCGTATTCGGTAATGGGAATGTCTCTAGAAAGTCCCGCAGCCATTGCCACACCTTGCGCACGTCCTAACTTCAACATCGATTGTACGTTTTTTCCAAAGAAAGGCGCTTCAATCGCGATTTCGTCGGGATGATGCGTTTCGATTAGCTCAATGGTACGCTCGAAAATGACTTTCAATTTTTGGTAATGGTTGTCGTATTTGGACAAAATCAACTCATTGAGCTGTATAAATTCCATTTTCTTATTTATAACCCGAATCAATCCAAACCCCATAATGGTAGTCCCTGGGTCGATGCCTAATATGATGCGTTCGTTTGACAATTTTTTTAGTTTCAAGTTTACCGTTTCCAATACAAAGTTTGTTGTTTCTTTGCAAAATAATTTTACTCACAATAATTCCACGCCACGGCGGATTAAGGGCAGATGATTTCAATTCCACACAAAACTAAACAATTCCTTGTACTTCTAGTCAAACTTTTGATAGTAGGGGGAGCGTTTTATTTTATCTACAACCAACTCGCCAATAATGACCAGCTCGATTGGGAGAAGTTTATTGTGCTGTTTCGCAAAAATCAATCAGTGGGAGGCATTCTTTTCATTCTCTCGTTTAGCGTCTTGAATCGCTATTTCGAAATTTTGAAATGGCAAAACTTAGTCCGTTTTCTTCAGCCTATTTCGGTGGGCGAATCTACCAAACAAGTATTGGCTGCTTTGACTGCGGGTTTGTTTACTCCAAACGGCGTGGGCGAATACGCTGGAAAAGCCTTGTATTTCGACAAAAAATCAACCAAAAAAATCATCTTTTTAAACCTGATTTGCAACGGAATTCAAATGATTTTGAGCATCGTTTTTGGCATTTTCGGCTTGTTGTATTTCAATGCTATTTTCGCCATTATCAAACCGAAAACAGTGCTTTTGCTCTTTGGAGGACTTTTGTTAGTTGTACTGATTGTATTTTTTTCAAAGAAAATCAACATCAAAGGCTATTCTATCGAAAAACTACTTCATAAAATCAATGAGATTCCAAAAGCGATTCATCAAAAAAACATACTGCTTGGAACCTGTCGCTATTTGGTATTCTCGCATCAATACTATTTCTTGTTTTTGGCTTTTGATGTGGATTTACCCTATTTAACAATGATGGCTGCGATTGCTTCGGTCTATTTTCTGGCTTCGTCTTTGCCAACTTTTCAATTTTTGGATTTTGCGGTAAAAGGAAGTGTGGCGGTTTTTTTCTTTGGAATTTTGGGCGTTAACGAGTGGATTGTGGTTTTCATTTCGACTTTAATGTGGTTTTTGAATGTAGTGCTGCCAGTAGCCATTGGAAGTTATTTTGTTTTGAAGTTTAGCCCCCACACGAGCGACAGCGAACTGGCGAAGCAAACCCCCGAAGGGGGAATTAACGACCAAAATTAATCGTTATGATGATTATTTTTTTTAGCATCGTTTTCCTTTATCTTTTGGCTATTATCTGGCTCATTTATGGTTGTACCATTGTACCATTGTACAACAAAAAAGAGGTGACTCCAAAAACCACCTTCTCTATTTTGGTGCCTTTTCGCAATGAAGCCGAAAATTTGCCGATTTTATTAGAAAGTATTTCCAAACTAAAGTATCCGACGGATTTATTTGAAGTGCTATTGATTGATGATGCATCAGAAGAAAAATTTCAAATTCCAAATTCCAAATTCCAAATTACCCTAACAAACACTATTCGACAATCGAATTCGCCGAAAAAAGATGCCATCACGACGGGTGTTCCTTTGGCCAAAAACGAGTGGATAGTGACCACCGATGCCGATTGTGTAGTTCCCGAAAATTGGTTGCTAACGATGGATGCTTTTATTCAAAACCATAAGATTGAAATGATTGCTGGGGCGGTAACTTATGACTGCAAGCCTTCGTTTTTGCATCATTTTCAGCAATTGGACTTGACGAGTTTACAAGGCGCTACTATTGGAAGTTTTGGTATTAACAAAGGTTTTATGTGCAATGGCGCCAATTTTGCTTATACTAAATCTCTTTTTCAAGCCTTGAATGGTTTTGAAGGCAATGACAAAATAGCCAGCGGCGATGATGTTTTTTTATTACAAAAAGCCATAGCCCAATTTCCAGAAAAAGTACACTATTTAAAATCGAAAGAAACCATTGTTCGAACGCAACCCACGAATAGCTGGAAATCCTTATTTCATCAGCGTGTGCGCTGGGCTTCTAAAACCAGTTCCTACCAAAGTCGGTTTGGAATAGGATTAGGACTTGTCGTTTTTGCGGGTAATCTTAGTGTGATTCTGGGATTGGTTTTGGGATTTTTGGGATGGATGCCTTTTATCTATGTCGCGTTGCTTTGGCTAGCCAAATTTATGGTCGATGCGGTATTGCTGTATACAACGCATCGTTTCTTGACTAATTCGAGGATGCGCTATGGGTTAGCCAGCAGCTTGCTATATCCTTTTTTTAGTACTAGTGTGGCGTTGTATGCTGTTTTTGGTTCTTACGAATGGAAAGGGAGGCGATTCTAGAGACCTATAGCTGTTTTTTTATCCAAAAACTACTTATTGCAATCCCAACTATTGAAGAAGAAATCAAACTCACAACAACATTTCCATATTGTACAACTGACAATCCAAAACAAAATCGAATTACCATAATCAGGAAAGTCCAAAATAGAACAAAAACCCAATACCTTTTTTTGACTATGTGGTGGATTATATTCGATGATGGCATTTTATATAAATAGAAAAATAAAGTAGCCATTCCAACGCAAGAGCTTAAATGCTGAAGAATTTTATAGAATGGAATAGCATATATTTCACTTAACAGAGAAGGAAATTCAGAAACAAAATAACCTGTTTCATGCGTAAAACCGTCCCACAAAATATGCGAAGTAGCTCCAATAACAATAGAAACTACTACGATTACGAAATTATTTCGCAAATAATTAATCCAATCTAAGTTTTTTAAATCATCAAGGCGAGAACTAAAAAAAGAAGGCAAATTTTCTATTAATCCTTTTTTTATGATTTGATGAAACAACAAAGCTAATAGTAAAGAAATTGGAATATTAAAAATGAACAAGCCCAAAAAAGTATGACTACTATTGCTTTGAACTTTCATTCTAATGAAATACTCAAAATCAGGACACATAGACCCAACTATTAAACCCGTTGCTGATAATCTCCTAGATTTTATAAATGGAAGTACAATTGCTGGATGCGAAAAAGTAAAAGGCATTATTTATTCCACTTTTAATATTACCGGCAAGATAAATTGTGTCTTCACTGGAATTCCTCGTTTTATCGCGGGATTGACTTTAGGAAAACCGACCAAACGCGCGCGAAGAATACTATCGATTTTGATGGTATCATAAGCCACCGAATCTTTGGGGAATTGTGGTTCAAATTGAAGCGTTGCATTTGGGAATACGGTGACTTTGACTTCGATGGTATCAAGCTCTGGATACAGCGCCGCCAAGGTGTCTACGCTTAATTTTTCTTGAATAAGCTGTGTCAATCGCTCAAAAAAGCACTCTTGTTGTTGCTTCTTGTCGATCAAAGTTTCACAATCTACTAAAGAGGGATACTCATCAACTTCTTTCCAATTGATGGATTTCAATTCTTTTTGCAGCAATTCCTTTTCAGAAGGTACTTGTCTTTCAAAGTATTGACAAGAGGCGAACGCTAGTAACAAAATGTAGCAATAACTTTTACTCAAAGCAGAGTTTTTTGGGTTGGACTTATTTTGGGATAAAAATACACTTATTATTTTTTATTTGGTTTGGATTGGAGATAATCTTCGTATCGCTCCGACATCCATTTCTTCTTATTTTCTTCAGCAATTGCTTTTTTATCGGGATACAATGCTTTCAATCGGTCTGAAAACAAGGCAATTTGAACCGTATAGGTATAAAACTCCTCTTTAGACAGCAGTATATTTGGGTCTTCTTTCTTAGTGAAAAATTCAAAAAACAAAGCATCAAATTCTTTCAAGTTAAAGTTTAATACTTTAGTTTTATACTGAATTGACAACCTTTCTTTTAAAAGGTCATCTTGAGTTTTCTCGTTTTGCGATTGTCCATGACAAAGCAAAGAGAAAAAGAAGCATAAACCCAACCCTATAAAAGTTGAAAAAAGGTCTTTCTTCATAGTTATATCGTAATAAAACACTACAAATGTACTTTCAAAAGTACTAAAAATAAATTTATGGACATACTGCTTTTGGGAGTTGGATTGTTATTTGTTATTCTAGGAATTTTTGGAAGCTTTTTACCTGTCTTGCCTGGACCTAGTTTGAGTTTTATAGGTTTAGTTTTATTGTACTGCACCGATGCAATTCCGGTGAATTATTGGATTTTGGGCATCAGTTTAGTGATTACGCTTCTTTTAACGGTTTTAGATTATATCATTCCCGCCAAGGGAACTAAAAAATTTGGAGGCAGTTCGTATGGAATTTGGGGAACGAATATTGGTTTAATTGTTGGATTACTAGCACCTATTCCTTTTGGATTCATTATTGGTCCTTTTGTGGGTGCTTTTATTGGCGAGATAATCTATGACAACAAAGACCATCAACGTGCACTTAAGGCTGCCACAGGTTCTTTTATTGGCTTTCTAGCTTCTAGTTTCCTGAAATTTATTGTGTGCGTGATGCATTTTGGGGTTTTCGCGTGGATTGTTTGGCAACATAAAGATAATTTGTGGTAAAATTTCAGTACTATAAACACTTCAAAATCAAAAAGCATTTCGGAGTTGAAAAGCTTTCTAGCCATGATTTGAAGTTTTAGTGATTTTTGTTAAAAACTGCGAATTACATACAATTTCGCCTTTATTAATAAGGTTTGCTTAAAAAAAAACAAATTAAACTTCAGTATTGTTTTTTTATAATGTTGCAAAATTACTATATTTATGCAAATTATGTATATATGAAACTTTTATGTTGCCCGAAATGCCAAAGTGATCATTTGATAAAAAGCGGTATCATTGCTAATAAACAAAGGTATTCTTGTAAAAAATGCAATTATTTTTTTACCGTAAATAAATTAGGAAAAAAAATTGATGACTATTATGTTACTAAAGCGTTACAACTATATTTAGAAGGCTTGAGTTATCGCGAGATTGAACGGATTTTGGGCGTTTCGCATGTAACTGTGAGTAATTGGGTAAAATCCTTTAACATCAAAAAACCATCGCAAACTAACTACCACCCGACTTATCGCATTTTAAACCATTCTGAACTAATAGAATACCTAAAAAACAAAAGCCTTTTGACAGGAGCAGGAATGATCATAACCGAACTTGGAGATAAATTTATGCTGATTAAATGGGAGCGTTTTAAAGATTAACTATACTTCTTTACAAAAAAATATAGCATTATTTTTTCTTGTGAAATAAAATTAGAATTTGGCACTGTAAAAACCAACCAAAACTAATTTTATGAAAAAATTTTTCCCTCTGGTAGTAGCGCTCCTATTTTCTTTAATCGCTTTAGCTCAAGGCGCAAGTGAATATGGTAGCGGAATGAAATTTAATTTGAATGATAATGGTTCAAAATACATGCGTTTTATCGTATGGAACCAAATTTGGTTTCGCTCTTCGCAAATGAATCCAGGTACCGTAGTAGGCAATGAGGCTACTACTAGCACCAGTGATATAGGCAATAGAAGGTTACGCTTTTTGGCTTACTCCCAATTATCGCCTCGCTATATGATTGTAACACATTTCGGAATCAACAATCAATCTTTTACAAGCGGTGGTGCCTCAGGAGCTGCTGGAACTGGAGCTTATGGAGCAGGTAAAAAACCAGGACTATTTTTTCATGATGCATGGAATGAGTATGCTGTAGTTTTACCTCAAAAAGATAAAAAATTTAGCCTTTCATTAGGAGGAGGATTACATTACTACATGGGGCTTTCAAGAGAAACGATGGCTTCAACACTAAACTTCTTGACTATTGATGCTCCCATATTTAACTGGCCGCTGATTGAAAATTCCGATCAATTTGCGCGTCAAGTAGGGCTTTTTGCAAAAGGAAAATACGGAAAATTTGAATACCGTTTGAGTCACAACAAACCCTTTGCAACAAATGTAACCCCAACCAATGTAAACAATGCCGCTAATGCTGTTGCCGTTGACAATAATGGCAATGCAAAATGGTCTACCGCAGGTTATTTCGAATACCAATTTTTGGATCAAGAATCTAATTTACTTCCTTTTAAAGTAGGCACTTATGTCGGTACGAAAAAAGTATTCAATATTGGTCTTGGCTTTTATACAGCTCCTGATGCTACAAAATCATCAGTGAACAATCAAATTCAAAAACATGATATGAATCTTTTTGCTGCCGATGTCTTTTTGGATCTTCCCATTGGAAAAAAAGAACAAAAAATGGCCATCACAGCCTACAGTGTGTACTATAATTATGATTTTGGCCCCAATTACTTACGCAACATTGGGATCATGAATATTGGTGCTTCTGATCCTAATTTTACTGGAAATAAAGCTCTTGCCGGTCCAGGAAATGCTCAACCTACTATTGGAAGTGGATCAATTTGGTACACCCAAGCTGGTTTTTTATTGCCAAATAAAAATGAAAAACCAAAAGTTAGAATCCAACCTTATGGAGCGATCACCTATAAAAATTTTGATGCGCTGCAAAAAGCTAGTACACAATATGATTTTGGCGCTAATTTTCTTCTTGATGGACATCATTCTAAAATAACCACACAGTATTCTACTCGCCCTGTTTTTAGCGCACCTGGTGCAAAAGAACAAAGCAAAGGAGAATTTATAGTGCAATTACAAATTTATTTATAAACCAAAAAACAACAACCAAATGAGTAAAAAATCAACTACAGGAATCTGGAAAGTCATTTCCGCTTCCTCCATGGGAACCATGATTGAATGGTATGACTTCTACATCTTCGGAAGTTTGGCAACATTATTATCAACCAAATTTTTCCCACCTGACAATCCAACGGCAGCATTTTTATCAACATTAGCAACTTTCGCAGCTGGATTTGTTGTACGTCCATTTGGAGCCATCTTTTTCGGACGCTTGGGTGATTTGATTGGTCGAAAATATACCTTCATGGTAACTTTACTATTAATGGGTGGGGCCACCTTCTTAATTGGATGTGTACCATCTTATGAAACAATTGGTTTTTTTGCACCATTATTAGTATTAATTCTTCGTTTGTTACAAGGATTAGCTTTAGGTGGCGAATATGGTGGAGCTGCAACTTATGTGGCAGAACATTCTCCAAACGACAAAAGAGGATTTTTTACATCATGGATTCAAACCACTGCAACCATTGGATTGTTTATTTCTTTGATTGTAATTTATATTACTAGACATTCTTTGTCTAAAGAAGATTTTACAGATTGGGGTTGGAGAATACCGTTTTGGGTTTCTATAATTATGATTGTGATTTCCTATGTTATTAGAAAAAACATGCATGAATCACCAGTTTTTGCAAAAGTAAAATCAGAAGGAAAAGTATCTACCAATCCTTTGAAAGAAAGCTTTGGAAACAAATTGAATTTTAAATTTGTATTGTTGGCGTTGTTTGGCGCAACAATGGGGCAAGGTGTGGTTTGGTACACAGGTCAGTTTTACGCCATGAGTTTTATAGAAAAAACAATGAGTATAGACAAAGATATTGCTGACAATATTATGTTGATTTCATTAGCACTTGGAACTCCATTTTTTATATTCTTTGGATGGTTGTCAGACAAAATGAGTCGCAAATGGATTATGATGGCAGGTATGTTAATTGCAATTGTATCATATCGTCCAATATATACCTCTATGTATGAATCTGCCAGCGAAAAATCAATGAAAGCTGCTGGAGCAAGTTTGGTAATTGATAGTTGTAAAGTAATTGGAAAACCTTTGGCAGAAATCAAAACTGAAAAAGACAAAAAAGATCCAAGTATTACTAAAACAAAAATAATAATTACCACAAAATCAGATTCTTTGTATAATACAGGCGCAAAATTTCATTATACCACTGTAGATACATTATTTACTGAAAAGCCAATTGTATTTGATTCAAAAGCCAATGCAAAAAATGAAGTTTGGATAAAGTACAACACTACAAAAAACGGAATTGCAACGTTAAATACCATCAAATTAAAAAATACTTTAAAAACTGAAGAAGCTCCTGCAAAAGTTGATACCTTGAGCATGATTACTCTAAAAACTTTTACAGATACACAAGGCACTAAATACCATCCAGCGGGTGTTAGCTTGAAACACGGCGTAGAAATTTCAAAAAACATTACCGATGATGTAAAATGGCATTTGATTTTACTAGTTTTACTTCAAGTATTGTTTGTAACAATGGTTTATGGGCCAATTGCAGCATTCTTAGTTGAAATGTTTCCAGCAAAAATACGTTATACTTCAATGAGTTTGCCCTACCATGTTGGTAACGGAATCTTTGGAGGATTACTTCCTGCTGTGGCAACATTCTTGGCATTAAATGCCAAAAAAGCTAATGATATTGCAAAAGAAGCGGGTACTGCTTTACCATTTGATAAACCCTATTTAGAAGGATTATGGTATCCAATTATTGTAGCAAGTGTGTGTTTGGTAATTGGGGTAATCTACTTAAAATCAAACGATAAAAACGCACACGATTAATAACATAAAACTCAATAAAAATGAATGCATTAAAAAAATATTTAGGTGTAGTATGGATAGCAATTGGTGCTATTTCAGTATATTATTTATTCATCAACCAAGCCTTGGATATGTGGAAGGCTGGTGGCGAAAAACTAGTTCCAGCAATAATTTATACCTTTATTCTTTGTCCTTTAATTGCTTATGGAATGTTTACATTTGGTAAATATTGTCTGTCTGGCGAATATGATGATTAATATCAATTGATAATTATTATCAGAAGCTCTTGTTTTTATAAGAGCTTCTGATTTTTTATACTTTTTATGATTAGTAAGAAATCTAGTTTTTTTTAAGACTGTGTGTTTTCGTAAAAAAATGATTTGAATTAGAAAAATGAAAAAAAGACATCAACAAAAGTTAGTTATTGTTTCTATAGCCTTGTTAATAGGTTTTAATCTTCCTATTGTATTGCTTTTCGATTCTGCACAAAACTTTCTTGGTTTTCCTGTTGTTTACATTTGCTTTTTCTCCATTTGGTTGCTTTCCATCTTTATTACTTTTCTAATTGTAAAACGATATAATGAATAGTATTTTTCTTTTAGCGATCCTTTTAGGATACTTGGCAGTGCTTTTTTATACTGCACATTGGGCTGAAAAAAAAGGAAATAGCAAATGGACAAATAATCCTTATGTTTATTCCTTATCATTAGCAGTTTATTGTACGGCCTGGACGTATTACGGAAGTATTGGAGTTGCAGCAAATAGCGGATTAAGTTATCTGCCGATATATCTTGGTCCAATTATAATTGCACCATCATGGATTTTGATTCTCCGCAAAATAATTCGCATTTCTAGGGTAAATAAAATTTCAAGTATTGCCGATTTTATTTCGCTTCGTTACGGAAATAGTCGCTTTTTGGGGGCACTTGTTACCGTAATTTGCCTAACAGGAATTATCCCATATATTTCTTTACAACTCAAAGCAATTTCCGAAACTTTTCATATTGTAACTAAAACCCCATTAAGCAACTATATTTTTAATGATACCACAACTCTTGTGGCGGTAGCACTGGCACTTTTTGCATCCTATTATGGCACCCAATATGTAGATGCTTCCGAAAAACGCAAAGGAATTATTACAGCAGTTGCAATGGAAAGTGTTTTGAAATTGGTATTCTTTGTTATAATTGGAGTGTACGTAAGTTTTTTTGTGTTTGATGGCTTTGATGATATTTACAAAAAAGCAAGTTTATTAGAACACTTTAAAGAAAAAAACACCATTGGCGGTCTATCTCAAGCCATTAACTGGTTTTTACTTTGTGTACTTTCAATGTTTGCGATTTTTCTTTTACCAAGACAATTTCAAGTTTCGGTAATCGAAAACAATCGTGAAAATCATATCAATACGGCAGTTTGGCTTTTTCCATTGTATCTACTGATTTTCAACTTGTTTGTTTATCCAATAGCTTGGGGAGGAAATATTCTTTTTGAAAATAAAAATGTAAATTCAGATGCCTATTCATTATTAATACCTCAATTGTTTGACGAAAAAACGCTAACAGTTATGGTGTTTCTTGGAGGTTTTTCTGCTGCAATTTCGATGATTATTGTATCTTCTATCGGACTTTCTACAATGATTACCAACAACATATTAATTCCATACAATTTATTAGGAAAACTCAAAATCGCCGAAGCAATTAGCAGAAAAAGCATTATCAATAGCCGAAAAATTGGAATTTTTTCTTTGATTATTTTATCCTATTTTATTTATCGTTTTTTTGGATTAAATTATACATTAGTTTCCATAGGATTAGTTGCTTTTGTAATAATTTCGCAATTAGCCCCCGCATTTTTCGGAGCATTATTTTGGAGAAGAGGTTCTAAATTAGGAGCGGTTTATGGAATTTTGGTTGGGTCTATTATTTGCATTTATACCTTATTAATTCCTTATACCATTGGTCTATCGAACACAAATAGCACGTTTATTGCCGACGGATTGTTTGGAATTAAATTGCTAAAACCCTTTCAATTATTCGGATTGGATTATTTAGATCCTATTCCGCACGCTTTATTTTGGAGTATGTTGTTTAACTTTATGATTTACTTTGCCGTTTCGGTGAGTTTTAAAGGCAATTATCGCGAACGGAATTATGCCGAAATGTTTGTTGATATTGAAAAATATAGTAGCAATTTAGAAAACGCTTTTGTTTGGAAAGGAGTGGCTTACGTAGCTGATATTCAAAAAGTTTTGGAGCGATTCTTAGGAGAAGTAAGAACCAAAAGAGCGCTTTCTTTATTTCATGCCAAGTATAATATTGACCAAAACATTGTAACGGCAGATGCTAGATTTATCAAATTTGCTGAAAATTTACTGACGGGTCACATAGGAACAGCTTCTTCTAAAATACTTATTGCTAGCGTAGTCAAAGAAGAAAAAATAGCCTTGCCCGAAGTTTTAAGGATTCTCGAAGAATCACAAGAAAATATTATTGTAAATAAAAAACTCAGCGAAACAACTAATGCACTTCAAAAAACATCAGCGCAACTCCAACAAGCCAATCAAGAACTGCGCAACAAAGACGCTCAAAAAGATGAATTCTTAGATACAGTAACTCACGAATTGCGCACGCCAATAACGGCCATCCGAGCGGCAAGTGAAATATTGCATGACGATGAAGATATCCCAACTGAAATGCGACAACAATTTCTTCAAAATATAATTTCGGAATCGGATCGTTTGAATCGTTTGATTGATAAAATTTTGGATTTAGAAAAATTCGAAACTGGTAAACAAAAAATTTATTTGTCAAAAAACAATTTGACCGAAACCATCAATAAAACATTACAGTCCTTACAGCAATTAATACAAAACAAAAAAATCAACGTCAAATTCGAAACACCGTCCCCAAACATCAGGGCGTTTTATGACGAAGAACGCATCATTCAGGTCGTTCATAATTTAATTTCTAATGCCATAAAATTCTGTGCGCAACCTCATGGAGCAATAACAATTTCGGTTAGCGAGGAGCAATCATTTGTTGTGGTGCGCATTCACAATAATGGAAAAAAAATTAATGAAGAAGACTACGAAGCCATTTTTGACAAGTTTTACCAATCCAGAAATCAAAATGTAAAAAAGCCAATAGGAAGCGGACTTGGACTTGCCATTTGCAAACAGATTATCGAGCACCACAAAGGAAAAATATGGGCGTCTAATGCTACTCTCGAAGGCGTCACTTTTACCTTTACATTACCAAACTATAACACCTCTGAAACCATCAGTTTATGAAAAAAATACTCTTAGTAGACGATGAACCAAATATTCTAATGACGTTAGAATATACTTTTAAAAAAAACAATTTTCAAGTTTTTATTGCTAGAGACGGACAGGAAGCACTAGAAATTTTGAAAGATCAGCTGCCGGATGTTATCATTTTAGACGTGATGATGCCTTTGGTAGATGGTTATGACACCTTAGAGCAAATAAAAAAAGATTCACGATTAAGCCATTGCAAAGTGATTTTTTTAACTGCAAAAAATAAAGAAAAAGATATTGAAAAAGGCTTGTCCCTTGGCGCAGATCTCTATGTCTTAAAACCTTTTTCAATCAAAAAATTAGTTGAACAAGTACACGAATTGATTTAAAAAACAAAAAAACTACCATGAGCTATTTCAAAATCAACACTTTAGAAGAATACTTTAAACACTACAAAAAATCGATACGCGAACCCAAGAAGTTTTGGGACAAAATAGCTTCCGAAAACTTTGTCTGGTACCAAGAATGGGAAAAAGTTATCGATTTTAATATGGCACAAGCTGATATTAAATGGTTTGTAAATGCAAAAGTAAATATTACCAAAAACTGCATTGATCGCCATTTAGCCAAAAACGGGGAACGTACCGCTATCATTTTTGAACCAAATGATCCAGCTGAATCAGCTTTGCATATTAGTTATAATGCGCTTTCTGAACGCGTAAACAAAATGGCCAATGTCCTTCGAAATGAAGGAATACAAAAAGGAGATCGCGTATGCATTTACCTCCCAATGATCCCTGAATTGGCGGTTGCTGTATTAGCCTGCGCCCGAATTGGCGCCATACATTCTGTTGTTTTCGCAGGTTTTTCAGATTCGGCTGTCGCGGCAAGAATCAATGATAGCGAATGCAAAATGGTTATCACTTCAGATGGAGGATATCGTGGCAACAAAACCATTGACTTGAAAGGAATTATTGACGAAGCCTTAAAAAAATGTCCCTGTGTAACCAAGGTCTTAGTAGCCAAAAGAACCAATACCCAAGTTACTATGCAAGAAGGACGAGACTTATGGCTACAACCTTTACTAGACAAAGCCTCGGATAACAATGTGGCTGAAATTATGGATGCTGAAGATCCCTTATTTATATTATACACTTCAGGTTCTACCGGAAAACCAAAAGGGATGGTACACACAACCGCTGGATACATGGTTTATACAGCCTATACGTTCAAAAATGTATTCAATTACCAAGACAATGATGTGTTTTGGTGTACCGCCGATATAGGATGGATTACGGGACATTCTTATATTTTGTATGGCCCTTTGTTAAATGGAGCGACAACCGTTTTGTTTGAAGGCATTCCTTCTTATCCAACATTTAGTCGCTTTTGGGAAACCATTGAAAAGCATGGTGTAACGCATTTTTACACTGCACCCACCGCCATTCGAGCCTTGGCAAAAGAAAAACTTGAGTATGTACAAAAATTTCCTTTGGCGTCGCTTAAAGTTATAGGTTCTGTTGGAGAACCAATTAATGAAGAAGCTTGGCATTGGTACAATGACCATGTGGGAGGCAAACGCTGCCCCGTAGTAGATACTTGGTGGCAAACCGAAACAGGAGGAATCTTGATCTCTCCTTTAGCCTTTGTAACCCCTACAAAACCAACTTATGCTTCTCTCCCTTTACCAGGTATACAACCCGTTCTTATGGACGATAAAAGAAATGAGATTGAAGACAATCAAATAACGGGAAGTTTGTGCATCAAATTTCCGTGGCCTGGTATAGCACGTACCATTTGGGGGGATCATCAACGCTATAAAGAAACTTATTTTTCTGCATTTCCAGGAAAATACTTCACTGGAGACGGTGCTTTACGGGATGAAGTGGGCTATTATAGAATCACAGGCCGCGTAGACGATGTGGTCATTGTATCGGGACATAATTTAGGAACTGCTCCCATCGAGGATGCTATCAATGAACATCCAGCCGTTGCAGAATCAGCAATTGTAGGTTTCCCGCATGATATAAAAGGAAATGCTTTGTATGGCTTTGTCATTTTAAAAGAAACAGGAGAATATCGCGATCGTGACAATTTGAGTAAAGAAATTAATCAATACATCTCCGATCATATTGGCCCAATAGCCAAATTAGATAAAATTCAATTTGTAACTGGATTACCAAAAACACGTTCTGGAAAAATTATGCGTAGAATTCTCCGTAAAATTGCTGAGGGGGATTTCTCTAATTTTGGTGACACGACCACTTTATTAAATCCAGAAATTGTGGATGAAATAAAAAATGGTAAACTTTAATTTAAAAAAATCGGTTGTTTCATTCATCATGAAACAACCGATTTTATATTTTATAGAAACAAAGAACACTCAAAATAAATATAGTATACTCCTCATGATGGACTGTCCCTCATCTTAAAATAGTTTTTTAGCTTTTAATCAACTTCAAAACTTGTGTTTGATTTTTAGCATTGTAAGCTTTTATTAAATAAAATCCTTTGCTCAAATCACTTATACTAAATTGCTGATCAACAGACTTAATACTATCAAATTGCTTCACCTTTTGACCAGATAAAGAATAAATTTCCACTTTGGTTGTTTCTGCATTCAACTTAAAATAATTGGAAGCAGGATTAGGATACAATTTAAGGGTAGCTTCTTTTTCAAAATCTTCGATTGCTAAAGTAGCTTGCTTATTCCCCAAAATTTTATATTCTCCTGGTTGCAAGGTGATCGTTTGATTCACATCGGTAACGTTTAAGGTCGTATTATCCATCAAATCATACCAAGTACCTGTATACGGAAAGCCTGTGGCTACAGCATTGGCTACCACTCCGAAATTTGAAATTATCAACACGTCTTTAAGCTCTGTACTCGCAAGCGCAGCATTGGTAATCTTAATATTTGGCGTAACACTATTGGTGCTTGAAATGGTAACAGTACCTAAAAACATGGGCTCATTGATTTTTAAAGCAATCATTTTGGCCCAGTCGTTATAAATTTTACCACGCTCTGTATTCCCTAGCCAATTGCCTGTCCATTGAGGTTGTGGCTTGGTGTCTAGTTTACAATCGCCATTGGTGGCATCCGAAGGGGTGTTTACCGATCCATTATTACAAGTAAAAATAGATGATTCCCAGCCTAGTTCTCCAAAATGCCAAATCATCTTGGGTCCTGGAACCAAAAGAGAAACTGCTCCCAATGCCGACATTCTTGACAAGGCAGTGCTCAATGTTTTTACATTATAACTTCCTGAACTATTGCCAAATTGAAGGTTTTTGTACATCAAACGTTCTTCGTCATGGCTTTCGGCATAGCCCATCAAACGTTGGCCTACGAAACCTCTACTGCTACTTGACATTCTTGCAATATTCTTGTTTGGCCAACCCATCGTCAATTCATTGTACTCGTCCGTCATTTTACCCCAGGTCATGATTCCTTTACTAATTGGCTCATTAATGCGATAATCTGCCCATTGTTTTTCTTCAGCATCCGTCCCTAAATGTTCAAAAATTACATAATGTGTAGGATCTAATGACCATGAATAATCTGCATATTCTTTTAAAACATCAACACGATCTTGCTGATAAGCATTAGTACAACTTTCTGAACCTTCGCAATTTTGAGTAAAACCTTTGGTCAAATCCCAACGGAAACCATCAATTTTAAATTCTTCAATCCATTGTTTGATTACGCGTTTCACATAATTCTTGGTGCGAGGTTGTTGATGATTAAAATCTTCTCCTACACTATAGCTGTGTTTAGCTACTGTATTGAAATAAGGATTTTCTGTAGTTGGAGAACCCCAACCATCACCATCAGGATCATTCATCCACATGCGAACCATTGGGTTTCTTCCAAAAGCATGATTCAAAGCCACATCTAGTATAACTGCAATTCCGTTTTGATGATATAGATCAATAAGCTCTTTCAATTTCTCAGGTGTTCCATAGAATTTATCCAAAGCCATGTGAAACGAAGTATTGTATCCCCAACTTTCATTGCCTTCAAATTCCATTACTGGCATCAATTGGATGGCATTGACCTTTAAATTTTTGAAATAATTGATTTTATCGATTAAGTCTTGGTAATTTCTTTTAGCATCAAAGTCACGCACCAACACCTCGTAAACCACCAGTTTTTCTTTAGCTGGTTTTACAAAATTGGTAGTCGCTTGACTCCAAGGATATGCAGTTTGTCCGGTTTTAAACCATGTGACTTCTCTTTCTTGTCCAGTAGGATAGGTCGGAATATTAGGAAAAGAAGCCGATGGAATTCCTGGATCATCATAAGGAGACAAAACCAAAGTTGAATAAGGATCTGCAGCTTTTACCAAACTTGGTGAACCTGCCAAAGGCGTTTGATCCACCACCCAATATTGGTAGGTATAATTCGTTCCAGCAGTAAGTCCAGTTAATTCTAACCAGAATTTAGTTGAACCAGCTGTTGCATCTTTTTTCATTGCATACGCATTCGTAGGTTGCCAATTATTAAAGCTACCTGCAACATATACAAAATCTTTTAATGGAGCATCCAATACCAAAGTAGCTTTAGTAGCATCGTTCGGATTATAGTTGATTCCGTCTACTAAACCAGCTGGAATCGTTTCAGAAACCACTGTTGTACTAACTACAGCAGTGAACTTCTTCACAATCGTAGTTGTACCTTTAGTTACTTCCAATTCATAGTTTTGGTTTCCGGTAATATTGGTATGATTAAAGGCATAACTAGTTGTGGCTGTAGCAGTATTGATAGCAACTCCATTGGATTTCAAATTATAATTCGCAACACCATTTGTATTTGATGCTGTTACATTCAAACTACCTCCAGATGCTAGAATAGTTGTACTGTTTTGCGCTGGAGCAGTTAACGTTACTTGAAACGATCCAACATCAGCCAAAATATCTTGGGATTTCTTATCCCCTGTTCCGTCTTTGGCTTTGATTAAAAAACCAATTCGACCTATGCCGTTGCGAGCAAAAAATTGTTGTGGTGTAAGCGTAATTTGATAAATATCAGCTCCACTAACATAAGTTAATCTGTTAGCTTCGTTAGAATTGGTCCACGTACCATTAGTTGGACTGTCTTGTATATTAGCCTTATTGGTATCAAAAGACCAAGCCCAAAGATACAAAGCGTTACCAGTAACTCCCCAAGTAGCTTCATCGATACTAGACCCATTAACAGTAATGGTTATAGAAGTCGTTTCTTCAAAGGTGCTAGGTGCAATGCTGTAGGTTATGGTTTGTTTTTGTGAAAAAGCAATACTACCTAGTAAAAGCAACCCTAAAAATAAAATTTTTCTCATTCTTTTTAAGTTTTAAAAGAGTAATGAAAAAAGGGTTGCCTTATAGGACAACCCTTTTTAATATAATAAGTTATATTATTTTTTTTCTAACTTGTAAGTATAGGCTCTTGAGTGGCTTAAATCTAAAGTGATTTTATAAGTACCTGCAGCTGGTACTTTAATGTTTGGACCATTAAAATTGGCTATTCCATTATTGTCATTAGATCCAAAATTAAAATCCCAACCATCATTAGCTCTAAATTTTATTTCGCCTCCTGCATTTAAAACTAACTCTATTTCCCATACTTTTGTAGTAGGATTATATGTCATATCATGATCTACGACACCATTATCAGGCCAACCATTAGGTGTTCCACTACCAGTAATTCCCCATTTAGTTAGTGTAGTAGAATAAGTTAATTTTTGAGTATCCGCTTTAATTAAGTAGTAACCAGCAGCAGCGCTTAAATTTGCTCCCTTAGTATCTAATTTTCCTGCATCGGCTGATTTACCGTAAGCAGTGTTTTTGCTGAAATCGAATACTAAATTATCGTCTGCTTCTAGAAATTTAAAATCTCCGTCTAAATAAACATATCCTTCAAAATCAGCATTCCCTTTTGCAGAGGGTTTTAATTGGTATTCAAAAGTCAAACCATCTTTATCTTTCCAACCTTGATGATTACCCGGAACTCCAAGTAATGGAGCAGTTTTAAACGCTTTGATTGCGATTTCAATTGGCTTAGAACCGATAGATTGAGTTCCTACAACAGCTTTAACACGAGCCAAAACTGATGTTGACACGAATGGAGTAACTCCCAAAGCAATAGCTGCTTTGTTCAAATTCTCTCCAGTAACAGCAACGTTATTGGTGTTTGATGATTGAACCAATTGTGGTTTTGCAAATGCTTTGTCATCAAGTTTAGCAATCTCAACTTGATAAGTAACTACAACATCTCCACCAAAACTTGCTGCAGTCCAAGCGAAACGATCAAAAAGCTGGGTTGCATTGGCTGGTGTAATTTCATAAATAGCACCTGTTGCTGGAGCAGTTAATACTGGAGCATCAGTAGCTTCAATAATTGGACGATCTTGTACATCTTCTACACTACATGAAGTAATAGCTAGTGTAAATAAAGACAAAAATATTTTCGATAAATTTTTCATTGTATTATTTTTAATTAGTTAATTAATATCCAGGGTTTTGTTGAAGTTTAGGATTAGCTGCTAAAGAGCCAGCAGGGATTGGGAATAAGTTTCTGATAGAAGGAGTAGCAGCACCCGTAGCGATTCCACCTTTCCAAGGCCATAAGTACGATCCACCAGAAAATTTACCAAAACGAATCAAATCTGTTCTACGGTGACATTCCCAGTGTAATTCTTTAGCTCTCTCATCAAGAATGAAGTTCAAATCAAGTTCTCCAAGTGATACAACCGGTGCATTTGCACGCGTTCTTAAAGCATTTACATAGCCTAAAGCAGTTGTATTACTACCTCCAGCACCTCTTAAGTTACATTCAGCATACATTAAATAAGCATCTGCTAAACGGAAAATTGGAAAATCAGTATCCACAAAGTCTCCAGATTTGTCTGATCCTTGAACACCTGCTTTAGTTAAGTTACTAAACTTTTGAACAGCGTACCCATCTGTAAAAGCACCTACATCTTTAATTTCTTTGTTTTGACCATCAGTAAAGAAATTTCCTCTTTGATCTCCTGTAGATCCATTGAATTTATCAACGAAAGCAGAAGTGGTTCTAATACCAGCCCAACCGCCATTAATTCCATACTCTCCTGGTTTCATTTTACCTCCTACAGAAGCATGCGCTAAGAAAGTAGTACCTCCGAAAGTTTTAGTATTTAAACCATCATACGCTACGGCAAAAATAAATTCATTTTGCGCTCCATTTTTATCATTATCAGCTAAAAACAAATCTTTATAATTGTTATGGATAGTATACCCTGAAGTAATAACTTTATTAATCAACGGTAAGGCATCAGTATATTTCTCAGTACCAATATACACTTTAGCATTCATGTATAATTTAGCTTGCAACATCCAAGCAGCAGCTTTATCAACACGAAATTTTTCATTTGTACGAGCATCCTTAAGATCCGCAGTCAATGCAGTAAGTTCATCGTCAACAAACTTATAGATTTCGGCTCTAGAGCTATATTCTGGAAGATAAAATGATGTAGGTGATTCCTCAGTAACGATAGACCCTCCGCCAAAAGTATCCAATAAATGCCAGTAAGTCAACGCTCTTAGATAACGAGCTTCTGCTCTGTAGGTTTTAATCTCAGCGATAGTAGCTGCGTCTATCCCTCTACTCGCTAATTTTGCATCAGTAGTTTGACGTAAAAACTCATTACAGTTTACAATTTGAAAAGAGAAACGGGAAAAAGTAGCTGCAATAAAAGTATCTAATGAAGACCATGTTTGCGCATGAAAATCTTTAATAGTTCCATCGTTCCAAGCCATAATAGCCTCATCAGTAGTCAATTCTTGCATTAACCAAAAACCTCTAATGTATTGACTAGCTCCTTCATCAATTCCAGCAATATCTCCATTACCTGTAGGTCCTGATTGTCCTGTAGTAGCTAAACCGGCATAAAGTTTTGCTAAAAACTGTTTGTATGAAGCAGGATCTTTGAATAATTCCTCTGCGTCAATGTCATCGCTCCCATCTATCGGGGACTGATTTAAATCGTTGGTACAAGATGGGAAAAGCATCACCATCAGCACTAACAACAATCCCATTATTTTAAGTGATTTTTTCATTTTTCTTTAATTTGAATTAGAAATTAACGTTTAAACCTAACGTGAAAGTAAGTGGTCTTGGATACAAGTTATTGTCTATACCTCCAGAAATTTCGGGATCAATTCCAGTGTAATCAGTAAGTATGAAAACGTTTTGTGCTCCTAAAGACAACTTAACTAAAGTGTTAGAATCTGGTTTCTGATTAAAAGTATAACCAATACTTACGTTGTCTAATCTTAAGAAAGACGCATCTTGAATGTAATAATCAGACTCATAACGTTTCACATCATTTGTTGTAAAACCAGTTTCTAAAACATTCCCAACTGAATTAGACAAATCCGTATTTCTGATAAACACTGCAGCTAATGTTCCATTGTTTGAGTCTACGTTATTGTAATTGTAATTACCCCATGATCCTCTGAAAGTGGCAGCTAAATCCCAGTTTTTATAGACTACACTAGTATTGAAACCATAAAACACATCGGCAGCTGGCTTGTGGAAACGGTATTTATCTTGCTCATTAATAACACCATCATTATTTCTATCTACATAAACTCCGTCTAAAGGTTTTCCATCAGCACCATAGGCTTGCTCATACACATAAAAAGAGCTAGGAGCATACCCTACTTGGTGATTTTGAATAAAGTTCCCTGTAGGGCCCTCATAACCACCAACATTATATCCTGGAGAATTTGGAGAATCACTAGCTAATTTTGTAATTTCTGAATTTTGGAAGGTAATATTTCCTCCAATAGACCACTCAAGGTTATCCGTTTTTACTGGAATTACATTCGCAGAAATCTCAATACCTCTGTTTCTAATAGCCCCTACATTGTAGTTGTCAAAATTAGAGAATCCAAAGAAAGGTGGATTTTGAGTGTACAACAATAAATCTTTAGTATCTCTTTGATAGGCATCAACAGTACCAGAAATTCTATTGTTAAAGAAACCAAAATCAATACCAGCATTCAAAGTAGTAGTTTGCTCCCACTTCAAGTTACTATTATAAGGTTGTGGTCTAAACGTTTGGTAATACGCATTCCCAAACTGGTATTGAGCCTGGGGATTAGAACCACGATACAAAGGGATAGATGGGTAACTTACTCCAATATCTTGTTGTCCTGTAATACCCCAACCTCCTCTTAATTTAAGAGTAGAAACTACTTCTACATCTTTTAGGAAATTCTCATCATTAATTTTCCAAGCAACTGCAAAAGCAGGGAAATTAGCCCAACGATTTTCTTCCGTAAATCTAGAAGTACCATCTCTTCTTAAAGACGCTGTTAAGATATATTTATCTGCAATGGTAAAGTTAGCTCTAGCAAAGAACGATTGTAAATTTACTCTAGAAGGAACTCGTACATTTGGAGTTTTTTCTTGATTATTTCCGAAATTGATAGAATAACCATCATTATCGTCTCTAAAATCTTGATAAGAATATCCTCCTGTCACATCGAATTGAGTACTAATAGACTCTACCAACTTGTTGTAATTAAAATACAAGTCCATCAATTTGTTATTTCTCTTCGAAGTATTTAGGTAAGAATTATTAAATCCTGAACCTTTTAACCCATTCAAATAATCAGCTGCGGTATTTCCCCAAGAACGACCACTCATTTCGTCATAACCAAAGTTAGCCACCGCTTTTAATTCTGGCAAGAAATGTAATTTATAATCAAATTGGATGTTACCAATACTTCTGAATGAAGTACCATAATTATTTTGTTGCTCAATCAATGAAACTGGATTTTTTCCAGCCAAAGTATTAATTGCATTTCCAGAATTTGTATACCACTGAAAATAGGTTCCATCAGCGTTCTTTATCGATTGCGTAGGATCAAAACGAACAGCTGACCCAATGGCTCCTCTATTACTATAATTACTATTAATGATAGAAGTATTACTATTCACTTGAACTTTCAAATGTTTATCAAAGAAATCACCCACAAGAGAAGCTGATACCGTAGAACGCTCCATGTTATCTCTAATCAAAATACCATTAATATTAGCATAACCCACAGAAGCTCTATAGGAAATAATATCCGTACCACCGCTCATCGCAATGTTGTGATCTGTACCTAAAGCCGTTCTGAAGATTTCCTTTTGCCAATCAGTATCCGCATCACCCATAAGTGCAATTTGTGACGCATTCCCTTTAGAATTTACTAAATCTCTAAATTGATTCGAAGACAAAGCATCTACCGTTTTAGTAATTTCAGACACTTGGAAAGTAGCATTGTAATTCACTTTCATGTCTCCTTTTTTACCTTTTTTGGTAGTAATAATGATTACCCCGTTAGAAGCTCTAGATCCGTATATAGCAGTAGCAGAAGCGTCTTTCAAAACCGTAATCGACTCAATGTTGTTTTGGTTGATCGTTGCCAAAGGGTTTCTTGAACCAGAAACTCCACCAGCAGCTACAGGTACACCATCAATAACATATAAAGGGTCGTTTTGAGCATTCAAAGAAGATCCTGAACGAATTCTAATCGTAGCACCTTCTCCAGGAGAACCACCACCATTGGTAATTTGCAAACCAGCAACTTTACCTTGAATCATTTGATCTGCAGAAGTTACAGATCCCTTATTAAAATCTTTTGCGCCTAGTATAGCTACAGATCCTGTAGCATCTTTTTTCTTAACAGAACCGTAACCTACTTGGATTACAACTTCTTTCAGCTCATTGGCATCCTCTTCTAAAGATGCATTCAATGTAGCTTGACCATCATAAGTTAAAACAATATTTCTAAACCCAATGAAAGAAAATACAATCTTATCCCCTTTATTAATATTGGATAATTTATATTTACCATCAAAATCGGTAGAAACACCATTTGCAGCTCCTTGTATATTTACATTGGCTCCTGGTATGGGCTGTCCTGTTGCTTTTTCAACAACAGTTCCCGTTACAGAATTCTGAGCCAGAAGACTGAAAGGAAGGAGTAACAATAAAAATAACAACTTTTTATAAATTGTTTTCATACTTTTTGTTTAAATTAATTTTTGAATTTAAGTTTAGCTTTTCTTTTACTTCGAATTTCAAAATTAACAGAATATCAACACCAACAACATGACAAAAATCAGATACCATTACGAAAACGTGATAGTGTTGAAAACTTTGCATTTTATTTATTATTTTTAAATGAATTTTGTCAGAAATGGAAAAATAAATAGATTAAAATGGAATACCCTATTTTATAAAACCTTAGAAATGAAAAAGAAAGTAACCCTAAAACAAATTGCAAAAGAATTAGATGTTTCTATTTCTACGGTCTCTAAATCACTGCGCAACAGCTTAGAAATTGGAGAAGAAACCCGTTTGAAAGTGCAAGCATTTGCCAAGTTTTACAACTATAAACCCAACAATATTGCCTTAAGTCTAAAAAATAGAAGAACCAAAACCATAGGCATTATTATCCCCGAAATTGTACACTATTTCTTCTCTACGGTGATTAATGGTATTGAGCAAGTAGCCAACGAAAAAGGGTATAGTGTGATCATTTGTTTGTCTGATGATTCTTTTGATAAAGAAGTCATGAATATGGAATTACTAGCCCACGGTAGTACGGATGGCTTTATCATGTCTCTATCTAAAGAAACCCAATTCAAAAAAGATTTTCATCACATCACCGAAGTCATTGATCAAGGTATGCCTGTAGTCATGTTTGATAGAATAACCGATGAAGTACATTGCGACAAAGTCATTATCGACGATAAAAAAGCGGCCTATGAAGCCGTTGAATTTCTAATTAAACAAGGAAGAAAAAAAATTGCACTCGTTACAACTGTTGATTATGTTAGTGTTGGTAAACTAAGAACGGATGGTTACACCAAAGCTTTGTTAGACAACGCCATCCCATTTGATGACCAACTCATCATTAAAATTGAAGATGTAGATACTTGCGAAATTACCATCAGCCAATTATTAGAGGACAAAGCCATAGATGCAGTATTTGCGGTCAATGAACTTTTTGCAGTTACCATTTTAAAAACAGCACATAAAATTGGGCTTAGTGTTCCAAAAGACTTAGCCATTATTGCTTTTACCGATGGAATTATTTCTAAATACTCAACGCCAACCATCACAACAGTAAGTCAAAGCGGTGCCAAAATGGGTAAAAAAGCAGCCGAAATGCTCATTCAACGTTTAGAGACTGAAGAACACGAAGAGGAAGACGAAAGCTACACAACAGAAATCATAGAGACCCATTTGATTGAAAGAGAATCTACCGATTAAAGAAATATTTATTAACAAAAAACGTTGGAGTTCAAATTATTTACTTGACAATTCAATGCTCAAGTAAATAATTTTCTATATTTACGCTTGTCAAAACTTTTTCTTTTACTTCGAAAATCAAGCAAAGTTTTGTTCTTTATCGCTTCCCTTCCTATGGATTTATGTTTTAAATCTGTGCTCTTCGGGAACATTTTCTAATCAACCAAACCTTGCTTTACTAAAGCAATACAAACTTATTTTTTTTGTAACTTTCACAATTTTAAACAAGTAAGAAAGCTACCAAATGAATACAATTGAAAGAATACTTTGGTTTAAGTGAAGCTTTCTACTGGTATCCCTTATTTTTTAAGCCACTAGAATCTATAACTTCTTAAATTTTTAGGCTTGCTTTTCAAAAAAATTAGGCAAACCAATAAAAAGGAAAGACTCAACCACTGCATTCTTACATTTTTACGGATTTTGTGCAGACAATTAGTTCGTAAAAACAGCATTAGACTTAAAAAAAACACGAAAGCGTTTGTAGTATTTAACTTTAAAATAGATCATATGGAAAAACCAAAATTAAGTTTTTGGCAAATTTGGAATCTGAGTTTTGGCTTTTTGGGAGTACAGATTGGATACTCGCTTCAAAACGGAAACACCAGCAGAATATTAGAAGCTCTTGGAGCCGATGTTCACAGTATTGGATATTTTTGGTTAGCTGCCCCATTGGCGGGACTAATTGTTCAGCCTATCATTGGACTTTCAAGCGACAAAACTTGGACCAAACTTGGACGAAGAATCCCATTTATCTTTTTTGGAGCAATCGTATCGGCGTTGGCCATGTTTTTTATGCCTAATGCTGAGTATTTTGCTTATTTGTTACCTCCTTTGTTTTTTGGAGGGTTAATGTTATTGTTGATGGACACTTCTTTTAATGTGACCATGCAACCTTTTAGAGCTTTGGTGGGTGATATGGTTAATGATGACCAACGCAACTTAGGATATTCACTACAAAGCGCTTTGATTAATTTTGGTGCTGTATTCGGTTCGTTGCTCCCATGGATTTTAACCAAATCAGGAATTGCAAATGTCCCTGCTCCAGGTGAAAAAGTAGCCGACTCTGTAATTTGGTCGTTTTACATTGGAGGGAGTATTTTACTAATAAGTGTACTTTGGACCGTGTTCAAAACCAAAGAATATGCCCCAAAAGAGCATGCGATTTACAACAAAATTGATTTAGACGCTGAGGTTAAAAAGGAAAAAACAAATATCCTCAAATTAATCACTACTGCACCAAAAATCTTTTGGCAACTTGGATTTGTACAATTCTTTTCATGGTTCGCCTTGTTCTTAATGTGGGTTTATACCACAAGAGCAATTGCCAATCAAGTCTGGGGGCCCGATGCACTCGATGCCAAATCCGTGGGATTTAATGAAGCTGGAGATTGGACAGGCGTTTTATTTGCCTTTTACAGCGCAGTTGCCGCTATTTACTCACTTCTAATGCCTTCTATTGCCAAATCTATTGGTCGCAAAAAAACCTATTCTTTCTCTTTACTACTAGGAGGCTTAGGATTGATCTCAATGTTTGTGATAGAAGACAAAAACGTACTACTACTTTCTATGGTTGGCGTGGGATTGGCGTGGGCAGCTATTTTGGCTATGCCATATGCCATGCTTTCTGGATCATTACCTGCAGACAAAATGGGCGTATATATGGGATTGTTCAATGCCACGATTACTTTACCACAAATTGCCGCAGGATTATTAGGGAGTACTTTGATTGCTCTTTTTGGAGGTTTCCCAATGGCTATCATTGTTATTGCTGGAACTTCAATGTTGATTGCTGGCTTAGGGGTTATTTTCATTAAAGAAAAAACAACTAGTCACTAAAATATTTTTAAAATGAAGAAAAAAAAAGGATTTATTTTCGATTTAGATGGTGTAATTGTGGACACAGCAAAATACCATTATTTAGCTTGGAAGAAAATTGCTGACAGCTTAAACATCGAATTTACACACGAACATAATGAATTATTAAAAGGAGTTAGCCGAGTACGATCGCTAGATATTATTTTAGAATTAGGCGACATACAAGCCACTCAGGAACAAAAAGAGCAATGGTTGGTTCAAAAAAATGAAGACTATTTGTCTTATTTGGTAGATATGGACGAGAGCGAATTGCTTCCAGGCGTACACTCCGTTTTGAATTACCTAAAAGACAACGAACAACTCATCGCCTTAGGTTCGGCTAGTAAAAACGCAAGACCTATTTTAGAAAAAACAGGCATTCTATCTTATTTCGATGCCATTGTAGATGGCAATGATGTATCAAACGCAAAACCTGATCCCGAAGTGTTTTTAATAGCTGCTAAACTTTTAAATGTAGCCGCTAAGGATGCTTTTGTTTTTGAAGATTCTGTCGCGGGAATTCAAGCTGCTAACATTGGCAACATGACGAGTATCGGAATTGGCGATGATAGTATTTTACATGAAGCGCACCATAACTTTAAGGATTTTACCTTCATGGGAACTGAGTTTTTAAAGGAATTAATAGAAAAATAAAAGATTTCTTTTGACTTTAAAATAAGTCGCCACAGAATAACAATAGAAATTAAAATAAATTAAAATAAAATGAACCAAGATTATATAAAAGCAGACAATTGGTCCATCATTGAAGAAGAATTTGATGTCGAAAGAGTAAAATCATCCGAAAGTCTTTTCAGTATAGGAAATGGCGCTATGGGACAAAGAGCTAATTTTGAAGAAAGCTACTCTGGACCAACTTTTCAAGGAAGTTATATTGCCGGAATTTACTATCCAGATAAAACGAAAGTGGGATGGTGGAAAAACGGGTACCCAAAATACTTCGCTAAAGTATTAAATGCTCCGAACTGGATTGGAATTGATATAGAAATTAATGGTGAAAATTTTGATTTATTTACTTGTACTCAAGTTAAAAATTTCAAAAGAGAATTGAACATGAAAGAAGGATGGTACCACCGTTCCTTCGAAGCGACTTTGGCCAACGGAACTGAAATTGCTGTAAATGTCCGTCGTTTTTTAAGTTTAAATTTAGACGAAGCAGGATTCATCAACTATGAAATCACTCCACTAAACAAGGATGCAAAAATAGTCTACAAACCGTATATTGATGCTGGAATCACCAATGAAGATGCCAATTGGGAAGAAAAATTCTGGGAACCTCTTGAAGTAAAAAAAGCTACGCATGACGCTTTTGTAACCGCTCAAACGTTCAAAACGCATTTTAAAGTGACCACTTTTATGCACAATACCGTTTTGATTAATGGAGTTCCTTCTCAAATATCAGCTTCATCCATTGAATCTACAAACGACAAAGTACAATACACTTATGATACTTTGGTGGCCAAAGGAGAAGTATCTTCTATCCAAAAAATTGGAGGGTATACGGTTTCTTTAAATTACGATAACACTTTGGCGGCTGCCGAAAAAGTGATTCAAACCGCTTTAGCTAAAGGCTATGAAGTGTCTTTACAAGAACAAATTGACGCTTGGGCAAAAATTTGGGAAATGTCAGACATTACCATTGCCGGAGATGTAAAAGCACAACAAGGAATTCGTTTCAATATTTTCCAATTAAATCAAACGTATTTAGGGAAAGATTCTCGCTTAAACATTGGTCCAAAAGGTTTTACCGGAGAAAAATATGGTGGATCAACATATTGGGATACTGAAGCGTATTGTATTCCGTTTTACATGGCCACCAAAGACCAAGAAGTTGCGCGTAACTTATTGACGTATCGTTACAACCAATTGGACAAAGCCATTGAAAATGCTAAAGACAATTTAGGATTCAAAAACGGTGCAGCTTTGTATCCAATGGTTACCATGAATGGTGAAGAATGCCATAACGAATGGGAAATTACACACGAAGAAATTCACCGTAATGGAGCCATCGCTTTTGCTATATTTAACTATTACAGATATACTGGAGATTATTCTTATATCCCAGAAAAAGGATTAGAAGTTTTGATTGGTATCGCACGTTTTTGGCACCAAAGAGCTTCTTTCTCTAAAGACAAAAACCAATTCGTTATTCTAGGAGTAACTGGACCTAACGAATACGAGAACAACATCAATAATAACTTCTACACCAATTATATTGCTAAATGGTGTATTGATTATACCTATGAGCAAATTCAAAAAGTAGCCACAGAGTATCCTTCAGATCACAAACGTATCATCGAAAAAGTAAGTCTCGGTGATGCTGAATTACAAGATTGGAAAAAAGTTGCTGGCAATATGTATTTCCCAAAATCAGAAGAATTGGGGATTTACTTGCAGCAAGATGGCTTCTTAGACAAAGATTTAGTTCCTGTAAAAGACCTAGACAAATCGCAACGACCAATTAATCAAAAATGGTCTTGGGATAGAGTATTGCGTTCGCCATACATCAAGCAAGCGGACGTACTTCAAGGATTCTATTTCTTCGAAGATCATTTTACTACAGAAGAATTAAGGAAGAATTTTGAATTCTATGAATCATTTACAGTTCACGAAAGTTCCCTTTCTCCATGCGTGCATTCTATCCAAGCGGCCAAATTAGACAAAATGGATATGGCGTATGCGTTCTACTTAAGAACTTCTCGTCTAGATTTAGATGACTACAACAAAGAAGTAGAAGAAGGCTGCCACATTACCTCTATGGCAGGGACTTGGATGAGTATTGTAGAAGGTTTTGGAGGAATGCGTATCAAAAATGACGCCTTACATTTTGCTCCAAAAATCCCAAATGAATGGGAAGGCTATTCGTTTAAAATCAACTTTAGACATCAAATCCTTAAAATAAAAGTCACTCATAATGAAACCAAATTTTCATTAGAAGGAGACCAAGCATTGACCGTATTTGTCAACGGAAAAGAAGTAGTGGTTCAACCCAACTAATTCAATTCACTTAATAATAATAACCCTTTCAAAGTCCGCTTTGAAAGGGTTTAAAATTTAAAAAAAATGAGAAAAATAATCGTATTCCTGTTATTCAGCTCACTAGCATTGGCACAAAATGCCAATCGAAAGTTTGAAAGTTTCAAAAAAAACAATCAATCTCTTGAAGTTACGACTTCAGATGGTGTGTACACTTTCCAACCGTATTCTGACAAAATCATTTCCACTTCGTTTGTACCAAATGGAGAAAAAGCCAATCCCAAATCACATGCCGTAGTGGCATCGCCTCAAAAGGTCAACCTCAAAATTACCACAACTCCAACTTCCATTCAAATGGCAACAAATGGAATTGTGGTCGTTATTGAAAAAATGCCTTTTAAAATAAGCTACTTGTACAAAAACAAAGAACTGATTTCGGAAAAAACAGGCTATTTCAAAAAAGACAACCACGAAATCCTTGATTTTAATTTAGATAATACCGAAATATTGTACGGTACTGGAGAACGAGTTTTGGGCATGAACCGTCGTGGCCATCGTTTACAATTGTACAACAAAGCCCATTATGGCTACGAAACGCATTCTGAATTGATGAATTTCACTATGCCTTTAGTGCTTTCTTCTAAAATCTATGCAGTGCATTTTGACAATGCGCCAATTGGTTACTTGGATTTAGATAGTAAAAAAGACAATACTTTGGCTTATGAAACCATTTCGGGTCGTAAAACCTATCAGGTAATTGCAGGAAATTCTTGGACTGATTTGATTGATAGTTATACGACGTTAACTGGAAAACAACCTTTGCCTGCGCTTTGGACTTTAGGGAATTTCTCCAGCCGTTTTGGGTATCACTCACAAGACGAAGTCAACAAAACTATTGATAAATACCTCAAAGATGGTATTCCTGTAGATGCTATTATTTTGGATTTATATTGGTTTGGAAAAGAAATTACTGGAACTATGGGTAATTTAGATTGGGACAAAGACAACTTTCCCAATCCAACCAAAATGATCGATGACTTAAACCAAAAAGGCGTAAAAACCGTTTTGATTACCGAACCGTTCATCACTACAACATCAAGTAAATGGAATGAAACCGTAGAGAAAAAAGTTTTAGCAACGGACAAAGATGGTAAACCGTTTACTTTTGATTTCTTTTTTGGTAACACCGGAATTGTAGATATTTTCAATCCCGACGGAAAACAATGGTTTTGGGATGTGTACAAAAGATTAATCCAACAAGGTGTTGGCGGATTTTGGGGCGATCTAGGAGAACCCGAAGTATTCCCTTCAGCTGCCATCACAAAAGGTGGAACCGCTGACGAAGTACACAATATCTACGGTCACCACTGGGCAGAATTAATTGCAGAGGGCTACAAAAAAGACTTTTCAGCTACGCGTCCGTTTATCTTGATGCGTTCAGGTTACTCTGGATCGCAACGTTTTGGTATGATGCCCTGGACAGGCGATGTGAATCGTACTTGGGGCGGATTACAGCCACAAACCGAAATTTCTTTACAAATGGGATTACAAGGGATAGGCTACATGCACTCCGATTTAGGTGGATTTGCCGGTGATTACTACGACAATGAATTGTACCTAAGATGGTTACAATATGGTGTTTTTCAACCCATTTTTAGACCGCATGCCCAACAAGAAGTTCCTTCAGAACCTGTTTTTAAAGACATTGTAACCAAAGCTAATGCTAAAAAACAAGTGGAATTGAGATACCAATTGTTGCCTTACAATTATACCATCGCCTTTGAAAATAATCAAAAAGGAACCCCATTGATGCGTCCCTTGTTTTTTGAAGAGCCTGAAAACAAAACGCTACAAACCGTAGCACACACTTACCTTTGGGGTAATGACTTTCTGGTTCATCCCATCACCGAAGCAGGTAAGAAATCGGCAGAGATCTATTTTCCAAAAAACAATACCTGGTTCGACTTTTATTCTGATGCAAAATACCAAGGAGGAAGTACTGCAAATGTAGCTACAGCCACCGATCATATTCCGGTTTTTGTACGTGGGGGTGCTTTCATTCCAATGATAAAAACCATTCAAAATACCACAAAATATAGTTTAGACTCCTTTGACTTGCATTATTTTATGGACGAAAAAACAACAAACAGCGAAGGGAAGCTCTACAATGATGATGGATTGACCAGCAATGCTTTTGAAAAAGGGAATTATGAAATACTCAATTTCAAAGCCATTTCTAAAAACAAAGTGACTACTATTACCGTTGCAACACAAGTTGGAAAAACCTACACTTCAAAAGACAAAAAAGCCAATTTGATATTGCACAACGCTCCTACTGCCAGCCAAATCAAAGTAAACGGAGTTGTAACCCCATTCACAAAAGAATCGAACACGATAAATGTTTCAATTCCAGTAACCAAAAACAAACCAACGCTAATTCAAATTCAATAAATAATGAAAAATAAAGCTTTAGCATTAACACTCGCCCTATTTTCCTTGTTTTGCGGATATACTAATGCCCAAAAAAAGGGTTCACCTAAAAAAGAAACTACTCCTTTTGTTTGGGAAGGTGCCAATTTGTATTTCTTGCTAACCGACCGTTTTAATGACGACAACAATAAGAAAGAAATTTATTTTGACCGAACCAAAACTACTGGAAAACTACGCGGTTTTGAGGGAGGAAATATAAAAGGAATCACTAAAAAAATAGAAGAAAGTTATTTTGAAAAACTAGGAATCAATGCCATTTGGTTGACACCAATTGTAGAACAAATTCACGATGGTGTAGACGAAGGAACCGGTTTAAGTTATGGCTTCCACGGGTATTGGGCCAAAGATTGGACGGCTTTAGATCCAAATTTTGGTACTAAAAAAGACTTAGCAGAATTGGTTAAAAAAGCGCACGCCAAAGGAATCCGAATTGTATTAGATGGTGTAATCAATCACACAGGACCCGTAACAGCCAATGATCCCGTATGGCCAAGCGAATGGGTAAGAACATCTCCTCAATGCGATTACAAAACTTTCGAAGGAACTACCGCTTGTACACTAGTAGCCAACCTTCCAGACGTAAAAACCGAAAGCGAAAAAGAAGTAGCCCTTCCTCCTTTCTTAATTGAAAAATGGAAAAAAGAAGGCCGTTACGAAAAAGAAATGGCTTCGTTAGATGCTTTTTTCAAAAGAACAGGCTATCCAAGAGCGCCAAAATACTACATCATCAAATGGTTGACCGATTATATCGTTGAATTTGGAATCGATGGCTACCGTGCCGATACCGTAAAACACACCGACGAAAAAGTATGGGCAGCCTTCCAAAAAGAATGCAATTATGCCTTTGAGGTTTGGAAGAAAAACAACCCGTCCAAAGTTCTAGATAACAACTCGTTTTACACCATAGCCGAGGTATATAACTACGGAATAAGCGCTGGCCAAGAATTTGATTTTGGCGATAAAAAAATCAATTATTTCCAAAATGGCTTCAACAATATGATTAATTTTGAGTTCAAATGGGATGCACAAAAAGACTATGAATTCATCTTTTCCAAATACTCTTCAAAGCTAAACGATGAGCTACAAGGGTATAGCGTGCTGAATTATTTATCCTCTCACGACGATGGTGGTCCATTCGATGCCAAAAGAGAAAAAACCATCGAAAGTGGGACTAAACTTTTGCTTTCTCCCGGAATTTCGCAAGTGTATTATGGGGATGAATCTGCCCGTTCCTTAGCTATCGAAGGTGCAAAAGGCGATGCCACTTTACGCTCATTTATGAATTGGAAAGCCATCAAAACCAATCCTGAAACTCAAAAAACATTGGCGCATTGGCAAAAACTAGGACAGTTCAGAAAAAACCATCCTGCAATCGGAGCTGGAGTTCACAAACAAATCTCGGCTACTCCTTATACCTTCAGTCGTTATTTTTCAAATGGAAACTTCACCGACCAAGTGGTCATTGCATTAGATGTGAATCTTGGAGCCAAAGAAATACCTGTAGGCACAATTTTCGCAGATGGAACCCTTCTTCGCGATGCTTATTCTAACCAAGAAGCAAAAGTGACCAATGGAAAAGTAAGTATCAATTCTAATTTCACTTTTGTGCTTTTAGAAGAAAAAAAATAAAGATTTCATAAGAATTCAAACACCGCAAATTTGCAAATTCATTTCCCAAATAGGGATTAAAATTTTTGAATTTGTGGCGTTTTTTTTCCACGAAGAAACAAGAAGCAATGCTTTTGTACTTTTATACTTTGCGTTCCATGCGTACATCTTTGCGCACCTTGCGGTTAATTTTTACCACAAAGAAACACTAAGAAATCACAAAGTAACACTAAGAAATACTTTTGTACTTTTTCACTTTGCGTTCCTTGCTTAAATCTTTGCGAGCCTTGCGGTTAATTTTTACCACAAAGAAACACTAAAAAATACTTTTATACTTTGCGTTCCTTGTGTACATCTTTGCGCACCTTGCGGTTAATTTTTACCACAAAGAAACATGAAGAAATACTTTTTCACTTTGCGTTCCTTGCGTAAAACTTTGCGAACCTTGCGGTTAATTTCACAAAAAAACATAAAACAATGATAACGTCATATTTAACCAAGAAGTAATTGCTTTTTCCTATTTTAGACCAAAAGAAAAAAAATGAAACTTCAACCGTATCTTTGGCTTATTTTTATTGGATTAACCAGTTGTACTACTATGCACAAACCACTCAACATAGGCCATAGAGGCGCTATGGGACACGAAACCCAAAATACCGTTCCCGCGATTAAAAAAGCATTAGCGATGGGCGTCGACCGCATCGAAATTGATGTGTTCGTCATCAAAACAGGAGAAGTGATGGTATTTCACGACGATATTTTGGATAGCCTAACCAATGCAAAAGGTCCGATAGAAGACTACTCTTTCGAAGCCTTGCGAAAAGTAATCGTAAAAGGCGGACATCACATTCCTACCCTAGAAGAAATCATCACCACCATCGACCGAAAAGTACCTTTGAATATCGAATTAAAAGGCAAAAATACCGCCGAAGCTACACATAAAATTGTTGCTGCTTTTGGCAAAAAAGGCTGGAAAACTTCTGATTTTATCATCTCGAGTTTCCTTTGGAACGAATTAGAAACCTATCGAAAACTCGATTCCAAAATAGCCATCGACGTTTTAACCGAAGAAAATCCACTAGACGCACTACCAATAGCGCATCAATTAAAGGCACAATCCATCAATCCTTGGTTCAAAACCCTTACGCCCGAAAATGTAAAACGCATTCACCAAGAAGGATTTAAAATCAATACGTACACCGTAAACGAACCTGAAGACATTAAAAAAGTAATCGCATTGGGTGTCGATGGAATTTTTTGTAATTTTCCCGAAAGATTACGATGATGTACGACTGTTTAATTGTGGGAGGTGGCGCTGCAGGTTTTTTTACTGCCATCAACATTGTAGAAAGAAATCCAAAAGCCAAAGTTGCCATTTTAGAACGTGGCGCCGAAGTGCTAGGCAAAGTGCGCATTTCGGGTGGCGGGCGCTGCAATGTGACCCACGCTTGTTTTGAATCTAACGAACTCGTAAAATTTTATCCAAGAGGCGAAAAAGAATTGCGAGGTCCTTTCCATCAATTTTGCTCTGGAGATACCATTGAGTGGTTTGAACGCCACGGCGTAGCCCTGAAAATTGAAGACGATGGCCGAATGTTTCCTGTTTCGAATTCTTCTCAAACCATCATTGACTGTTTTCTAAAAGCCACCCAACAATTGGGCATCAAAGTCCTCACGGGTCAGAGCGTACAATCTATTTTCAAAAAAGACAACTACTGGAAAATTGATACCCAAAATCAAAATTATCAAGCCGAGAAATTGATTTTAGCAACGGGAAGCAATCCAAAAATTTGGGAGATGCTACAGGAATTTGGCCACGCCATCATTCCTCCCGTGCCCTCTTTATTTACCTTTAACACCAAAGACCCTCGAATCAAAGAATTACCAGGCGTTTCAGCAAAAGTAACCGTGCGAGTAAAAGACACCAAACTCGAAGCCACTGGGCCACTTTTAATTACCCATTGGGGGATGAGTGGGCCCGCTATTTTGAAACTATCCGCTTGGGGTGCCCGCATTTTGCACGACAAAAACTATCAATTTACGCTTTTTGTGAATTGGCTACATACCATCGATACCGAAGAAGCCATCGCTCAACTGAAAACCCTAAAACAAGAACAAGCCAAAAAAACAGTCGCTAAAAAATCACCTTTTGAACTCACCAATCGTTTGTGGGAAAGTTTGGTACTGGCTGCTGGCATTACTGCTGAAACCAAATGGGCGGATTTGTCCAAAACCCAACTGCAAAACTTGGCACAACAACTCACGAATGGTGTTTTCCAAATCAATGGTAAAAGCACTTTCAAAGAAGAATTCGTTACTGCTGGTGGTATTGATTTAAAGGAAATCAACTTTAAAACGATGGAAAGTAAAATTCATCCCAACCTTTATTTTGCGGGTGAAATTGTCAACATCGACGCCATTACAGGTGGCTTTAATTTCCAAAATGCTTGGACGAGTGGGTTTATTGTGGCGAATGCGGTGGGGTAATTGTTTTGCAATTTATTGACCCGCCAAAACCATCACTAGATTTTAGTAGATTCAAAGAAAACTTGTACACCAACTACTTCCCTGTTTCTATAAATTGAATCGCTCGTTCCAACACTTCATCCTTACCTTCACGAAGACCCAAGATGGTCGGTTTTGCCTCGATATCGGGAACTATCCCAATGCGTTGTGTTTCGCGTCCATCAGGATAAAACACGCCCAAACCACTAAACTGTGTATTGAAACCATCAAGTATCTCAAACCTAATTACCCCTCCATCGGCGCCTGCTGTTTGACTACCAATAACAGTTGTATTGGGAGCCGATTGCAAACACATAGCTGAGTATTCACCGTGGCTCTGAGTAAACTGATTGACTAAAGCAATAACTTTTCCTTTATAGTAATCAGGATTTGTTTTACCACACATTTCAGATTCTCTCCATATAAATCGTCCTGGATATGTTACATCAGGATCGATAAATTTTGCAAATTCTTTGGGTTCTGGGTTTAAATATTCCGCTAAGATATAATTTGTATCATGAGCTCCCAGCCTTAGATCAAAAACTATTGCTTTGGTACTTTTAAGTTTTGTCATGATACCTTCAATATCTTCTGGATATACTTCTCCCAAATTCACATAACCAATATTACCGTCTAAAAGTTTCCATTGCCCAAACTCTTTATTAGTTCTCCTGAACAAATTTGCAGTATATCGATAAATGTATTTCTCAGCCACTTTACCTTCTCGATTGTATTCTACTTTTACTGAATCTGTATGACCATTAAAAATATGATACCAAGAATGGCTAGCCCGCAAGACATCATTACCGCCATCTAAATATTTTCGTGATTCTTTTAAAATTTCAGGTATTGTTTTTCCTCCCACTTTTGTAATGATATCACCTACTCTAATATCGCTGATTTTAGCCAAAGAATCATTGTATATTTGATTAATTAAGACCTTATCATCAACAACTCTTATTCCTACAGGTATTTGTTTTTTGCCAAATTTTTCTAACATCACTTTTGTACCCAAGAAAGCATGTAAATCATTTAATTTAATTACTAGCTCGCGCATCAATAAATGATACTCAAGTTGTGTGCTAGCAGTATTGAATTTCGGGAGCATTTCATAAAGAACATCATCCCAATTTTGATCCATTACATATTTGTAAGGAAAAAAATATTCTACATAATTCCAATAACGGAATAAGGCCAACAAACGAAAGTTTCGGTCCTTCCAATCGTACTCAGGATATTTTATTTCATTACTAAACTCATAAGAAATAGCATCTGGTTTAGGCTCTCCTTTTCTATAATAAAAATGATTAGTCTGTAATCGATTCTCTAAAATGAAGGTTAATTTTTCTGAAAGAGATTTTGAAAAAAAATGAGGATTGTTTAGCCAAGTTGCATTTAAGTTTTTATCAAAATACTTAATTTCATTTGACACAGCAATAGGTTCAATTTTCTTTACTTCGCCAAGTGAAGTAATCCAGTTTTCTATCACTTCAGAGAACTCTTTTTTGTTTTTAGCTTTTTCTACTTGAGGTAGAATAGTAAATAATTCTTTGTCCCAATCGTACTTTCCGCTAGCCACGTTAGGATGATAGTATTTCAAGAAGCCCCAAACTTTGGCAGTAGTGGCTAATTTTTCAGTTTCTGATAAAGAATGTTGAGCGTGACTTGTTTGGAAAAATAAAAAAAGGGTAAAGAAAAAGATTTTTTGCATTAGGGTAATTGTCTATTATTCACTTATTATTTGTAAAAACAAATATACCGAATTATTTATTTAACCACCAAATACTTATATTTAATACTATTGCAAAACTTACCCAAGCCAAATAAGGCAGCAATAAATAGCCAGAAATTTTATTGATTTTAGCAAACTGAAGATAGGTTTCATAAATCATCAGCCACAATAAAACAATCTCGATTCCGGCTAAAAAAGGATTATGCAAACCAAAAAACAAATACGACCACAAGGCATTCAATGCTAATTGTATCGCAAACAACGTCAAGGCTTTCTTTACAATCGGTCGATTCCATTCGATTTTATCCCAAACCAAACCAGCCGAAACACCCATCATCACATACAACAAACTCCAAACAGGCGCAAAAACCCAATTAGGTGGATTAAATGAAGGTTTTACTAATGTAGGATACCAATCTAAAATAGCGGCTTTGGTAACTGTACTTGAAAAATAACCTATTGCCAAACAAGTGACTACTACGGTAAGAATTCGGGTAATCTTATTCATTACATTATGTTTTTATGTGGATTCAAAAATAGCCAAAAGTAACTAAAGGTTTATCAAAAGAAATAAACCAAATGCACAAAATTATTTTTTTACCACATAGATTCATAGATTTTATAGGTTATCAAAGAAGCAAATAGACGTTTTACTTTTCACATAGCTACACTATGTGTAGAATAGTAGTATTTCTATTTATTGTTTATTTTTTTGCTAGTAATCTATGACTCTATGTGGTTGAGATTTAATTTTATTTGTATTTCACTCAACGAGTCAATTACCAAAAAAAGTATCTTTGCCAAAATTTTACCTTTCATGACCGATACGAACACTTTTATACCAAATCAGACCTATACACACAACATAGAAAAAGGCCTTTTTCAATGGAGTGCTCCAAGTAACATTGCTTTAGTTAAGTATTGGGGAAAAAGAGACGATTTGGGCCATCAAATACCAGCCAATCCCTCTATAAGTTTTACGCTAAATAACTGTAAAACCATTACCAGTTTGGCTTTTGAAAAAAGAGACCTTTCGACTTCTATCAACGGTACCAATCCAAGCGATTACTCTTTTGATTTGCTTTTTGAAGGGCAGCTCAAAGAAGATTTTAAACCAAAGATTCAGAAATTCTTAGAGCGCATAACACCATTTATGCCCTTTTTGAAAGACTATCATTTTACCATCAATACCGAAAATACGTTCCCACACAGCTCTGGAATTGCTTCTTCGGCTTCGGGAATGGCGGCTTTGGCTATGAATTTTATGAGTATTGAAAAAGCATTAAACCCTGAAATGACTGAGGAGTATTTTTATCAAAAAGCTTCTTTTTTAGCGCGTTTAGGCTCAGGAAGTGCGTGTAGAAGTGTAAAAGGAAATTTGGTAGTTTGGGGCAATCAAGCGAATATTGAAGGAAGCTCCAACCTTTTTGGCGTACCTTTTTCAGGAAAAGTACATTCGGTTTTTGAGAACTATCAAGATACTATTTTGTTGGTAGACAAAGGCGAAAAGCAAGTATCAAGTACTGTAGGACATGATTTAATGCATAATCATCCTTTTGCAGCACGTCGTTTTGAACAAGCGCATGAAAATATCGACCAACTGATTCCAATATTCGAAACTGGTGATTTGGAGTCTTTCATCAAAATTGTAGAAAGCGAGGCGTTAACCTTGCACGCGATGATGATGACTTCTATGCCGTATTTCATTCTAATGAAACCAAACACACTACAGATTATCAACGCCATCTGGAAGTACCGAAATGAAACCAAAACACCCGTTTGTTTTACACTTGATGCGGGAGCAAATGTACACGTTTTATACCCTGAAAACGCAAAAGAATCTGTTTTACAATTCATTCAAAGTGAATTAGTTGGCTATTGTCAAAATGGACAATATCTTTGCGACCAAATTGGGTTTGGTGCTGCAGCATTGTAAACTGTTTTTTGCTATCTTTGACACCTATCTCTAATGAAACGGTTATGGACATAGAATTAGAAAAATTGGAATTAATCAAATTATTGGAAGCAACCAACGATGTGACTATTGTTGCCGCCATTAAAAAAATTTTCAATGCTTCGAAAAAAGATTTTTGGGAAGAACTGACACAGGAACAAAGAGATCAAATTGAAGAATCGGAAAGAGAAATTGACCGAGGAGAATATTTTCTTTATGAAGAAGTAATGTCAAAATACCGAAAATGAGAAAAATAATTTTCTCTCGGCGTTCTAAATTGCAATTGGAAGAATTAATTGAGTATTTAGAATATAGATTCTCATTAATTACGAAAGAAAAATTTGTTGCTACATTGGATAGGTTTGTAGTTTTAATACAAAAAGACCCCGAAATTTTTCCAAAATCTGAAGCAAATAAAAAAATAAGAAAATGTGTGATTTCGAAACAAACCACTCTATACTATAGTTTCAACAATCAGGAAATACGTCTTTTGTCATTTTTTGACACCAGACAAGATCCAACAAAAATTAAGAAAATAATTTGATGACTAAATAAATTATCAAATGGATATTGAAATAGAAAAACTGGAATTAATCAAATTATTGGAAGCAACCAATGATGTGACTATTATAGCTTCTATAAAGAAGATTTTCAACGCTTCGAAAAAAGATTTTTGGGAAGAACTGACACAAGAGCAACAGTTTGAAATCAATGAATCATTGAAAGAATATGAAAATGGGGAATTCGTTTCGTTTGATGAATTTATCAAACCTTATTTGAAGTAATGAAAAAAACGGTTGTAATCACGCCAAAAGCGCAATCAGAAATGAAAACTATTTTTGATTTCTTGCAATCAAAATGGAATGAAAACACCAAAATAAAATTTGCCAACAAAATAAATGATATCTTACAGCTACTAATTGATAATCCAGAGTTATTTCCTGTTTCGCGTTTTAATAGAAAAATCCGAAAAGGAGTAATTACCAAACAAATTAGTCTTTTTTATCATTTTAGCAATAAACATATCGTTGTGGTAGCCGTGTTCGACACCAGACAAGACCCAACAAAAATTAAGAAAATAAAATAATAGCATTATATGAAAGGACCTTTATTTTACTCAAAAATATTACTTTTCGGAGAGTACGGAATCATTCAAGACTCTAAAGGATTGTCTATTCCTTATAACTTTTACAATGGTGCCCTTAAAAAAGAGGACCATCCTTCGCCAGAAGCGATCGCGTCTAACGGTCACTTGAAACGATTTGTAACCTATTTGGAGTCCTTACAAACAGAGCAACCAGATTTGGTACAATTTGACATTGCCACTTTGCAAAAAGATGTGAACGAAGGGATGTACTTTGATTCTAGCATTCCGCAAGGCTATGGCGTAGGCAGTAGTGGTGCTTTGGTGGCGGCTATTTATGACAAATACGCACAACATAAAATCACTGTTTTAGAAAACTTAACCCGCGAGAAATTATTGGAATTAAAAACCATTTTTTCTCAAATGGAAAGTTTTTTTCACGGAAAAAGTTCAGGTTTAGACCCATTAAACAGCTATTTGAGCATTCCGATTTTAATCAATTCTAAAGACAATATTGAAGCCACAGGCATTCCGACTCAAAGTTTTGACGGCAAAGGTGCTGTGTTTTTGCTAGATTCAGGCATCGTGGGAGAAACCGCTCCGATGGTGAATATATTCATGGAAAACCTTAAAGACAAAGGATTTCGCAATATGTTGAAATCACAATTTGTAAAACATACAGATGCTTGTGTTGAAAATTTTCTTGTTGGAGACATCAAAGCGTTGTTTAGCAACACAAAGAAATTGTCTAAGGTCGTTTTGAATCATTTCAAGCCAATGATTCCTGAACAATTTCACGGGGTTTGGCAACAAGGAATTGACACAAATGACTACTACTTAAAACTTTGCGGTTCTGGAGGCGGCGGTTACATTCTTGGTTTTACACAAGACTTGGAACGTGCCAAAGCATCTTTAAAAGACTACAAACTTGAAGTAGTGTACCAATTCTAAACCACCCCAGACGCTATTCATGATGCAACGAGAGCAAAAGCTATTGTTATTAAAAATCGTTAGTTTGTTCTCTGTTATCCGAGGATACAACATTCCAATAATTATCATTGCGCAGTATTTGTCGGCTATTTTTATCATGGCGCCAGAACAACGTGCGCTTAGTATTTTATTGGATTTTAATATCTTTATTTTAGTATTTGCTTCAGCGATTGCGATAGCCTCAGGGTACATTATTAATAATTTTTACGACAGCCAAAAAGATTTAATCAATCGTCCGAACAAATCGATGTTGGACCGATTGGTGAGTCAAAAAACGAAACTTCAGGTGTATTTTACTTTGAATTTCATTGTGGCATTGATGGCTTGGTTTATTTCTTGGCGAGCCTTACTGTTTTTTTCATTCTACATTTTTCTGATTTGGTTCTATTCCCATAAATTGAAAAAAATCGTTTTTATTGGAAACTTATCAGCGGCTTTGCTGGCCGTTTGGCCGTTTTTTGCGATTCTTTTGTACTACTACAAACCCACTTCGATTGAAGATTTGGAAAGTCACAAAGATCATTTTGCGGTAATCTTCGCCCACGCTTCTTTTTTGTTTTTATTGATTTTGATTCGAGAATTGATCAAAGATTTAGAAAATTTGAAAGGCGATTTGGCCAATAATTATCACACCATTCCTGTATTTTATGGAGAGAATTGGTCCAAAAGAATCAGTACAGGATTAACGGTTTTAACGTTGGTTCCTGTGTATATTTTGATTGAGCTGTATGATGTGGGTTATATGGATAGTTATTTTTACAGCTGTTTGATTGTACTGTTGTTTTTTCAGGTCTTATTATGGCAATCAAACCAGAAAACACACTATATTAGATTGCACAACATTTTGAAATTTTTGATTGTAGCGGGCGTTTTCTGTATTGTTTTGATTAATCCAAGTGTGCTTTGGCATGCTAAAAATTGGTTGTTGAGGCAGTAATTTCTTTGACTGAAAATGTTCTTTAGTGCAGGATTCCCTAGCCCTGATGGGAACGGCATCCTTTACTGCCGGGGTTCGGCAGTAAAGATATAGTGGACAGCAGGAAACAGCTCCTAACAACAATGCTACTTCTTAAAAAACAGCACTTAACTACTATAAACGAGTTAGTTATCGTTTTCTAATTATCGAAAATCGTTTCACAAGGATATAAATAGTATCTTTGACCCAAATTATAGATTATTATGAATAATAAGGAAGGCAACAACAAACGAGGCGGAGCAAGACCAGCTGGTTCAAGACCCAATTCGAATAAGCCAAAACCTGCGATGCAAAAAAGGGCACAAGGGCCTAAAAAAGCAAAACCAACTGCTAAAATTGAAGAGGCAGACAAAGTGGTTAAAAAACCCAATCAAGTAGCCAAAAGACTTAAAGAAAAAGACGAAATTCGTTTGAATAAATACATTTCGAACTCGGGCGTTTGTTCGAGACGTGATGCAGATATTTATATTCAATCTGGTAATGTAAAGGTAAATGGCGTTCCGGTAACTGAAATGGGATACTTAGTGAAATCAACGGATGTAGTGAACTTTGACGGGAAAGTTTTGACTCCAGAGAAGAAAGTTTACATCTTATTGAACAAGCCTAAAAACTTCACTACCGCACTTGACGAAGGTCAGGAATACCGCAATGTATTGGAACTGGTTAAAGGCTCAACGACATCCAAAATTGCACCGATTGGTAGAATGGACAAAAACACAACCGGTTTGTTATTGTTTACTAATGACACCGATATGATTCGAAAATTCACCTTGCCGAATCAGAAATCATCCAAAATCTATCAAGTTTCATTGGATAAAAATTTGAAATTTGAAGATTTAGAAAAAATCAACAAAGGTTTGGTTATTGATGGGCATCGCGTTTTTGTAGAAGATGTCAGCTATATAGAGAATGAAGCAAAAAGCGAAGTGGGTTTAAAATTACGCTCTGCGAATGTAAAAGTGGTCCGTTCTATTTTTGAGCAATTCAGTTATGACGTATTACGTATTGATCGTGTTTCGTTTGCAGGTTTGACCAAGAAGAATTTACCAAGGGGGAATTGGCGATTACTGACGGATCAAGAAATTATCAATTTGAAAAACGTTTAACAAAGTAACTACTAAACCATCCCATTTCAATCCAATTGCAATGGGATTTTTTAATTATAAAAATTTATGACTCCAGAAAAATTAATTTCCATAGCCTACAAATGGTTCGATTGTTTTAACACTAAAGAACTAGAAAAATTGTTGTCTCTATATGATGATGAAGCGGTTCATTTTAGTCCAAAGCTAAAAATCCATCAACCCGAAACAAACGGTTTGATTTCGGGCAAAGAAGCCTTGAGGGCATGGTGGCAAGAGGCTTTTGAAAGACTTCCTAGTTTACACTACAAAGTAACTTCGCTTACCGCCAATGGCGATCGAGTATTTATGGAGTATGTAAGAAAGGTAGAAAACGAGACAGATTTGTTAGTCGCTGAAGTTTTGGAAGTAAAAAATGAAAAAATTATCGCTTCGAGAGTCTATCACGGGTAATATTTACAAAAAATAAAGTAGCTTTACGGTTGTTCTAAACTAATCAAAATGAAAAAAAACCTATTCCTGTTAACTTTTACGCTAACTGTATTTTTAATTAGCTGCAAAAAAGAAGCAAACTCAACCGATTTTACTGCTCTTACCAAGAGCTACTTTGACGACAAAAATGTCTTGAATCCGCTTGGTGCCACGCAAAATGGTCAAAATGAATACAACGACCAACTACAGTTTGAAATGACGAATTCGTACCGAAAAAAGCAAGAAGCTTTTTATGAAAAATACGAAACGGCATTAAGCACCATAGACACATCAATCCTTTCTGAAGAAGAGCTGAACAGCTATGAAATCATAAAATGGGAAATTGCTATGGGCAAGGAAATGCTACAATATCCTACTAATTTGATGCCTATGAGTCAGTTTGAAGGCACTCATTTAACAATCGGACAAATGGCTGGTGGCACCGGAGCACAACCTTTTAAAACCGAAAAAGATTACACCAACTTCTTAAAAAGGATGGAATTATACAGCCAATGGATTGATTCGGCAATGGTCTATATGAAAAAAGGAATCAAGGAAGGAGTAGTATTACCAAAAGCTTTAACCCAAAAAATGATTCCTCAATTTGAACAAATGCCTACAGCCAAAATAGAGGACAATCTATTTTATTCTGCAGTGAAACTGATGCCTTCTACTTTTTCAGCAACAACTAAACAAGACATTGCCAATAAATACAGCGCGGTTATTACCACAAAACTGATTCCGAAATACCAAAAAATAACCACTTTTTTGAAAACAGAATACCTTCCTGCTTCAAGAGCTACAAGTGGTATCGGTAGCCTTTCGTTTGGAAAAAATCTATACGCCAGTTATGCCAAACAGTGGACTACAACCACCACCTCTCCAGAAGCCATTCACGAATTAGGATTGAAAGAAGTAGCTAGAATTCGAGGGGAAATGGAAAAAGTAAAAGCGCAAGTGGGATTCAAAGGAAGTTTATTGGCTTTTTTTGATGAAGTGCGAAACAAAAAAGAATTAATGCCTTTTACTAAACCTGAACAAGTGATTGCTAATTTTAATCGTATTCATAAGGTTATTGAACCCAAAGTCAATCAGTTATTTTCATTACAACCCAAAACCAAATTTGAAGTAAGAAGAACCGAAGCTTTTCGTGAAAAAACCGCCAGCGCCGAATACAATCAAGGTACAGCCGATGGTAGCCGTCCAGGAATTTTTTACGTACCTATTCCAGACGTGAAAAGCTACAATGTGTATGGCGACGAAGATTTGTTTTTACACGAGGCTATCCCGGGACATCATTTTCAGGTTTCCCTACAACAAGAAAATACTAATTTACCTGATTTCAGAAAATACAATTGGTTTGGTGCTTATGGAGAAGGCTGGGCTTTGTACACCGAAAGTTTAGGTAAAGAATTAGGATTATATAAAGACCCATACCAATATTTCGGAATGTTAGGCAACGAAATGCATCGCGCTATCCGTTTGGTGGTCGATACAGGATTGCACAGCAAAGGTTGGACCAGAGAACAAGCCATCCAATATTCTCTAGAAAACGAGGCAGAAAGTGAAGCCAGCATCATCCCCGAAATAGAACGCTACATGGCCATTCCAGGACAGGCGTTATCCTACAAAATGGGGCAACTCAAAATAAAAGAACTTCGAGAAAAAGCAAAAACCAAGTTGGGCAGCGCTTTTGATATTAAAAAATACCATGAAAAAGTATTAGAATCAGGTTGCTTGCCCTTGGCTCTTTTAGAGAGTAAAATTAATCATTGGATTGAAAAAAAATAATTTTGTTATATAACAAAAGGGATGTTGAACAACTCAACATCCCTCCAATGGTTACTATAATTAACTACAAATCAGAAACCTATATTGATAAAATTATTATTTTTTTGAACGAAAAAACGAAAAACCAAAAAACGCACGTTCCTTTTCTTTTAAATGTATTGATCCATAGTCAACATTTGGGATCCCTAAAATAAGTTTTACACCTCTTGGCAGGTATCCATACAAAGTATGGGATTGGGACTCCAAAAGTGACCTTAAATTCTTTGGAGGCTCTTTTTTTAAATTAGCCAATATTACCATTGCAACTAAATTCAAAATCGCTCGAGCTGTTTCACTTTTTACACAAACTTCATTTGAAATCATTTCAGAAATCCTATCTTTTTTTGCTGAAAAAAGCTTGTCCAAGAATAATTGCCCCGACGAAAACAACAAACCACTTGAATGTAAACCATCCATTTCTTGCTCATCAACCACATCCAATTCGTCTAATGAATGCAAAAGACCTTGAAAATCAATGCTTTTTTCCACACCAACTAACACCGTACAAATACTCGTCTCGATAGCTTTTCTTAACAAAGTGTCTTTTTCATCTAAATAAACAGACATCCTCAAAAACAAATCATTGGAGATTAAATTTTTAAAATGGCTTACTAGATTACTCATTAATAGTTTAATTCAAAACGCGTTTAGTTATGTAAAATATTTCAAATAATAGATAAAGTGTACTGTTTTATCGTTGAAGTGTTAAATGTAATACTTTTTTGTTAGTAGAAAAATAAAAAACCTTTTTTTGTTTGAATAGATGTTTATTCAAATTATGGTTTCAAAAATTTTTAAAAAAGAATTCAAAAAAAAAAAAAACAGAATCAATATTCACCAACTTTTGAACTTGATCCGAATTTTGGAGTAGATTTAAAAAAATAAAACGTCCTAAAATCAAAAAAGCCATCCACAAAGTGGAAAGCTTTTCATTGGTCTAACTACTAAACCGCGCTACGAGTTACAAAGTCGTAGCAAACAACACAACTAATTTTAGATACCGTATTTGGGCAAAAAAGCACTTCATCTCTGAAGTGCTTTCCCCAATATTGCGGTCTGGACGGGACTCGAACCCGCGACCCCATGCGTGACAGGCATGTATTCTAACCAACTGAACTACCAAACCTCTGCGTTATTGCGGTGGCAAAGATACAACAGATTTCTAGTTTTCCAAGCGTTTTTGAAAAAAAATTTCAATAAAAATAACGATTATTATCCAAAGTTTTGTTTTTCAATTAAATAGGTAGTCAAAATTTTTTCAAAATTTTCACCAACACTCACCGGAATGTACTTAATCTTGTTCTGTGCACACGTCATTGCTACTTTTTCAAAGTAATCTTGCATCTTTTTCTCGTAGGATTCTTTAATAGTATCGGCAAAAACAGCAATTTCTTCTCCAGATTCCAAATCCACGAACCGTCTTGGCGCTGAATCAAAGTCAAAATTCAACTCCGTTTTATAATCCATCACATGAAACAATACCACTTTATGCTTATTATGTTTCAAATGTTGTAAGGCTGCAAATAACTTCTCCTCCGACAAACTCACCTCATCTGACTGAAACATGTCCGTAAAAAGCAATATCATCGACCTACGATGCATTTTCTCGGCAATTTGATGCAAGTAAGTAACTGTATCGGTAGTTTTCTTTGGCGTTTGATTTTCGAGTAAATTTTCAAGCGTATTCAGCAACATTCTATGATGACGTTCACTGCCTTTTTCAGGAGCATAATATTCATACGAATCCGAAAAAACACTCAAACCTACCGTATCGCGTTGCTTTTTCAAAATATTCATCAATACCGCCGAAGCCAAAACCGAGAAACCAATCTTATTTTCATAAAACAACTGCCCACTACTAAGTTTTGGATAATGCATCGACGACGAATTATCAATTATAATATGACAGCGCAAATTTGTCTCTTCCTCGTAGCGCTTAGTATACAACCGGTCCGTTTTGGCATACAGCTTCCAATCCATATGCTTGGTGCTTTCACCAGAATTATACACTTTATGTTCCGAAAACTCTGCCGAAAAGCCATGAAACGGACTTTTATGCATCCCCGAAATAAAGCCCTCTACGACTTGATTCGCCAGCAGCTCCAAATGCTGAAACTTACTTATCTTATCTATTTGTGTTTCCATCTTCATCTTCCAAATATATCAAAAATCAACGTTCAATTCTTTTTTTGAAGCAGAAACAAAGGCTTTTTTACCACCATTGCTCCTGCTGTCCGTTATATCTGTGGCGCTGAACCCCAGCGCCACAGGATGCCACTCCCATCAGGGCTAGAGAGACACATAGTCCCTTTTTGGAAGCAATACACACTTCTTTTGGACACAAAAAAAGGCTTGACTTTCGCCAAACCTTCATTTATATCTTAATCGTTAGATTACAACAAAGCATCTAAACTATCAGCATAGGTTTGTTTTGGAGCAACACCTACTTGCTTACCTACAACTTCTCCGTTATGAAAAACCAAAACAGTAGGAATGTTACGAACTCCGTATTTGGCAGCAAATTCTTGATTAGCATCAACATCTACTTTACCTACTACCACTTTTCCTTCGTATTCATTGCTTAATTCATCAATGATTGGTCCAACCATTCTACAAGGTCCACACCATGCTGCCCAAAAATCAACCATTACCGGTTTGTCTGATTTCAAAACTACTTCTTCAAAAGTAGCATCTGTTATTGCTAAAGCCATTTTCTATTTGTTTAAATGAACCCTCCTCGATGATTTGGGTATCGGTTGCTAATTTTTTTAATAAGCTTCAAATTTAGGAATTAAAAATCAATCCCAAAGCATCTACAAATTAGTTTTGGCTATCCTTCCATTGTTTGTGCTTATTTCCAAAAAAAAGAGCTACTCTATCCGAGCAACTCTTTTCCTTATAATCGTTTCCTGAATGGGATTACAAACTGTATTTCAAGCCCAAAGTTAACCCTAAACCACTAATTCCAACGTATGAACTCAATTCATCCATTGCTTTAGTACTATCCAATCCATTAGGATTAGTTAATTTATTATTTGAGCTAGCAGTCAATTTATCCACATAATTGGTATGAATTTGAGCTTTTGTTCTTGTTGCCAAAGCATCATTCCCGTTTACTTTAAATTCAGTAGTCTCTTTTGTTTTTCCGTGTACTGTAAAATTGCGGTATTCTAATTCAGCAAAAACCGATAGTTTTTTTCCAATTTTATAAGAAGTCCCCATTACGGCAGAAAAACCAATCGTTGGATTTGGTTTTACAACATCAACACTATGCACATTACCAAAGGCAGTAGGAACACCTGTTGAACTAAACGCAATTGGAGCGTAGGCATCCGAAGTAATTTCTAAATCACCATGGATTGGAACCAAGATTCCAACTTTTGTATAAGGCTCAAATCCTTTGTGCTCTCCTAAAAACAACACTAAAGATGGCGCTAAATCAAAAGCAGTAATCTGCCCTACTGATTTAAAACTATAAACTCCAGTAGGTGTGATAGGCAAATCCGAAACTGTCTGTGCCATTGTCTTTTCATTACTACTATAATAGTTAATACCCATTTCAACACCTAACCTAGCATTAAAACGGTAACCAGCTGTTACACCTGTTCTAAATCCTTGTCCAAATGACCCAGTAATACTTTCTTCAGATATTAATTTTCCTCCTTGATACACTTTGCTTAAAGCATCATTACCTCCAACTGTTGGAAATTCTGTAGAAGCTGTCTGATTAAAATAAGACCCGCCAATTTTAAAATACCAACTCTCGCTTTTTTCGGTTTGCGCCATCATAGAAGTGGCCATCAAAACGAATCCTAATAAAAATAGATTCTTTTTCATAATATTGATTTTGTTTAACGCTGCAAACTTATAATAATTTACAACACTCCAAAGAGAGCAACAAAACCAGTAGCTCCGAAAACGTTTTCTTGATATTGTAATTAAGAAAACAACCTTTAATTTGATTTTTTAAATGTTAAATCAACAACAATATGCAATTTATTTAACTCCAAAAATTAATTCAATTTGAAGTTAATTTGCATTTTTTCCAACTCAAACAACAGTTCATTCGAAATTTTTATTTTCACTTTTCGGCTTGGCATAGCCAATTTGGTCACAACTTTAATTTCTTCTATTTCCTCAACTTTGGTTGTAGAATTCACTACAGGATTTTCGAGATTTTCTGCTTCATCCGTTTCATTAGTATCTACAAAATCAGCATCTTCTATTTCCTCTATTGCAGTTGTCCTTTCTACCATTCGTCGCACTCGTTCCAACTCCATTACTTCAAACGTCACCGTATGTTCTCCTTTGTTTTGCAAAAATAATTGATTGAGCTTATAGATAAATTCAGCTTCAATATCCCTAATATTCAACAACAAGACAAGCTTTTTAGCATAAGCTTCTAAAACATCTTGCAATTGCTTCACTTCAACAAACTGAATTCTTGGCTCAGCTTTTTTGCCAGTTTCTTGATTCACCCAACCTTCTTTTACAAGAATCTTTATATAGGTAAAATTATTTTGAATGAAGAAATGACGAAACTTCAGGTATTCCTCTCCGAAAATTCGAAACTCAAAATTTTCATCATAACCTTCTAGGGTAAACATCCCCCATCCTTTTCCGTTTTTCGCCACGCGATGTTGCACATTATTAATGATACCGGCAAATGTCAAGTTTTTTCCAACATGTTGCTCTAAATTCTTGAGCGCTTCTAACCTAACATTACAGAAGTATTTCATCTCAAATTTATAATCATCTAACGGATGACCAGAAATATAGATACCAACTACCTCTTTCTCTTTGGCTAATTTCTCCATCGTGCTCCAATCTTCGCAAGGCGGCACAACGGGTTCAGCGATTTGGACTTCGCTGGTTTCCCCAAACAAACTCACTTGAGAGGAATTCTCATTCTCTTGGTATTTCGCTCCATAACGCATGGCTTTTTCATAAAAAGTAATACCATCGCCATCATCATGAAAATATTGCGCTCTTGTAGTACCTTCAAACGAATCGAATCCTCCTGCCAAAGCCAAGTTTTCGATGGCCTTTTTATTGGCCGCTCTCAAATCGATGCGTTTGGCCAAATCAAAAATGGATTTGTATTTACCGTCTTTTCTGTTTTCTACAATCGTAGCCACCGCACCAGAACCTACTCCTTTGATGGCTCCCATTCCAAAACGAACGGCGTAATCTTCATTTACAGTAAATTTATAGAAAGACTCATTAACATCAGGACCCAAAACCTGTAATCCCATACGTTTACATTCTTCCATAAAAAACGACACTTGTTTGATATCATTCATGTTATTTGAAAGTACCGCAGCCATATATTCTGCAGGGTAATGCGCTTTCAAATAAGCCGTTTGGTACGCAATCCAAGCATAACAAGTGGAGTGGGATTTATTAAACGCATAACTCGCAAAAGCTTCCCAGTCTTTCCAAATCTTCTCCAAAACCGTTGCGTCATGACCTTTCGCAGCGGCTTGCTCCACAAACTTCGGCTTCATTTTGTCCAATACATCTTTTTGCTTTTTACCCATTGCCTTACGCAAAACGTCGGCCTCACCTTTGGTAAAACCAGCCAACGATTGGGACAAAAGCATTACCTGCTCTTGGTATACCGTAATTCCATAGGTTTCAGACAAATATTCCGCACAAGCCTCTAAATCGTATTTGATTTCTTCTTCGCCATTTTTTCTTCGAACGAAAGACGGAATATACTCTAACGGCCCCGGACGATACAAGGCATTCATCGCAATCAAATCCCCAAAAACAGTGGGCTTCAAGTCCTTCATATACTTTTGCATACCAGGTGACTCGTATTGGAATATCCCTACTGTTTCACCTCTTTGAAAGAGCTCATAAGTTTTAACATCATCAATAGGAAAAGTATCGGGGTCGAGCTGAATTCCTGTTCGGTATTTGACCAACTTAACCGTGTCCTTTATCAATGTTAGGGTTTTCAACCCCAAGAAGTCCATTTTCAACAATCCTGCACTTTCAGCTACCGAGTTATCGAATTGTGTAACATACAAATCCGAATCTTTGGCGGTAGTTACCGGAACATAATTGGTAATGTCTGATGGCGTAATAATCACCCCACAAGCGTGAATCCCGGTATTTCGCATCGAGCCTTCCAATATCTTGGCTTGCTGAATGGTTTCTCCAGCTAAATCTCCGCCATTGGCAATCGCAATCAATTCTTTTACACTATCAAACTCATCCGAACGCAATGCTTTTTTAACTTCTTCTTCTTTTTCAGAAATAAAACGCGCCAAATTCCATTTTGAAGGCATCATCCCCGGAATTAACTTCGCAATTCTATCCGCTTCAAACAAAGGCAAATCCAGCACACGAGCGGTATCACGAATAGCCGACTTCGTAGCCATCTTACCATAAGTAATGATTTGTGCTACTTGATTGGCACCATATTTATTGATTACATAATCCATTACACGACCTCGACCCTCGTCATCAAAATCGATATCAATATCGGGCATCGACACACGGTCCGGATTCAGGAAACGCTCAAAAAGCAAATCGTATTTAATAGGGTCAATATTCGTAATTCCTAAACAATACGCTACCGCCGAACCCGCTGCCGAACCACGCCCAGGCCCCACAGAAACATCCATTTTTCTGGCTTCGGCGATAAAATCTTGTACAATCAAGAAATAACCAGGATAACCCGAATTGGAAATGGTTAGTAATTCAAAATCCAATCGTTCTTGAATCGACTCCGTAATTTCGCCATAACGTCGCTTTGCTCCTTCCATCGTAAGGTGTCGCAAATAGGCATTTTCACCACGAACTCCACCATCAACTTCATCTTCTGGCACTACAAATTCTTGTGGAATGTCGTATTTAGGTAACAATACGTCACGGTACAAGGAGTAAATTTCAACTTTATCTACAATTTCTTGAATGTTAATAATCGCATCAGGCAAATCGGCAAAGAGTTTTTTCATCTCCTCTCCCGACTTATAATAATATTCCTGATTTGGCAACCCATAACGATAACCTCGTCCTCTACCAATAGGCGTGGCTTGTTTTTCGCCATCTTTTACACACAACAAAATATCGTGCGCATTGGCATCTTCTTTATTTAAATAATAGGTATTGTTCGTGGCAATGAGTTTAACCTTGTGCTTCTGAGAAAATTCGATGAGTGTTTTATTCACCCTGTTTTCATCTTCTTGATTGTGGCGCATGATTTCGAGATACAAATCGTCTCCAAATTGTGCTTTCCACCAAAGTAAAGCTTCCTCGGCTTGGTTCTCCCCTACATTCAGAATTTTACTTGGAATTTCTCCGTATAAATTCCCAGACAAAACCATTATGTCTTCTTTGTACTGTTCGACTATAGCTCTATCAATTCTAGGCACATAATAAAAACCAGCCGTGTAAGCTATAGAAGCCATTTTGGCCAGATTGTGATAGCCTTTTTTATTCTTTGCCAATAAAACTACTTGATAACCATTGTCTTTCTTGGTCTTATCCAAATGATTATCACAGATATTAAACTCACAACCAACAATAGGTTTTATCTCGGTTTCAGTAGGCTCTTCTCCACTTTCTACCAATGCTTTGTTTTTTGCCGATGCCGATTTGTTGTGATTCATAACGGCGCTCACAAAATGGAAAGCACCCATCATATTACCCGTATCCGTCATCGCAACCGCTGGGAAATTATTTTTGGCTGTAGCCGCCACCAAACCACCAATCGCAATGGTGGATTGCAAGACCGAAAACTGCGTATGATTATGCAAATGAGCAAAAGCTGCAGCGGAAAAATCTTTCTTTTCTGTTTCGGTTAAAATTGGTGCATCAGTAAGAACACCCGAGGCTTTAAGCTGTTCTCGAATCGCATCAGAAGCTTTCTTAAGATTAATGTGCTTTAATCCAATTAGCGGAAAAGGGTCTGGATTTTTACTTTGGAATTCCTTGAAATAAATGGGTTCTACCTCCAACTCTTCTTTGGTAAAAACTTCTTTTCTAATTAATTCCAGAAAACATCTTGTGGTTGCCTCAACGTCAGCGGTAGCGTTGTGTGCTTCCGCGAAAGGTTGGTCAAATAAATACTGATGCAACTCGGTAAGCGTTGGCAATTTGAATTTACCCCCTCTACCACCAGGCAATTTTAGTAAGGAAGCCGTTACCTCAGTACACGTATCTAGAATCAGCATTTCACCCATAGGCGAAGCTACACCCAGACGATAGAACTCGCAACCCATAATATTGACATCAAAACCTACATTTTGACCGACAATAAATTTGGCTTTGCCCAAAGCAATATTGAACTTCTCCAATACTTCCGCCAACGGAATTCCCTCTGCTTGCGCCAATTCGGTAGAAATACCGTGAATTCGCTCCGCATCATAAGGAATATTGAACCCTTCTGGCTGCACCAAATAATCTTGATGCTCCACCAAATTACCCATATCATCGTGCAACTGCCAAGCGATTTGTATACATCTTGGCCAGTTATCTGTGTCAGATAATGGTGCGCCCCAACGCTTAGGTAATCCAGTAGTTTCGGTATCGAATATTAAGTACATAGGTTAAAATAACAAAGATTAAAATTCCAAAATCCAATTTTAAAACTCCTTAAAACATTGGTTTTATGGAGTATAAAAAACAGTACAATACAAATTGGCGGAAGTTCAAATTTAGTTTTTTTTTAAAGAAACTAGAGGCAAATTGTTTTTTTATTCCAACTATAACTGACAGTAAAAATTATAACGCCATAGCCAAAGGAATTCATACCCTTTTCATTAAAAAAACGCTAAATCTCATTTTTGGATGTCGTAGTTTTCAACTAAAAAAAAAGTGTTTTAAAGAACTTATTCCATCGATTTTAAACCTTGATATTGCATTAATTAGGATAGATAAAAACAGTACATTGTTGGCTATTTTTAATCAAAAAACGAGATTTAGATAGAAAAAACGCAGTGAAATCATTGAAAAAACGGTTTGTTTTAAAAATAACACAACAAAAGTCCTATATCTAAAAAGGATTTTTATTTTAAAAAAAGGAACTCAATTTTTTCTGAACACTAGCAAAACCATCCAAACTTTTCCCTTAAAAAAGAAAGTTTTAAATTCTAATCTTCCTTAGAAAAAGAATTTGGGTATCGTATATAATGAAATTTCAAAATTGACACTTTTTATTCGTTTGCTACATTTGCCTTCCAAGTTATACTTTTTGGGTAGCAACCCAACAAAAAAGACCAATACACTTAAAAAAAATAGTTAACAATGAGTACTACATTATTCGACAAAGTATGGGATTCGCACGTGGTGCGTAAAATTGAGGATGGACCAGATGTGTTTTTTATTGACCGTCATTTCATTCACGAAGTGACTAGTCCTGTTGCTTTTTTAGGTTTAAAAGCTAGAGGCGTTAAGGTGTTATATCCAGAACGCACTTTTGCCACTGCCGATCACAACACCCCAACAATAAACCAACATTTACCAGTAGAAGACCCTCTATCTGCTAATCAATTGAAAGCATTAGAAGATAATGCTACAGAATATGGTATTTCCCACTGGGGCTTAGGGCACCAAAAAAATGGAATTGTTCACGTGGTAGGACCTGAAAACGGAATTACTTTACCAGGTGCTACTATTGTTTGTGGTGACTCACATACTTCAACTCACGGTGCATTTGGAGCCATTGCTTTTGGTATCGGAACTTCGGAGGTAGAAATGGTGCTTTCTACACAATGCATTATGCAACCGAAACCTAAAAAAATGCGTATCAACGTAAATGGAAAATTGAGCAAAGGTGTAGGACCAAAAGACGTGGCTTTGTACATCATTTCAAAACTAACAACTTCTGGAGGAACAGGCTATTTTGTTGAATATGCTGGAAATGTTTTTGAAGAAATGTCAATGGAAGGCCGAATGACCGTTTGTAATTTAAGTATCGAAATGGGTGCTCGTGGAGGTATGATAGCTCCAGACCAAACTACTTTTGATTTTCTTGAAGGCAGACTGTATGCTCCAAAAGGAGAAGCTTGGACGAAAGCAGTTGAATACTGGAAAACATTGAAAACGGATGCTGATGCAGTTTTCGATGCGGAATTAACAATTGATGCCGCTGATATCGAACCCATGATTACCTACGGAACCAATCCTGGAATGGGAATTGGAATTTCTGCATCAATTCCAAGCGCAGACCAAGTAGAAGGTGGTGAGGAAACCTACAAAAAATCTTTGGCATATATGGGCTTCAATGAAGCTGATACAATGATTGGCAAAACAATCGATTATGTTTTCTTAGGAAGCTGTACTAATGGCCGTATAGAAGATTTTAGAGCTTTTACAGAAATTGTTAAGGGTCGCAAAAAAGCAGATAATGTTACGGCTTGGTTAGTACCTGGTTCACATGTTGTTGAAGCACAAATCAAAGAAGAAGGACTTTTAGACATTCTAACCGAAGCAGGTTTTGTATTGCGTCAGCCAGGCTGTTCGGCTTGTTTGGCCATGAACGACGATAAAGTTCCAGCTGGAAAATATGCCGTAAGTACTTCTAACAGAAACTTTGAAGGCCGTCAGGGTCCTGGATCAAGAACAATGTTAGCCTCTCCAATAATGGCCGCTGCTGCTGCTGTGACAGGAAAACTGACTGATCCAAGGGAATTGTTTTAAAAAGCTATTGGCTGTTAGCTTTTGGCTATTGGCAAAATTAGGAATAAATAGCAAAATAATTAATCAACTCGAAGCAAAAAGCCAACTGCCAAAGACTAGAAGCAAAAAAATGAGAGATTACAAAAACTATACAGTTTGGCAAGAAAGTCATCAACTAACCCTAATCGCTTATCAACTGACAAAAAGTTTTCCAAAAGAAGAACTATTTGGAATTACTAGCCAATTAAGGAGAGCTACGAGTTCAGTTCCAACAAATATCGCTGAAGGCTGTGGACGAGAATCAGATGCTGATTTCAGAAGATTTTTAATAATGGCCCATGGCTCTGCAACGGAAGTGGAATATTTGATTTTTTTAAGTGCTGAACTAAATTATGTTTCTAAAAGTGAATTTGATGAATTTACAGAAAAAGTAATAGTTCTTAGAAAACAGTTACGAAAATTAATTGATTAAATTAAAATAAGCAGTTGGCATTTAGCTATTGGCTATTGACAAACAAAAAAACAAAATAATAACAGGTTATAGGCAAAAGTTTTGGTTCAGAGAAGCCAAGAGCTAAACGCCAAAAGCCAAAAGCAATAAAAAAATGGCATACGATAAATTTACCATCCTTACCAGCAGTGCAGTGCCGCTGCCAATTGAAAACGTTGACACAGATCAAATCATACCAGCCCGTTTCTTGAAAGCCACCAAACGTGAAGGATTTGGTGACAATCTTTTCCGTGACTGGAGATATAATGGAGACGATACCCCAAAAGCCGATTTCGTTTTAAACGATGCTACTTATTCTGGAAAAATCTTAATTGGAGGGAAAAACTTCGGTTCTGGGTCTTCAAGAGAGCACGCTGCTTGGGCAGTTTACGATTACGGATTTAGAGCAGTAGTTTCAAGTTTCTTCGCAGACATTTTCAAAGGAAACTGTTTAAATATTGGGGTTTTACCAGTGCAAGTAAGTCCAGAATTTGCTGATACTATTTTTAAAGCAATAGAAGCAAATCCAAAAACTGAACTAGAAATCAATTTACCTGAACAAACCATTACTTTATTGGCTACTGGTCAAAAAGAATCTTTTGACATCAACGGATACAAAAAGAACAACATGATTAATGGTTTTGATGACATCGATTATCTAATCAATATCAAAGAAGAAATTGTTGATTTTGCGAGCAAACAATTGATATAGAACCTTAAGTTACTTACAACCCAATAGTGCTGTCCTATATCGTTTCTAAAATGATATAGGATTCGCTTTAAATAAAAAAAAGGATACTTTAATCCGAAAATAATTCCCCAATGGAACAGAAAAAGATTGAAATAATGGACACTACTTTACGCGACGGAGAACAAACTTCGGGCGTATCGTTTTCGGCTGCAGAAAAACTAACCATTGCTCAATTACTTTTAGAAGAATTGCATATTGATCGCATCGAAATTGCTTCGGCTCGCGTGAGTGAAGGAGAATTTCAAGGTGTAAAAGGCATTATGGATTGGGCGGCTACAAAAGGTTATACTGACAAAATAGAAGTTTTGTCTTTTGTAGATGGCGGAATATCTATTGAATGGATGAAGAAAGCGGGTGCCAAAGTTCAAAATCTTTTAACGAAAGGTTCTTTGAACCACTTAACCCACCAATTAAAAAAAACACCTGAACAACATTTTGCAGAAATTGCACAAGCAATCGAACTCGCCAATCAAAACGGAATCGCTACCAATGTTTATCTAGAAGATTGGAGCAATGGGATGCGCAATTCGCCCGAGTACGTATTTCAATATTTGGACTTTATCACGCAGCAACCCGTTAAAAGAATCTTACTTCCAGATACGTTGGGCGTTTTAATTCCTTCGGATACTTTTGAATTCATTTCTAAAATCACACAAAAGTACCCGGACATTCACTTCGATTTTCATGCGCATAACGATTATGATCTTAGTGTTGCCAATGTCATGGAAGCCATAAAAGCAGGAATCAGTGGTTTACACGTTACTGTAAATGGAATGGGAGAACGTGCTGGAAATGCTCCTTTGGAGAGTACCGTTGCCGTTATCAATGATTTTTTACCTCAAGTAAAAATCAATGTCAAAGAAACATCTCTATACTCGGTTAGCAAACTTGTAGAAACTTTTACTGGATATAGAATTCCGGCGAACAAACCCATAGTTGGAGATAATGTATTTACTCAAACCGCTGGTATTCATGCTGATGGAGACAACAAAAACAATCTGTATTTCAACGACTTATTACCCGAGCGTTTTGGAAGAAAACGAAAATATGCGCTTGGAAAAACATCAGGCAAAGCCAATATTGAAAAAAACCTTCAAGAACTTGGCCTTCAACTTAATGCAGAGGATTTAAAACTCGTTACGCAACGCATCATCGAATTGGGTGACAAAAAAGAAACAGTAACCAAAGAAGATTTGCCTTATATCATTTCAGATGTTTTGGACAGTCAGTCGTATCAAGAACGTGTGGTGGTCCAATCCTATGTTTTGGTTCATGCCAAAGGAATGCGCCCTTCAACTACACTTTGTCTTAAAATTGATGGAGAAATAATCGAAGAAAACGCACAAGGCGACGGACAATTTGATGCTTTTATGAATGCACTGAACAAAATTTACAAAAGCAAAAAAATGCCTTTACCTAAGCTCGTTGATTACGCCGTTAGAATCCCTCCAGGAAGTAGCTCCGATGCTTTGTGTGAAACGGTTATCACCTGGACAGCAAACGGAAAGGAATTCAAAACAAGAGGATTAGACTCCGACCAAACTGTGGCAGCCATTGTCGCTACGCAAAAAATGTTGAATGTTATCCCCTCACCGACCCTCCCCGAAGGGGCGGGAGACAAAACGGAAACGTAAAAATCAAACAATAACACCAAAATAAAGAAACATAAAACAATAAACCCAATCCATCAACATCCATTCTCCCTCTCCTTCGGAGGCAATGTCATTAAATTAAGGATTAAATGATAAAATGATTGCTGATTTTTGATTAACGATTTTTGATTGCTGATGTATAAGATACTGAAAATCATATAATTTTTACACACTTGCTCCAAAATCTAAAATCAAGAATCGTTAATCTACAATCTAAAATCTCTTAACTTAATGACATTGCCTTCGGAGGGGTTGGGTAGAGGAAAAAACTTTACTATATGAAATTAAATATTGCCCTTTTAGCCGGAGACGGCATCGGACCAGAAGTCATCAACGAAGCCGTAAAAGTATCTGATGCTATTGCGAAAAAATTCAATCACGACATCACTTGGACGCCAGCCTTAACAGGTGCTTGTGCTATTGACGCAGTTGGCGTGCCTTACCCAGACGAAACACACGAAATATGCATGAAAGCCGATGCGGTTTTGTTTGGAGCCATCGGACATCCAAAATATGATAACGACCCAAGCGCACCCGTTCGCCCTGAACAAGGTTTGCTTTTAATGCGTAAAAAACTAGGATTGTTTGCTAATGTACGTCCAACGTTTACTTTTCCGTCATTGATTGACAATTCACCTTTAAAAAGAGAGCGTATCGAAGGAACAGATTTGGTTTTCTTGAGAGAACTAACTGGTGGAATTTATTTTGGTGAAAAAGGAAGAAGAGATGATGGCGAAACTGCTTTTGACAATTGTGTATACACAAGAGCCGAAGTACAACGATTGGCCAAAAAAGGTTTTGAATTAGCAATGACACGTTCTAAGAAATTATGTTGTGTAGACAAAGCCAATGTACTAGAAACCTCTCGTCTTTGGAGAGAAACGGTTCAAGCTATGGCCAAAGACTATCCAGAAGTAGAAGTGAGTTATGAATTTGTAGATGCTGTCGCTATGCGTTTGGTGCAATGGCCTAACTCTTACGATGTATTGATTACCGAAAATTTATTTGGAGACATTTTAACCGATGAAGCTTCTGTAATTTCAGGTTCAATGGGATTAATGCCTTCAGCTTCTGTTGGAGAACACACCTCATTGTATGAACCCATTCACGGGTCGTACCCTCAAGCAACTGGACTAAACATCGCCAATCCATTGGCTACTATTTTATCTGCCGCAATGATGTTTGAAGATGCCTTTGGATTAAAAGAAGAAGCGCAAGCCATAAGAGCCGTAGTCAACAAATCACTAGAAGAAGGCGTTGTCACCGAAGACTTAGCTACAAAAGGAAGTAAAGCCTATAAAACTAGCGAAGTGGGTGATTGGTTAGTGGCTAATTTATAAAATAAAAAACCATTCTTCAGCTCCCTCTCCTTCGGAGAGGGCGGGGGGGTGAGGAAACAAAAAAGGGAACAATTTTTCAATTGTTCCCTTTTTTTATACTAGAAAAAAATATTAATATCTTCCTCCTCTGTCACCACCACCGCGGTTGTTTCCGTAACCTCCGCGTGAATCACCACCACGGTTGTTGTTGAAACTTCTTCTTTCGCCTTCTGGTTTTGGCTCAGATTTGTTTACAACAATTGCACGTCCTTGAACGGTAGCACCGTTTAATTCGTCAATTGCTTTTTGAGCTTCCGCGTCGTTTGGCATCTCTACGAAACCAAAACCTTTACTTCTACCAGTAAATTTATCCGTTATAATTTTAACTGAATCTACTGCTCCGTAAGCTTCGAAAGACTCTCTTAAATCTGCTTCCTCAATACTGAATGGAAGACTTCCAACAAAAATGTTCATATGTACTTATTTATAATAATGCAACAAATGTAGTCTTATTTTATTCTAATCTACTATCAATTAAAAGATTTATGCAATAATTATGAAAAAAAAGCAATTTCATAAGTCCTGTAACAAATTAATAACTAGACTATTTCGTCAAAGTCTTCACTTATGGAGACACTGGAACTTTGTAAAAAACACCTTGCGAAAAATAAAATTCTTTAACTTCTTGCGTTCCTGCTACAGGAGTAGTGATTACAAAAGTAAAAGTTCCAGTAATTGTTTTATTTACTTCATCGTATTCTGAAACAATGACCTTCCCTTTTCCCATTCCATTTTTTGAGGTGAGTGAAATCTCGGGCGAAGACTCTCTAGAAGTATACGTAACATAATCTACAGCACTATTGTCCAATAAATACCTTTTTTCTTGAACAGAAGAAAGATGCAAAGTTAAATTTTCCTTCAATGTTACAGCTTCAATTGCAATTGTACCATCATTAGACACAACCGCTTTGCTTTGTAAAGCACGCCAAAAAACATTGTCCTTCAAACCTTGAACAGAAGGATTATTGAAAATCACATCGTCTGAGCAAGAACTCATAACTAAAGCTAAAGCAACAAAAAAAAGTGTTTTTTTCATTCTATTAATTAATGAAATTGATTCGGTACAAATCTATAGTTTTTTTATTTCAAACAATAAAAAAAGACATAAGTAGCCGTTATTAAAAATCTAAATATGAATATTATAGCCCACTATAGTTTTTTTAAATAAAAAATGTATCTTTGCACCCTTAATTAATCGAGGTCGAGTACCTCAAAATTTAATCACAAGATTATGTCAGTAAAAATTAGATTACAAAGACACGGTAAAAAACAAAAACCTTTTTACTGGGTTGTAGCAGCAGATGCTCGCTCAAAAAGAGATGGTAAATACTTAGAGAAAATCGGTACTTACAATCCAAACACTAACCCAGCAACTATCGAATTAAATTTGGATAGTGCAGTGAAATGGTTGCACAATGGTGCTCAACCAACTGATACTGCTAAAGCAATTCTTTCTTACAAAGGTGCTTTATTGAAACACCACCTAGATGGAGGTGTTCGCAAAGGAGCTTTGACTCAAGAGCAAGCAGATGCTAAATTGGCAGCTTGGTTAGAGGAAAAAGCAAACAAAGTTGTTGCTAAAAAAGAAGGTTTGACTAAAGCTCAAGCTGCTGATAAAGCAAAAGCTTTGAAAGCAGAACAAGAAGTTAACGCAAAACGTTTAGCTGCACAAGCTGAAGCTGAAGCTGCTGCTATTGCTGCTGCAACTCCTGCGGAAGAAGTTGCTGAAGTTGAAGCTGAAGAAGCTCCAGCTGCAGAAGAGAATAACGAAACAACTGAAGCATAATTTTACAAGGCGACAATGCGTAAAGAAGATTGTTTCTATTTAGGCAAAATAGCCAAAAAATTTAGTTTCAAAGGGGAAGTCCTAGCTTATTTAGACACGGATGAACCTGAGTTATACGAAAACTTGGAATCAGTGTTTGTTGACCACAACAAACACTTGGTTCCTTTTTTTATTGAAAGTAGTTCACTGCACAAAAACGACTTTCTACGCATCCGTTTTGAGGACATTACTACCGAAGAACAAGCTGATGCACTCATTGGAAGTGACCTTTATCTTCCTTTAAAAATGCTTCCAAAACTAAGCGGAAACAAATTCTATTTTCACGAAGTAATTGGTTTTGAAGTAGAAGACAAACGCTTAGGATACGTTGGAGAAATTCAATCTATCAACGACACTACAGCACAACCTTTATTCGAATTACTTAAGGGCGACGCCGAAATCTTAATCCCAATGATTGACCATTTCTTGGTAAAAGTAGACCGCGAAAACAAAAAAATCATCATGGATTTGCCAGAGGGATTGATTGAGATGTACCTTTAATTAAAATTCCAAATAAAGAAATACCAAATTCCAAATAAAGGGGAATCACAAAAGAATATTCCAAAAAAGAAATTCCAAATTACAACCTAAAAGGAAATTCAAATACTGAAATTCTAAATTCCAATTTTGGAATGGAAATTCAGATATTTTAATCTAAATTTAAAATTCAAAATCAACAAGAAGAATCGATCTCCTTGTTAGAGTATTAAAATTTGGAATTTATTTATTTTTGGAATTTGATGTAATTATGAATAAACCTTATGATTTAGAAGAAAGAACTTTTTTATTCGCTAAAGAGTGTAGATTTTATGTTCAAAAACTACATAAAACTACTTCAAATATTGAAGATAACAAGCAATTAGTAAGATCCTCTGGGTCAATTGGAGCTAATTACATAGAAGCAAATGAGAAGCTTGGTGACAAAGACTTAGTTTTTCGTTTAAAAATCGCAAGAAAAGAAGCTAAAGAATCAATATATTGGATTCGCTTATTACACGAGCTGAATCCAGAACATAAAGAAACATCAGAATCACTTCTATATGAAGTTGAGGAATTAAGAAAAATATTATCTGCTATTATAACAAAAATAAATTCCAATATTTAAATACCAAATTCCAACAAAAAGAATTGTGCTCTCAAGTTTGGAATTTGGAATTTATCTCAAAAAGTATTGGAATTTGGAATTTAAAAAATTGGAATTTTAATTTATGTTTACATTTAAACAATTCGTTGTTGAACAAGACCGTTGCGCTATGAAAATTGGTACGGATGGTGTACTATTGGGCGCTTGGGCTCCAATTCACAATCATCCTTTCAGCATTTTAGATATTGGTACTGGAACTGGCATCATCGCTTTGATGTTAGCACAAAGAAGCGCAGCACAGCAAATTGACGCTTTAGAAATTGACGAAGCTGCTTACGAGCAAGCAACCGATAATTTCGAAAATTCACCTTGGAACGATAGATTGTTCTGTTTTCATGCCGGTTTGGACGAATTTATAGAAGAACCGGAAGAAGAATATGATTTGATTGCTTCCAACCCACCTTTCTATTCTGAAGATTACAAAACTGAAAATGAATCACGCGACTTAGCCCGATTTCAAGACGCTATGCCCTTTGAACAATTACTCGAAGCTGCAGATTTACTGCTTTCTGAAAACGGAATTTTTGCAGTCATTATTCCCTTCAAAGAAGAAGAAAACTTTACTGCTTTGGCCAAAGAATTCGAATTGTATCCTTTAAAAATTACTCGTGTCAAAGGAACACCAACTACTGAAATCAAACGTAGCTTACTGGCTTTTAGCAGAAATAAAACTACCGACTTGGCAATTGACGAGTTGGTTATCGAAACCGCAAGACACGTCTATACTCCAGAATATATCGAATTAACTAAGGATTTTTATTTGAAGATGTAGTTACCGACCTGCTAATTAGCTGATAAGTAATGATTTTTTTACATTTTCACTATTCCAATTCTAAATTAAAATGTAATTTTATATTGCAATTGAAAAAGCTATAAATTTGAAATGAATTTAAAAAAATATAACATTTTTAAGTAGTTTTGTTATATTTCTTTATGTAGATTTGTTGCCATAAAATTTTCGAACCATGAAACCAGACTTATTTCAATCTCCTGATTACTATAATCTTGACGATTTATTAACCGAAGAACACAAGTTAGTGCGTGACGCCGCAAGAGCTTGGGTAAAAAGAGAAGTATCCCCAATTATAGAAGACTATGCCCAAAAGGCTGAATTTCCAAAACAAATCATCAAAGGTTTGGGAGAAATTGGCGGTTTTGGCCCCTACATTCCTGTTGAGTATGGTGGTGCTGGATTGGATCAAATATCCTACGGACTCATTATGCAAGAAATTGAACGCGGGGATTCTGGCGTGCGCTCTACTTCATCTGTACAATCTTCTTTGGTAATGTATCCAATTTGGAAATACGGCAACGAAGAACAACGCATGAAATATTTACCCAAACTAGCTACTGGAGAATTCATGGGCTGTTTTGGATTGACGGAACCTGACCACGGCTCTAACCCAGGTGGAATGACCACCAACTTCAAAGACAAAGGCGATCACTATTTATTAAATGGTGCGAAAATGTGGATTTCTAACGCTCCTTTTGCTGATATTGCTGTAGTTTGGGCAAAGAATGAAGAAGGACGTATTCACGGTTTAATCGTTGAACGCGGCATGGAAGGATTCACTACTCCTGAAACCCACAACAAATGGTCTTTGAGAGCTTCGGCTACTGGAGAATTGATTTTTGATAATGTAAAAGTTCCTAAAGAAAACTTGCTACCCAACAAATCAGGATTAGGCGCACCACTAGGTTGTCTAGATTCTGCTCGTTATGGAATTGCTTGGGGCGCCATTGGAGCTGCTATGGATTGCTACGATACCGCTTTGCGTTATGCCAAAGAGCGTATTCAATTTGACAAACCTATAGCAGGAACTCAATTGCAACAAAAAAAATTAGCCGAAATGATTACTGAAATCACCAAAGCGCAATTGCTAACCTGGAGATTAGGCGTCTTGAGAAATGAAGGCAGAGCGACTTCGGCTCAAATCTCAATGGCCAAAAGAAATAATGTCGATATGGCAATTCATATTGCTCGTGAAGCCAGACAAATGTTAGGCGGAATGGGAATTACAGGCGAATATTCTATCATGCGCCATATGATGAATTTAGAATCGGTAATTACGTATGAAGGCACCCACGATATTCATTTATTAATTACAGGAATGGACATCACAGGAATTGCAGCTTTTAAATAAGATAAACAACTATTAAAGTATTTATAAAATCAATTATAGAAGCTTCTTGGTAACAGGAAGCTTTTTTAATTTTACAAAAAAAATCCCAATGAACATTACCTACATCAATTCAAAGATAGCTTCTCAAAAAGAACAACTTTTAAATCATAGTCTATATCAGAAAGTACAAAATCTAGAAGATTTACATAGTTTTCTAGAAACGCATGTGTATGCAGTATGGGACTTTATGTCGCTTTTGAAAGCTTTGCAAGCCAAATTAACCTGTACAACAACGCCATGGTTTGCAACTCCCAATCCAGAAACACGCTATTTAATCAACGAAATTGTTTTGGCTGAAGAAACCGACCTTAGTATGGACGGAAGACACTTAAGCCACTTCGAAATGTACCTAGAAGCTATGGAAGCTTGCGGTGCAGACACATCAGGAATTACTAATTTCCTTAACGAAGTGCAATCCTTTCAGAATATTTTTGTGGCTATTAAAAAAAGCCAATTATACCCGAATATTAAATCATTTTTGGATTTTACTTTTCAGGTAATTGAACATGGTAAAGCGCATGAAATAGCCGCTGCGTTTACCTTCGGAAGAGAAGATTTGATTCCAAGTATGTTCACGGAAATTCTTCAAAACTTCCAAAAGAATTTCCCTGAAACGGATTTAAAACAATTGATTTACTATTTCGAAAGACATATCGAATTGGATGCAGACGAACACGGACCAATGGCCATGCAAATGATAACCGAACTTTGCGGCAACGATGCTAAAAAATGGGAGGAAGTTGAAGCCATTTCGATCCTTGCCTTAGAAAAAAGAATAGGTCTTTGGAACGGTATCGAACAACAATTAAGTTTGACAATGGAAACCGCTTAAAAAAGGTATGGAACAGTTTTCGAAACATTTAAAAACAGCATTACGCCTTTTCATTTTGATAGTCGTGGTGCTTTTTTTCAACCAATGTTCTGGCGAAAACACAACGGTTGTTCCCCAACCCGAAAGTAACCCAGCCCTTCAACCTGTTAACAAAAAAGTAACTTATATCGCCCTAGGGGACAGCTATACGATTGGACAAAGTGTGTGTCCTACATGTCGTTTCCCAGAGCAATTAAAGAAAAAACTTGAAACCACTATTCCTGGTTTATCGGTAGACTTAAAAATCATTGCGCAAACAGGCTGGACCACTTCTAATCTAATCCAAGCGATTAAAGAACAGCAACCAACTACCGATTACAGCTTAGTAACCCTACTTATTGGAGTAAACAATCAATACCAAAATAGAGAATTTAGCCTTTATGAAAGAGAGTTTCCACAATTGGTTCAAACAGCCACCACTTTAGCCAAAGGCAACAAAGACAATGTTATTGTGGTTTCGATCCCTGATTATGCTTACACTCCCTTTGGACAACAAACAGGAAATGCAACAAAAATATCCACTGAGTCAGACCGTTATAATGCATTCGCAAAAAGTTATTGCGATGCCAATGGTATTACTTTTATCAACATCACCGACATCACAAGACAAGGCCTAAAAGAGACTTATTTGGTAGCTAAAGATGGTCTGCATCCCTCAGAAAAAGCCTATTCGTTATTTGTTGACAGAATAGCTCCAAAGGCTAAAGTAGTAGTTCAAAAATAAAGCCCCATCGTTCCCGCGCTACACGCAGGCTGGGATTAAAGATGCGTATTCTTTCGGTTAAAAACAAATATATCAAATACAAACTGTTTTCAAATTAAGCCAATTGCCCAGCTTGCTTGTAGCGTGTGTTGAACTAAACCTTCGGTAGCACCAAGCAAATGATTTAGTATCTTACGAAGATACTTAAAATTCGTAAATTATGACTACAAAAAAAAGAATCCGGAAGCATTAAGGGAAAATAAAATCCTACATCAAGCCAAACGGGAA